>NZ_JBIVXJ010000013.1:0-175271 GCF_044769185.1 Pseudomonas sp. NPDC090592
TGGGCGTCGAAAGTTGCCTGCCAGGCATGCTTGAAGCGAGGCACGTCCAGCCCCTGCACTTGCACACGCAACTGGTTGATGTAGTTGCCGGCCTGCTGGTCGTACAGGGTGTGGAACAGCATGCCCTGCTGCATGGGCGACAGCGGGTACACATCGGCGATCTGCCCGGCGTTTAGCGGCAGGCTGTCCAGTTGTGCCTGGGTCAGTGCGGCCAGCGGGAAGTCCGAGGGCGTAACACCCTGGTGCCGAGCGTCGCAGCAGTGCTCTACCAGCTCGGTCAGGGCCTGCTCGTAGGCTTGGGCCAGGTGTTCGATGGTGGCCGGGTGGTGAACGTCGGCGCTGAAGGTCCACTCCAGGAACAGTTCACCGCCGTACACCTGGCCGGTGATGCTCAGCCAGTTGCCCAACTGCGCACCGGCACATTGGGTGCGACCTGCCGCTTCACCACTCGGCATGAACAGTGCGCCGGCCTCGCCAGCGAAGCTGGCGTCGAACTGGCCGAGGTAGTTGAAGGTGATGCGGGCCTGGCCGGCGCCCGCCAGCTGCTGACGCGCTTCGGCTGTACCGAGGTAACGCAACAGGCCGTAGCCGATGCCTTTGTCCGGCACCCCGCGCAACTGCTCCTTAACCGCCTTGATCGACTGGCCCAGATCGTGACCCGGGGTGAGGCGCACCGGGAACAGGCTGGTGAACCAGCCCACGGTGCGGCTGAGGTCGAGGTCGTCGAACAGGTCTTCACGGCCATGGCCTTCCAGCTGCACCAGTACGTTGTCCTGTGCACTCCACTGGCACAGGGTGCGTGCCAGTGCGGTCAGCAGCAGGTCGTTGATCTGTGTGCGGTAGGCGGCCGGTGCCTGCTTCAGCAGTTTGGCGGTGCGTTCGGCATCCAGCCGCGTGGCGGCGGTGCGGGCATGGCTGTTGTCCAGGCTGCCCTGTGGGTTGTCACGCGGCAGCTCGGCATGGTCGCCGGCCAGCACCTGCTGCCAGTAGCCTTGCTGCGCTTGCAGGGCAGGGCTACTGGCGTGGGCGGCCAGGCGTTCGGCCCAGGCTTTCACCGGGCTGGTCTTGGCAGGCAGGCTGATGGCCTGGCCGTTGAGTACCTGCTGGTAGGCGGCTTGCAGGTCTTCGAGCAGCACCCGCCACGACACACCATCCACCACCAGGTGGTGAACCACCAGCAGCAGGCGCTGCTGGCCATCGGCGAAGTCGAACAGTTCGGCGCGCAGCAGCGGGCCGAGCGCCAGGTCGAGGCCGGCTTGCACGTCGTTGCCGGCAGCGTCGAGTTCGTCCAGCGTGGCCAGCTGGCGCTGGCGCACCAGCGGCGCATTGTCCAGCGGCTGGAAGCGGGCTTGCCACTGGCCGTTGCCCTGGATGAAACGCAGGCGCAGGGCGTCGTGCTGTTCAACCACTGCGCGCAAGGCTGCTTCCAATTGCGGCACCTGTACCGGGTCGGCCGGCTTCAGCAATACGGACTGGTTCCAGTGCGCAGGCTGGGCGATATCCATTTCGAAGAAACGCACCTGGGCTGGCAGCAGCGCGGCCTCGCCACTGATGGCGGTGTCCACCGCTGCCGCTGCGGCCACGGGCTGCCTGGCCTCGATGCGCTTGGCCACCTGGGCCAGCTGGGCGATGGTCTGTTGCTCGAACAGTTGCTTGGGGGTGATCTTGATGCCCTGGCGCTTGGCCCGGGCGATGATTTGCAGGCTGAGGATCGAGTCGCCGCCCAGCTCGAAGAAGTTGTCGCTGCTACCGACCTGCTCCAGCTTCAGTACATCGGCCCAGACAGCGGCCAGCTTCTCCTCGATTTCGCCCTCCGGCGCCACGTAGCCACGGCTGACGGCACCCGGTGCCGGCAGCGCACGCTTGTCGAGCTTGCCGTTGGCGGTCAGCGGCAGGCGCTCCAGCAACAGCATCTGGGCCGGCACCATGTAGTCTGGCAGGCGTGCTTGCAGTTGCGCCTGCAACTGCTGCACGGTCACGCCGCCGTCGGCCACGGCATAGGCCACCAGTTGCAGGCGTTCGGCATCGCCTTCCAGCGGCAGGGCCAGCACCACGGCGTCGTTGACACCCGGCAAGCCTGCCAATACCCGGCCAACTTCACCCGGCTCCACCCGGTAACCGCGGATTTTTACCTGGTCGTCGGCGCGGCCGATGAACTCGACCAGGCCATCTGCCGTCAGGCGGGCGCGGTCACCGCTGCGGTACAGGCGGGTGCCGCCTTCGGCGGGCACAAAGCGCTCGGCGGTCAGCGCTGGCTGCCCCAGGTAGCCCTGGGCAACACCTTGCCCGCCCAGGTACAGATCACCGGCAACCTGCGCCGCCAGTGGGTTCAGGTAGCCATCCAGCACCTGGGCGCAGGCATTGCCCAGCGGGCGGCCTACCGGCACTGTGCGGCAGCCAGGTACAGGCTGCCCGGGCTCGAAGGTGAGCACGCCAACCGTGGTTTCGGTCGGGCCGTAGTGGTTGATTACCCGGCAGCCCGGGCGCAATTCGCGGACCTTTTCCAGCAGGCCCCAGCTGCACGCCTCGCCCCCCAGGATCAGCGCCTCGGCAGGCAGCACATCGGCGGCGCGGGCTGCTTGCAGCAAGCCTTGCAAGTGGCTCGGCACCAGTTTCAGCACACCCACCTGGTGTTGCGCCATGTAGCTGGCGAAACCATCCGGGTCAAACGCCAGTTCCTGCGGCAGCAGGTGCAGCAGGCGGCCGGACGCCAGGGCGCCGAACAGCACGGTATGGCCCAGGTCGGCTGCGGGGGTGGACACCATCGCCATGCTGGCTGCGGCCGGCAGTTGCAGGCGTTCCAGCACGGCCTGGGTGTAGCTGGCCAGCGCGCCGTGGCTGACCACCACACCTTTCGGTTGGCCGGTCGAGCCGGAGGTGTAGATCAGGTAAGCCGGCTGCTCAGGGGTGATCGCCACCTCGACCGGGATGTCGCTGCAGGCTGCCCAGGCGGTGTGCTCGCAGGCAATCACCTGCACGCCTTGCAGGTCGGCGAAACGCTCATCACCGGGCTCGTGTAGCAGCACGGCGGCACCACTGTCGGCAATCAGTTGCTGCAGGCGCTCTTGCGGCTGCTGGCCGTCCAGCGGCAGGTAGGCAGCGCCGGTCTTGAGCACCGCGAGCAAGGCGCTGACCCACTCGATGGAGCGCGGCAGGCACAGGGCAACGATGTTGCCCGCACCAACGCCACGCTGGCGCAGGTAATCGGCCAGGCGGTTGGACGCTGCCTCAAGCCCGGCCTGGGTCATGAACCGCTCACCGGCGCGCACGCCGCCATGGGCCTGGCCCTGGGCCATGGCCTGGCGCCACAACGCCAGGATGTCGCCGTGCGGATAAGACTGCACGGCAGCCGGCAGCGCGGCCACCCCTTCTGGGCAGTCGACGATCACCTGCTGCGGGTCGCGGGTCAACGCGCCCAGCACCTGGCGCAGCGAGCCGGCCATGCGCTCGATGGTGGCCTGTTCGAACAGGTCGGTGGCGTAGGTGAAGTAGCCTTCGATGCCATCGGCCTTGTCGGAGAAGTCGAACGCCAGGTCAAAGCGGGCATCGCCGCCGTCACGGGCAAAGCCTTCCACCTCCAGTGCCCCCAGGCGCTTGCGCCCGGTGTCGCTGGCGGCCACGTGCTGGTTGATCTTGAACTGGAACAGCGGGTTGTGGGCCAGGTTGCGCTCAGGCAGCAAAGCATCCACCAGGTGTTCGAACGGTATCTCCTGGTGCGACTGCGCGCCGCCGATCACGTCCTTGACCTGCTCCAGCAGCGCGGCGAAGGTGGCGCGCTCGTCAACCTGTACACGCAACACCTGGGTGTTGATGAAGAAGCCGATCAGGCCTTCCAGCTCCTTGCGGTTGCGCCCGGCATTCGGCGCGCCGATACGGATGTCGGCCTGGCCGCTGTAGCGCGACAGCACCACCGCCATGGCCGCCAGCACCAGCACGAACAGCGTGTGGCCGCCCTTGCGCGCCTGGTTGCGCAGGGCTTCGGCCTGTTCGCCGGCAATGTCCACGCGCACCACCGCGCCGCGCTGGCTGGGTGTGGCCGGGCGCTCGAAATCCAGCGGCAGGCTCAGCACCGGTTGCTCATCGCCAAGCTGCGTGCGCCAGTAGGCCAGTTGCCGTTCTGCTTCCCCGGCTTCAAGCCAGGCGCGCTGCCAGATGGCGTAGTCCGCGTACTGGATCGGCAAGGCCGGCAGCTGCGCTTGGCGGCCTTCGGCCAGGGCGGTGTATAGCTGGATGAACTCCTGCACCAGCACATCGCTGGACCAGCCGTCAGAGATGATGTGGTGCATGCTCAGCACCAGCACGTGCTCCTCGTCCGCCACACGCAGCAGGGTCACCCGCAGCAGCGGCCCGGCCAGCAGGTCGAACGGTTGCTTGAGGGCAGCGTCCACCGCCACGCTCAAGGCACCCTCATCAGGTGGGCTGGCGAACGTCACCAGCTCCAGTGGCAGCGGGCAGTGCTCGAGAATGTCCTGGTGGAACGCACCCTCATCCGATGCAAAACGCGTACGCAGCGACTCGTGCCGTTGCACCAGCGCATCCAGCGCCTGTTGCAGTACCGCCTGGTCCAGCGCGCCCTTCAGGCGCACCGCCATCGGCACGTTGTAGGCCGGGCTGTCGGGCTCCAGTTGCCAGAGGAACAGCAGGCGCTGCTGGGCATACGACAGCGGGATGTGCGCCAGGCCCTGGCGTGCGGGCACGATGGGCAGCAGGCGGAAGCTCTGGCCGCTGGCCTGCATCTTGTCCAGGATCTGCTGGCGCTGCTCCAGCGGAAGGCCGACGAAACGTTGGGCGATGCGTTGTGCTGCTGTGAGTTCCATGTCAGGCCTCTGAGAATGCGTTCATCATTTGTTCGATATCGCTCAGGCCATCGTCGGAAAGCGACAGGCCTTGCTCGTCCAGTGCCTGGGCGAACGTGCGCAGTTCGGGGTGGCTGAAGATCAGCCGCAGGGGCACATCCAGCCCCAGTTCAACGTTGATCCGCGACACCGCCTGGGCAGCCAGCAGGGAGTGGCCGCCCAGCTCGAAGAAGTTGTCGTTCAGGCCCACGCGGGTCACGTTCAGCAACTGCGCCCAGATGTTGGCCAACTGCTGCTGGCGCTCGCTCTGCGGCGCCTCGTAGTCATGCTGCGGCTGGTTAGGGTCGGGCAGCGGCAGCGCCTTGCGGTCGAGCTTGCCGCTGGGCGTCAGCGGCATGCTCGGCAGGGTCACCAGGTAGGACGGGATCATGTAGTCGGGCAGGCTGGCCTTGAGGTACTGCTTCAGCGCCAGGCGCAGGTCGCCGCTGTGGCCTTCGGCCGGTACGGCATAGGCGCACAGCTGCTTGCCGCCGGGCAGGTCGATGGCCAGCACGGTGGCCTCACGCACGTCCGGGTGTGCCCGCAGGTACTGCTCGATTTCGCCCAGCTCGATGCGGAAGCCCCGTACTTTCACCTGGTGATCAACCCGCCCGCGATAGGCCAGCTGGCCGTTTTCGTCGTAGCAGCCCAGGTCGCCCGTGCGGTACAGGCGGCCACCGCCAACCGGGTCGAACGGGTCAGGGATGAAGCGTTCGGCAGTGAGCGACGGCCGCTGGTGATAACCACGCGCCAGGCAACCTGCCCCGCCGATGAACAGTTCACCGGGTACGCCGACCGGGGTCGGCGCCAGGCCATCATCGAGCGCATGCAGGCTGCGGCCCGGCAAGGCGCGGCCGATCGGTACGCCGCCCTTGCTGATCTGCTGCCCGGTCATCTGCGAACAGTCATAGGTGGTGGCGACCACGGTGGCTTCGGTCGGGCCATAGGTGTTCAGCAAGCGCACCGCTGGCGGGCCATCCGCCAGCCAGGCGCGCAGGGCGTCTTCCGGCACGGCTTCGCCGCCCACGTGAATCTGCTTCAGCCGGCCGTAGGCTTCGGGGGCACGGCGTTCCAGCGCCAGCAGGCGCCAGTAGGCAGCCGGCAGGTCGGCGACGGTTACACCGTGGCGGTTGATTTCATCCAGCAAGGTGGCGGTATCCCACAGCCGCAGGTCGCGAAGCACCACACAGGCGCCCTGGGCCAACGGCGGGAAGAACTGCTCGATGAAACCGTCGAAGCTGAAGGTGGCGAACTGCAACACGCGGTCGGCCGGGCTCAGGCGCGAGTAATCGCCGGCTACCTGGCAGAACACCGACAAGGCGTGGTGATCGATCGCTACGCCCTTGGGCATGCCGGTGGAGCCGGAGGTGTAAATCACGTAGGCCAGGTTCTGCGGTGCAGCCAGGTTCGCCAGTGGCTCGGCTGGCCAGGCTTGCAGCCAATCGATGCCGGGCTCCAGCACCACGCAAGGCAGCTGCTTGCCCAACTGCAGGCGATCACGTGAAGGCGCATCGGCCAGCAGCAGGCCGATGTTGCTGTCCTCGACCATGTAGGCCAGGCGCTCTTGCGGGTAGTCCGGGTCCAGCGGCACGTAGGCGCCACCGGCCTTGTGGATGGCGATCAGCGCCAAGGCCATGCCCAGGCCGCGCTCCACGGCCACGCCGACCAGGCTGTCCGGACCTACGCCCAGCGCCCGCAGGCGATGCGCCAGCTGGTTGCTGCTGCGGTCCAGCTCGGCGTAGGTCATTTGCTGGTCGTCGAAAATCAGCGCCACGGCGTCTGGCCGCTCACGCGCCTGGCGTTCAAACAGCTGATGCGCGCACAACCCGCTGGTGGTTTGAGGCGCAGGGTTCCAGCCATGGGTCAACTGCTGGCGCTCGGCGGTGCCGAGCAAGTCCAGCTCGGCAATGCAGCGCTGCGGCTCGGCGCAGATGGCTTCCAGCAACGCCTGCCAGTGCCCGGCCATGCGCTCGATGCGCGCCGCGTCGAACAGGTCGGTGCAATAGTTGAACGACGCCGTCACGCCATCGGAGCGCTCCAGCGTGTTCAGCGAAATGTCGTACTGCGCGCCCGGCTCCAGCAGGTCCACTTCCTTCACGCTCAGGCCGTGCAGGGCATCGCTGGACACCTGCTCGCCCAGGTCGCGCAGGTGGTTGTACAGCACCTGGAAGAACGGGTTCACGCCCTGGTCGCGCTCCGGGTACAGCGCTTCGGCCACCTCCAGGAATGGCACATCCTTGTTGGCCTGGGCCTGCAAGGTGGTTTCCTTGATGGCCGCCAGCAGCTGCGGGAACGGCTGGCTGCCATCCACGCCGATGCGGGCCACCACCACGTTGATGAAGAAGCCGATAAGCCCTTCCAGCTCCAGGCGGTTGCGGTTGGTGACCGGCACGCCGATGTTCAGCGTGCCCTTGCGGCTGTAGCGCGACAGCACGATGGCGTAGGCGGCCAGGAACACATGGAACAGCGTGGCATTGGACGCCACCGCCAGTGCCCGCAAACGCTCGGTGAGGGCCAACGGCAGGCGCACGTCGAAGCGGCTGCCCTGGTAGCTCTTGACCTGCGGGCGAATGCGGTCGGCCGGCAGTTCGAGCACCTCGAAGTCATCCTCCAGGCGCGCTTTCCAGTAGTCGATCTGCGCCTGCATCTGCCCTTCGGCCAGCCACTTGCGCTGCCAGGCGGCGAAGTCGGCGTACTGCACCGGCAGCGGTTCGATGGCGTGCACCTGGCCAGTGGCCGCCGCGTTGTAGGCAGCGGCAAACTCGCGCACCAGCAGGCTCATCGACCAGCCGTCGGAGACGATATGGTGCAGGGTCAGCGACAGCAGGTGCTGCTGCTCATCCACCTTGAACAGGCGGGCACGCAGCAGCGGGCCGTGCTCCAGGTCGAACGGGACAAACGCTTCGGCTTCCAGCTTGCGCATCTGCGCCGCGTGGTCCTGGCCGCTGAGGTCTTCGAAGCCGATCGGCACCGCAGCAGCCGGCAGGATGCGCTGCCAAGGCAGGCCCTCAGCCTCTACGAACACGGTGCGCAGCGATTCGTGACGGGCGACCAGGGCGTCCAGCGCGGCCTGCACCGCTGCACGGTCCAGATTGCCCTGCATGCGCACCGCCATCGGCGTGTTGTAGGCCAGGCTTTCGGGGTTCAGCTTCCAGAACAGCCACTGGCGGTTCTGCGAGCGGGACACTGGCAGCGGCTGTTGCCGGTCAAGGATTTCGATGTCCAGCCCGGCACCCTGCTCGCCCTCGGCTACCGCTTGCGCGAAGGCTTGCAGGTCGACGGTGTCGAACAGGGTACGCAACGGGAGATCCACGCCCAGTTGCTTGCGCACCCGTGATACGGCCTGCGTGGCCAGCAGCGAATGGCCGCCAAGGGCAAAGAAGTTATCCGTCAGGCCCACCTGCTGCACTTGCAGGACTTGCGCCCAGATTTGCGCCAACTGCACTTGCAACGGGGTCTGCGGTGCCTGGTAAGCCACCTGGGTGGCGACCGGCTCTGGCAATGCCTTGACGTCGACCTTGCCGTTGACGGTGACCGGCAGGTGCTCCAGCACCATCAGGTAGGCGGGCACCATGTGCTCGGGTAGCAGGCCCTTGAGGGTGGCGCGGATCGCGTCCTGCCAGGCCACGCTGTCGGCCGGCATCTGGCTCGGCACCAGCCATGCGGCCAGTTGCAGTTGTGGCGCCTGACCATGCACGCGCACCACCGCGTTGGCAACGCCGTCCAGCGCACGCAACTGGCTTTCGATTTCGGCCAGCTCTACACGGTAGCCACGGATTTTCACCTGGCCATCCATGCGCCCGGAAAATTGCAGGTCGCTGCCCTGGCGTACCCAGTCACCGCTGCGGTACAGGCGCTGGCCGTGGCTACCATGTGGATCAGGGACGAAGCGCTCGGCGGTGAGCGCCGGGCGCTTCAGGTAGCCACGGGCCAGGCCGGCGCCACCGATGTACAGCTCGCCCTTGGCCTTGGCCGGCAGCGGTTGCAGGCAATGGTCGAGCACCGCTACGCGGGTGTTGGCCAACGGCTGGCCGAGGCGGGCGTGCTCGTCAAGCTCGGCGACCAGCACACCGACTGTTGTCTCGGTCGGGCCGTAGTGGTTGAACACCTTTAGCGCCGGGTTCAACTGGCGAATCTTGCCCAGCAGGCCCGGGCTGATGGCCTCGCCGCCCAGCACCAGGCATTGCTCTGGCAGCGCCGAACGGCCAGCCACCAGCATCGCCTCCAGGTGCGACGGCACGATCTTCAGCGCGTCCACCTCATGGTCGGCCAGGTAGGTGGCGAAGCCTTCGGCGTCCAATACCTGTTCACGCGACAGCAGGTGCAGGGTGTGGCCGCCGCACAGGGCACCGAACAACATGGTGTGGCCCAGGTCGGCAGCCGGCGTCGAGACCTGGGCCATGCTGCGGATGCGTTCGACCGGCAGGCGGGCGGCGATGCCATCGACGTAGTTGGCCAATGCACCGTGGCTGATTGCCACGCCTTTCGGCTGGCCAGTGGTGCCAGAGGTGTAGATCACGTAGGCCAGGTTGGCCGGTTCGGGCGCAAGGCGAACGGCACTGGCGCTACCCGTTTGCGCCCAGTCGATGTGCTGCACGCCATCCGCCAGTTCAACCTGCCAGTTAGCGGGCGCCAGCACCAGGCGCGTGCCGCTGTCGGCCAACATGTAGGCCAGGCGCTCGGCTGGTTGCTCGGGCTCCAGTGGCAAGTACGCAGCACCGGCCTTGAGCACGCCAAGGATGCTGGCGAGCATGCCAACGCTGCGGTCGGCCAGTACGCCGACCAGTGTGTCCGGCCCTGCCCCGGCCTGGCTCAAGCGGTTGGCGATGGCTTCGGCCCGCGCATCGAGATCGGCAAAGCTGGCCTGTTCGCCTGCGGCCATTACCGCCATACGCTGGGGGTGGCTGCTGGCGGCAGCGGCAAAGCGTTGATGAACCAGCAAGGCTGCCCCGCCTGGCTTCGGCTCACCTTGGGCAACGACCAGGCCCGGCAATGCCAGCTCGCCTACCGCACCAGCGGTTTCATCGGCCAGCGCTTGCACCAGGGCCAGCCACTGTTCGCCAAGGGCTTCGACGGTGGCGGCATCGAGCACATCGGTCGCGTAGGTGAACGCCGCGTGCAACTGCCCGGCGCTTTCGTGGGTGTCCAGCGCCAGATCGAAGCGGGCGCTGTGCTTCTCCAGCGTGATCGGCGCCAGGCTCAGGCCGGAGCGGGTTTCAATGGCCTGCACATCCGCCACCTGTGCCTGGTGGTTGAACAACACACGGAACAGCGGGCTTTCGGTGCTGCGCGGCAGGTCCAGCGCTTCGACCAGTTGTTCGAACGGCAAGTCCTGGTGGCTTTGCGCGCCCACGGCGGTTTCACGCACGCGTTGCAGCAGCCCGGCAATGTCCAACAGCGGGTCGATCTCGGTGTGCAGTACCTGAGTGTTGATGAAGCAGCCGATCAGGCCCTGGCCTTCTGCACGGTTGCGGTTGGCGATGGGCACGCCAACGCGGATTGCGGTTTGGCCGCTGTAGCGCTGCAGCAGCAGCTTGAAGGCGGCCAGCAGGACCATGAACAGCGTGGCGTTGTGCTTGCGGGCCACACCGCGCAGGCGCTCGGCGACGTTTGCGGCGATGGGGAACTCGTGGCGTGCGCCCCGGTAGCTGGGCCGGCCCTGGCGGGTGCGGTCCAGCGGCAGTTCCAACGCCGAATGGTCGTCACCCAGGCGGGTTTGCCAGTAAGCCAGCTGGCGCTCCTGTTCACCGGCTTCCAGCCAGCTACGCTGCCACAGGGCATAGTCGCGATACTGGATGGGCAGCGGCTCAAGGGTAGCGTCGGTGCCCGCCACGGCGGCGTCGTACAGGCGCAGGAACTCGTCGATCAGCACATTCATCGACCAGCCGTCGGCGACGATGTGGTGCAGGGTCAGCAGCAACACGTGATCCTGTGGGGCCAGTTGCAGCAGGCGCACGCGTATCAGCGGGCCGCTGGCCAGGTCGAACGGGGCCAGCGCCTCGGCTTCGGCGATAGACTCGACAGCGGCCTGGCGGGCACTTTCGTCCAGTTCGGCCAGGGCATCCTGGCGCAACTGCAACGGGGCAGCGACGGTATCGACCTGCTGGCGTACGTCATCGCCATCGGCGACAAAGCGGGTACGCAGGGTTTCGTGGCGGGCGATCAGGGCATCGAAGGCGTGCTGCAGGGCTTGCAGGTCCAGCGGACCGTGCAGGCGCACGGCCAGGGGCAAGTTGTAAGCCGCCCCCTGCGGGTCGAGCTGCCAGAGGAACCACATGCGCCGCTGGGCGTACGACAGCTGGTCACGCTCGGCCACCTCCACACCTGGCGCAATCGGCAGCACGGAAAAGTCCATGCCCTCGCCCTGCAGCGCCTTGAGGAACAGGCGGCGCTTGTCGGGGCTGAGTTCGATGAAGCGGCGGGCGAGCTTGAGCGTTTGGTCGGCATTCATGTCGAGCGAAGTCCTGGCAGTCGAGCGGTAACTGTCAGACGAAGGCATGGGGGGCTGATTTAGGGGGAGTTCAAGCGGAGCAATTGTCTTGCCGCGACTCTTTAAATTGGCGCGATCCGTGTGGGAGCAAATGTCTTGTTAAAAATCTGAAAGCTTGCGCAGTCCCTGTGGGAGCGGGCGAGCCCGCGAACACCGGCAGCGCCGGTGCCATCCACCGCGTCGCCTGCTTCGCGGGCACGCCCGCTCCCACAGGGATTGCACCGCTGCCTAGGGCGCAGATGATCCTGCGGGGGCCAGCACATCAAGCAGCTGTCAGCGCAGCAGCTCGGAATGCCCCTCGGCCATCGCCACCACCACCTTGCGCTTGCCGGTAAACGGCGAGCGGGCATGGGCCGCGAGCATGTTGTCGAGCATCAGCACGTCATTCGCCAGCCACGGGAAGCTGATGGTGCACTCGTCCAGCACCCCGCGCACTTCATCAAGCAACGCATCCTCGATGGTCGTACCATCGCCGTAGTACACGTTGCGCGGCAGGTCCTCTTCCTCGACGATGTCCATCAGCGATTCGCGCACTTCCGGTTGCAGGTTCGACACATGGAACAGGTGCGCCTGGTTGAACCACACGTTGTCCCCGGTTACCGGGTGCCGCCCCACCACCTGGCAACGCTGACGGGTGCGCAGTTCGCCGTCATCCTTCCAGATGCACTCGATGGCATGTGCCCGGCAGTAGGCCTCGACCTGGCGCGGGTCTTCGGTGTTGAACACCTGCGACCATTCAACATCCAGCCCGTTGCCGTAGTTGCGCACGTACATCAAGCCCTTCTCTTCCAGCCGCTGGCGAATACGCACGGGCATGCGCCGGTACACTTCGCGGCTGTCGGCAATTGGCGTTTCACCACCGGTCTCGGCGGGGATCACGCTGTAGAACCAGATCTTCATCGGCCATTCCAGGGTATAGGCCTGCTCGTTGTGCAGCGGGATGCTCTGGTGCGCCGGGTATTCGGTGGAGGTGTACACGCCCTTGGTCACATTGCTGCGCGGGGTTGAACCGAACTCGTAGTTGAGCAGCGGGTGGCCGAAGGAGGCAGCGAACTGACGGAAGGCTTCTGCACCCGCCACTTCGAACCCGCGGAACAGAATGCCGCCAGCTTGCAGCAGGTGCCGGTCCACCAGTGGCTGCAATTCGGCAAAGGCCTCCAGCAGGTCAATGCCCGGTTCAGGCGCACGCACCAGCAGCGGCAGGTTGCCACGCGCGGCATCCAGGGGTTCGATGGCAAAGCTCAGCAGTTCACTCATGTACGGTCACCTCAAGCCAGGGCCGCGTTGGCGGCGAAATCGGGTTTTGCGCCATGGCGGCGCCTGACTAGATGAACGAGCGGGCCTGCGGGAAATTCACCAGGGCAACACACACAGGTAAAGCAAGGGCGTGCCGGTTCGTCTGAACGATGTGCACCCTTTTATCGCCCAGGAACCGTACATGACTCGCCAGCTTCTGCTCCTCGCCCTGCTCGCTGCGGCCCCGGCCGCCTGGTCGGCGGAACAATGCGCCGTGGAAATCCACGGTACCGACCAGATGACCTTCGACAAGGCCGCCATTTCCGTGCCCAAGGCCTGCACCTCGTTCACCGTCACCCTCACCCACCCCGGCGACATGCCGAAGAACGTCATGGGTCACAACTGGGTACTGAGCACCCCGGCCGACATGCAAGGCGTGCTGGATGACGGCCAGAAGGCCGGCGAGGCACAGGACTATGTAAAACCTGGCGACACCCGGGTGATCGCCCACACCCGACTGATCGGCGGCGGCGAAAAGGACAGCGTCACCCTGGATACAAAACAGCTGAAGGCCGGTACCGACTACAGCTTCTACTGCTCGTTCCCGTTCCACAGCACCTTGATGAAGGGCACCCTGACCCTCGGCAGCTGACCCCGCCCCCACCTCACCAGCGAGATCATGTTTCATGAAAACCTCCTCCCCCGGGGCCATCCGCGAACTGCTGGCCCTGCTCAAACCCTACCGCCCTGCGGTAATCGTTTCGGTGCTACTGGGCATGGTCGGCGGCCTGGCAGTGACTGCCCTGCTGGCCACCGTCAACCGGGGCCTGCACGCCGAAGGCGGCATGAGCCAGGGCGTGATCCTGGCCTTCGCCGGCCTGTGCGTGCTGGCACTGGTCAGCAGCGTGGCGGCCGACAGCGGCACCAACTATGTGGGCCAGAAGGTCATTGCCCGCTTGCGCAAGGACCTGGGTGCCAAGGTACTGTCGGCGCCAATCGAACAGATCGAGCGCTACCGTACCCACCGCCTGATCCCGGTGCTGACCCGTGATGTCGACACCATCAGCGACTTTGCCTTCGCCTTCGCCCCACTGGCGATCTCGCTGACCACGGTGACCGGTTGCATGGCCTACCTGGCCTGGCTGTCGTTGCCGATCTTTGCCATCACCCTGGTGGCCATCGGTATCGGCAGCGGCGTGCAGTACATCGCCCGGCAAAAAGGCGTGGCCGGCTTCAACGCCGCCCGCGATGCCGAAGACAACCTGCAAAAGCACTACTCGGCCATTGCCGAAGGCGCCAAGGAACTGCGCATCGACCGCCGCCGCCGGCATGCCATGCTGACGCGCAACATCCAGGGCACCGCCGACTTCATCGCCAATACCCACATCCGCGCCATCAACATCTTCGTGGTGGCCAAGAGCCTGGGCTCGATGCTGTTCTTCGTGGTCATCGGCCTGACCCTGGCCCTGCAATCGCTGTGGCCAAGCAACGACCCGGCGGTGATGAGCGGTTTCGTGCTGGTGCTGCTGTACATGAAAGGCCCGCTGGAAACGCTGATCGGCAACCTGCCGATCCTTGGCCGCGCCCAGGTGGCGTTCCGCCGCATTGCCGACTTGTCCGAGCGCTTTTCCTCGCCCGAACCGCACCTGTTGCTGGAGCCCCCGGTCAAGCGCGAGGCCTTGGCTACCGCGCACCTGGAACTGCGCAACGTCGAGTACGCCTACCCGCCGGTGGATGGCAAGGAGCCGTTCCGCGTGGGACCGGTGAACCTGAGCATCGAGCCGGGCGAAATCCTGTTCATCGTCGGTGAAAACGGCTGCGGCAAGACCTCGCTGATCAAGCTGTTGCTAGGCCTGTACACCCCGCAAAGCGGCGAAGTGCGCCTGAACGGCAAGGCCATCGGCCCGGAAGGGTTGGACGATTATCGCCAGCTGTTTACGACCGTGTTTGCCGATTACTACCTGTTCGAAGACCTCCCGGAGCACGAACACAGCCTGCCGGAAGATGCCACGCGCTACCTGGAACGGCTGGAGATTGCCCACAAGGTCAGCGTGCGCGACGGTGCCTTCACCACCACCGACCTGTCCACCGGGCAGCGCAAGCGCCTGGCGCTGGTCAATGCCTGGCTGGACGGGCGCCCGGTACTGGTGTTTGACGAATGGGCAGCGGACCAGGATCCGACCTTCCGCCGCGTGTTCTACACCGAGTTGTTGCCGGACCTGAAGCGGTTGGGCAAGACCATTATCGTGATCTCGCATGATGACCGGTATTTCGATACGGCGGACAAGGTGGTGCACCTTAGCCGTGGGAAGGTTGTGGAGCAGGCACTGGAGCCGGCTTGAGAGACTGAGGGGCGTAATGCCAGTCAGTTAAGACTGCCGGGGCTGCTGCGCAGCCCATCGCAGGCAAGCCAGCTCCCACAGGGATCGCATCAGGGCTGACAGGTGTTTGCCACAAGATATGCGGCGCCTGTGAGATCGAGCGCCGCCCGCGCGGCGCATCGCGAGCTGGCGCTGAAGATGCCGTGGCGAGCACCCGGCAACCCTGATGCCCTTGCCAGAAACCATAGAATCCCTCACACCGATTGCACTGAACTCAAGCCATGCGCCGTACCTGTGGGAGCTGGCTTGCCTGCGATGGGCCGCAACGCGGCCCCAAATCGCTTAACTGACCGGCATTACCTCTAGTCGCTCTATAGTTTGTCTATAATCGTTCTATAATTACCTATAAAGCGTCGCTACCCCAGGTTCTATAATTCCCCTATAATCACTCTATAATCAGCTATAAATCCAAAAGCGAGGCCGAAATGCCGGAATCCGTCTATCACCGCCCAACGCTCGCATCGCGCCTGTCGAAATTGATCCTGCAAGTCGCCGTAGGCAGTGCTGCAAGCTCGGGTGTGTTCCTGGCTGCGCCCAGGCGTACCGGTAAATCCACTTTTGCCCGCGAAGACCTGCGCCCCGCTCTCGAAGCAGCCGGAGCAATTGTGCTGTATGCCGACCTGTGGAAAGACCTGACCAAAGACCCCGGCCAGGTCATCGTAGAAACCGTGCGTGAGACGGTCGGGCGTAACGAAGGGTTCATCACACGGCTGGCGAAGTCCTCAGGCATGGAGAAGGTCACTGTCGGCGGCCTGAATTTCAGCGTGGACAAGATCGGCCTAGGGCAGGATATCGACCTCACCACGGCCTTGGTGGCGCTTTCCGATGAGTCACGCAAGATCATCGTCTTGATCATTGACGAGGCGCAGCACGCCATCACAACCGATCAGGGCATAGCAGCCTTGTTCGCCCTCAAGGCTGCCCGGGACGAACTCAACAGCTCGAAGCACCATGGCCTGCGCATCGTCTGCACCGGCTCGAACCGGGACAAACTGGCCATGCTGCGCAATAGCAAGGATCAGGCGTTTTTCGGCGCCGCGATGGTGCAGTTCCCGACCCTGGATCAGGACTTCATCGACTGGCTCTGCGCCAATATCGACCTCCCCTGCGCACTCGACCCGGCAGAGGTGTTCCAGCTGTTCAAGGAAAGTGGCTACCGCCCTGAGCTACTGGGCGCGGCAGCGGATGAAATCCGCTTTGACTTCGGTATTGAGCCAGAAACCGTTCCAGCACGTTTCCGGGAGCTTGTTCAGGCGCAAGCGGACGACCTGAATGCAAACCTGAAAAAGGTGATCCGCAGCCTTACGCCTATCCAGTCCGCTGTTCTGCGTGTCATGTGCCTGAAGGGTAACGAATACGCACCGTTTGAGGCCCCAACCTTGGCTCTGTACGTCAAGGCGATGGAACAGGCGGGAGTGGACGAAAACGAAGTCAAGGCCGAGGTACCGGGGGTGCAGCAAGCACTCATCGCCTTGCAGGACAAACACCTGGTGTGGAAGGCATCAAGGGGCGTGTATGCAGTCGATGAGCAGGTGATAGTCGATCTGGTACGCGCCGATGGGTTGCTGGAAGGGCTTGGTTGATTGCGTACAGCGCCAGGTATACTCGGCGCTGTACGCAAACCGTAATCAGAACAACCAGCTATACAACGCGTAAGCCACCACTACCGCCAGCACCGGCCGCAGCACGCGGTAGGCCTTGGGGTTGGCGCGCTTGAACTGCTTTACACGGCCGCTGATCCTGTTGCTGAAGCGCTTGCTCCAGGCGTACGCCTGGTTGATCCCGCCCACGCGCTCGTCGTCGGTGTTCTGCGGCGCGGTAGCGCGGCCAAGGAAGGCGCTGACCTTGCGGTTGATGCGGGTCATGAACGGGCTGCTCAGCGGGCGTTCGATGTCGCAGAACAGGATCACGCGGGTGACGTCGGTCTCGTTCTTGACCCAGTGCACGTAGGTTTCGTCGAACATCACGTCTTCGCCATCACGCCAGGCGTACTCCTCGCCATCAACGTAGATGCGGCAAGCATCGGAGTTGGGGGTAGACAGGCCCAGGTGGTAGCGCAGCGAACCTGCGAACGGGTCACGGTGCGGGTTGAGATGGCTACCGCCAGGCAGCAGGGCGAACATGGCGCCCTTGACGTTGGGGATGCTGCTGACCAGCTCGACAGTGCGCGGGCACAGGGTTTCGGCCGACGGCAGCGGCTTGTCGTACCACTTCAGGTAAAAACGCTTCCAGCCCTTCTTGAAGAAAGAACCGAAGCCGGCGTCGTTGTCCTTCTCGGCGGCGCGGATATACCCTTCGTCGAACAGGCGCATGGCCTCTTCGCGAATTTCCTGCCAGTTGTCCTTCAGCACATCCAGCTCGGGAAAGCGCTGACGATCCAGATAGGGCTTGGACGGCACGCCGGAGAACAGGTAGATCAACGCGTTGTAGGGGGCGAACAGCGCCGAATGGTTGACGAACTGGCGCAACACCGGCAGGCGGGCCTTGCCGCGCAGGTGCACGAACAGCACGCTGCCGAAAAACACCAGCAAGACACCCGCCTTGGCTGCAAAGGAAAAGGTCATGCTTTCACTCCTTGGGGAAGAGCCAGGGCTGCGCGTCCCGCTCTCCTGAAAATCATCCTGCCATCATAAACCGATCCCGCCGAGGTACAAACAACCCGGGCGGGATCGCATTGATGAAGATTTTGCAATAAACCAGGCCGCCGATTGTTGCGCCGGATCAGCGGCAGGACCGATTACTGCTGGTTTTCCTGCTCGCTGAACATGTCGGCAAACAACATGCTCGACAGGTAGCGCTCGCCCGAATCCGGCAGTACTACGACAATGGTCTTACCCTGCATTTCAGGTTTTTCGGCCAGGCGCACGGCAGCGGCCATGGCTGCGCCACAGGAAATACCGCAAAGGATGCCCTCTTCCTGCATCAGGCGGATGGCCATCGCCTTGGATTCTTCATCGGTTACCGTTTCCACCTGGTCGAGAATCGACAGGTCGAGGTTCTTTGGCACAAAACCGGCGCCAATGCCCTGAATCTTGTGCGGGCTAGGCTTGAGCTCTTCGCCGGCCAGGGTCTGGGTGATCAGCGGCGACGAAACGGGTTCGACGGCCACCGACAGGATCGCCTTGCCCTGGGTGTGCTTGATGTAGCGCGATACGCCGGTGATAGTCCCGCCGGTGCCCACGCCTGCGACCAATACGTCGACTGCGCCATCGGTGTCGTTCCAGATTTCCGGGCCGGTGGTTTTTTCATGGATGGCCGGGTTGGCCGGGTTTTCGAACTGGCCCGGCAGGAAGTACAGGGCCGGGTCGGAAGCGACGATTTCGCTGGCCTTCTCGATGGCGCCCTTCATGCCCTTGGCCGGGTCGGTCAGCACCAGTTCGGCGCCCAGTGCCTTCAGCACCTTACGGCGCTCCAGGCTCATCGAGGCCGGCATGGTCAGCATCAGCTTGTAGCCACGGGCGGCGGCGACGAAGGCCAGGCCGATACCGGTATTGCCCGAGGTGGGCTCGACGATGGTCATGCCCGGCTTGAGCTTGCCGCTGCTTTCGGCATCCCAGACCATGTTCGCGCCAATGCGGCACTTGACCGAGTAGCCCGGGTTACGCCCTTCGATCTTGGCCAGGATGGTCACGCCGCGCGGGGCAATACGGTTGATCTGCACCAGCGGCGTGTTACCGATGGAGTGGGCGTTGTCTGCAAAGATACGGCTCATGGCAGGGGTCCTTGGCATGAAAAAAAGCAGGGAAAGACCTCAAGGGTAAGCCCCGGCCGGTGGCCCGTAAAGCCTGTTCGAACTCGGCCGGGCAGGTTGCGGTCAACCGCACATCCTGCTTGGGAGACACCCCGATGAGAGCCCGTTACCGCTGGCCGCTGGCAGGCCTGGCCAGCCTGGTCGCGCTGCTGGTAGCCCTGCACCTGGCCCTGCCCTACCTGGTGCGCGACTACCTGAACGACAAACTGGCCGACATGGGCGAGTACCGGGGCCAGGTGGCCGATGTGGACCTGGCCTGGTGGCGCGGCGCGTACCAGATAAACGGCCTGAAAATCGTCAAGACCAGCGGCAAGGTGCCAGTGCCGCTGCTCGACGCACCGCTGATCGACCTTTCGGTAAGCTGGAGTTCGCTGTGGTACGACAAGGCGGTGGTGGCCGAAGTGACCTTCGTGCACCCGCAACTGAACTTCGTCGACGGTGGTAGCAAGCAGGCATCGCAAACCGGCCGAGGCACCGACTGGCGCCAACAACTGGAAAAACTGCTGCCCATCACCCTCAACGAGGTGCATATCGACAACGGCGTGCTGGCCTTTCGCAACTTCAACGCCGATCCACCGGTCGACCTCAAGGCCACCCAGCTGAACGCCACCCTCCGCAACCTGACCAACGTGCGCAACAAACAGGGCCGGCGCGACGCCAGCCTGGACGCGAGCGCCCTGCTGCTGGGCGATGCCAAGGTCGAAAGCCGTGCCACCTTCGACCCGTTCAGCGATTTCGACGACTTCCAGTTCCGCTTGCGCGCCACGGGCATCGAGTTGCGCAGGCTCAATGACTTTTCAAGCGCCTATGGCAAGTTCGATTTCAATGCTGGCCATGGTGACCTGGTGATCGAGGCGCAGGCCGAGAATGGCCGGCTCACGGGCTATATCAAACCGTTGCTGCGCGATGTGGACGTGTTCAACTGGCAACAGGATGTGCAGGAAAAGGACAAAGGCTTTTTCCGCTCGGTGTGGGAGGCATTGATAGGGGCCACCGAGACCGTGCTCAAGAACCAGCGCAAAAACCAGTTTGCCACCCGCGTGGAGCTTAGCGGCAGCGTGCACAAGCAGGATGTCAGCGCCTTCGAGGCATTCTTGCAGATACTGCGTAACGGCTTTGTCCAGGCCTTCAATGCACGGTATGAGCAGCCCGGGCCGGATGCCGACTGACTGAGCGTGACGGGGCATTCAGGGACTGAATACCCGGTCTGCGTTTTCAGCTGCCTAAGCCCGCGTTATAGTCGGTAACAAATCGAAAACAGGTGTTGGACCTTTCGCGGGCACGCCCGCTCCCACAGGTACTTCACAGCTCCAGAAGCTCGTGCAATTCCTGTGGGAGCGGGCGTGCCCGCGAAGAGGCCGGCACAGGCTTACAACAGAGGACAGCCCCATGAAGTTCGAAGGCACCCGCGACTACGTCGCCACAGACGACCTGAAACTGGCGGTAAACGCGGCTATCACCCTCGAACGCCCGCTACTGGTCAAGGGCGAGCCCGGCACCGGCAAGACCATGCTTGCCGAGCAACTGGCGGCATCTTTCGGCGCGCGCCTGATCACCTGGCACATCAAGTCCACCACCAAGGCCCATCAGGGCCTGTACGAGTACGACGCGGTCAGCCGCCTGCGCGACTCGCAGCTGGGTGTGGACAAGGTCCACGATGTGCGCAACTACCTGAAAAAGGGCAAGCTGTGGGAAGCCTTCGAAGCCGAAGAGCGGGTCATCCTGCTGATCGACGAAATCGACAAGGCCGACATCGAGTTCCCCAACGACCTGCTGCAAGAACTCGACAAGATGGAGTTCTACGTCTACGAAATCGACGAGACCATCAAGGCAAAACAACGCCCGATCATCATCATTACCTCCAACAACGAAAAAGAGCTGCCGGACGCCTTCCTGCGCCGCTGCTTCTTCCACTACATCGCCTTCCCGGACCGCACCACGCTGCAACAGATTGTCGACGTGCACTACCCCAACATCAGCCAGTCGCTGGTCAGCGAAGCGCTGGATGTGTTCTTCGACGTGCGCAAGGTGCCGGGCCTGAAGAAAAAGCCGTCCACCTCCGAGCTGGTCGACTGGCTGAAGCTGTTGATGGCCGACAACATCGGTGAAGCCGTGCTGCGCGAACGCGACCCGACCAAGGCCATCCCGCCGCTGGCAGGTGCCTTGGTGAAAAACGAGCAGGACGTGCAGCTGCTTGAGCGCCTGGCCTTCATGAGCCGGCGCGGCAACCGCTGACAGGAGCCGGGCCATGCTGCTCAACCTGTTCAATGAAATGCGTGCAGCCAAGGTGCCGGTGTCGGTGCGCGAGCTGCTGGACCTGCACCAGGCGCTGCAAAAGCACGTGGTGTTCGCCGACATGGACGAGTTCTATTACCTCGCCCGCGCCATCCTGGTAAAGGACGAACGCCATTTCGACAAGTTCGACCGGGCGTTTGCCGCCTACTTCAAGGGCCTGGAAAACCTCGACCGACACATCGAGGCATTGATCCCCGAAGACTGGCTGCGCAAGGAATTCGAGCGCTCGCTCACGGATGAAGAGCGTGCGCAAATCCAGACCCTGGGTGGCCTGGACAAGCTGATCGAGGCATTCAAGCAACGCCTTGAAGAGCAGAAGGAACGCCACGCCGGCGGCAACAAGTGGATCGGCACCGGCGGCACCAGCCCGTTCGGCTCGGGCGGTTTCAACCCCGAGGGCATCCGCGTGGGCGACGCCGGCAAGCGCCAGGGCAAGGCGGTGAAAGTGTGGGACCAGCGCGAATACAAGAACCTGGACGACCAGGTGGAACTGGGCACACGCAACATCAAGCTGGCCCTGCGCCGGCTGCGCAAGTTTGCCCGTGAAGGCGCCGCCGAAGAGCTGGACATCGATGGCACCATCGACCACACCGCACGTGACGCAGGCTTGCTGAACATCCAGATGCGCCCCGAGCGGCGCAACACGGTGAAGCTGCTGTTGCTGTTCGACATCGGCGGCTCGATGGATGCGCACATCAAGGTCTGCGAAGAGCTGTTCTCGGCCTGCAAGACCGAGTTCAAGCACCTGGAGTACTACTACTTCCACAACTGCGTGTACGAGTCGGTGTGGAAGAACAACCTGCGCCGCACCTCGGAGCGCTATTCCACCTTCGACCTGCTGCACAAGTATGGCGACGACTACAAAGTGATTTTCGTCGGCGACGCGGCCATGGCGCCCTACGAAATCACCCAGCCGGGTGGCAGCGTGGAGCACTGGAACGAAGAGGCCGGGTATGTGTGGATACAGCGGTTCATGGAGAAATTCAGGAAGATCATCTGGATCAACCCGTATCCGAAGCAGGCCTGGGACTACACCGCTTCGACCCATCTGGTGCGGGACCTGATCGAAGACAAGATGTACCCGCTGACCTTGCAGGGGTTGGAGGAAGGCATGCGTTACCTGTCCAAGTGATGTTGTGTGCACCGGCCCCTTCGCGGGCTCGCCCGCTCCCACAGGTCACCCGCAAACCCTGAATGTTGCGGTGTACCTGTGGGAGCGGGCGAGCCCGCGAAAGGGCCAGCGGCCTTACAACCAACGGTTCAGGTAATCCTGCTGCTCCCGCCAGGCCTCATCCTGCACCACAGCCCTGAACCGCACAGCAGCCCCCGGCATGCACTGCGCCATCTGCGCCAGCGCCAACGGCGTCAGCGCTCCCAATCGTGGATAGCCACCAATGGTCTGCCGGTCATTGAGCAACACGATCGGCTGCCCGTCCGGCGGCACCTGCACCGCACCCAGCGGGATACCTTCGGAAATCATTGGCGCGCCCTGATAGACCAGTTGCCGCCCCAGCAAGCGGATGCCCATGCGGTCGGCCCGGCTGTCCAGGGTCCAGTCACTGTTGAACGCCTCGAACAGGCTGGTACCGCTGAAATCACCAATCTGCGCGCCCATGACCAAATCAAGCACAGGCTTTTGTGTGTACTGCGGCCGCAACGCATGCGGCACCTCGCGCAGGGTTGCATCGCTACCGGGGAACGCTAATGCCTGGCCTTTAACCAGCGCAGCCCCTTGGCCATCGATGCCGCCCAGCTCTTCACGTACCACCGTGGCACAACTGCCCAGCACATCTGCGCCCAGGAACCCGCCCGGTGCCGCCAGATAAGCCCGAACGCCCTGCTTAGGCTGCTTCAGGGTCAAGCGCTGCCCCTTGCCCAGGACAAAACTGCGCCAAGGCGCCAGCGGCTGATCATCGACCCACGCATCCAGGTCGGCACCGGCCAGCGCCAGCACGCAATCCTGCTCCGCCACCACACTGAAGCCACCCAGCGCCACCTCGACCACCGGCGCTCCCAAGGCATTGCCCAGCAGCCAGTTGGCCCAGTGCATCGCCACCCAATCCAGCGCACCGCCCTGGGTTACGCCCAAGTGGCGCACGCCAAAGCGCCCGGCGTCCTGCAACTGGCACAACGGCGTACTGGCCTCGATCTTCAACTGCTTCATCCCTGCGCCTCCACATCACCACCCAAGGCCAGGAATTCGCTGCGCGAAACCGGCACGAAGCGCACCCGGTCACCGGGTTGCAACAGGCTGTAGCCCTCGCGATCCCGGTCGAACAGGCGCACCGGGGTACGGCCAATCAGGTTCCAGCCGCCCGGCGATACCGCTGGATACGCTGCCGTCTGCCGCTCGGCAATGCCCACGCTACCCGCTGCCACGCGCTTGCGCGGCGTGCTCAGGCGCGGGCTGGCCAGGCGTTCGTCCACCAGGCCCATAAAGCCAAAACCGGGGGCGAAGCCCAAAGCGAATACCGGATAGTCGCGCTCGCTGTGCAAGCGGATGACATCGGCTTCACTTAAGCCGCTGCGGGCTGCCAGCGCAGGCAGTTCCGGGCCGACACTGGCGTCGTACCACACCGGGATTTCATGTCGCCGGCCACCACTGCCGGTGTCTGGCTGCAAGCCCTCCAGCGCCTGGCTGATCAGCGCCCTCGCCTCACCCGGCGGCAGGTCGAACTGCACCATCAGCGTGGTGTAAGACGGCACCAGGTCCAGCAGATGCTGGCCGAACGCAGCGCTCAAGCGCTGGCTGGCGGCGAGCATCCACGGCATGTTCGCTTCGTCGATACGGTCGAACAGGCGCACCATCAGGCTGTCGATGGCCACCACTTCGATGCGCAGCTTCATCCTGCCTCCAGCGCATCAAGGGCCTGACGTATCTGCCGCACCGCCGCCACCGAACTGTCGTTATCGCCATGCACGCACAGGGTGCTGGCTTGCAGGCGCAGGGCACTGCCATCGGCCGCCACCAATGTGTCGCCGCGGGCAACACGCACAGCCTGCTCCACTACCAGCGCCGGGTCGTGGTGCACCGCACCAGGCAAGCGCCGCGACAGCAGATGACCGCTGGCGGTGTAGGCGCGGTCGGCGAACGCCTCGAACCACAGCGGCACGCCGACTTCATCGCCCAGCGCCTGGGCGGCGCGGTTGTCAGCGGTGGCCATGAGCATCAGCGGCAGGTTGCTGTCGTAGGCCGCCACGGCCTCCAGCACCGTGCGCAGCTTGAGCGGGTCGGCCATCATGTCGTTGTACAGCGCGCCATGGGGTTTCACATAGGCCACGCGGCCCCCCAGCACCTTGCAGATACCCTCCAGCGCACCGATCTGGTAGTGCAGCAAGTCACGGATCTCCTCCGCGCTGCAAGCCATGGCGCGGCGGCCAAAGCCGACCAGGTCCGGGTAGGCGGGGTGCGCGCCGATGGTCACGCCATGCTCTAGCGCCAGCGCCACGGTGCGGCGCATGATGCCGGGGTCACCCGCGTGGTAGCCACAGGCGATGTTGGCGCAGTCGATGTAGGGCATCACCTCGGCGTCCAGGCCCATGCGCCAGCTGCCGAAACTCTCGCCCATGTCACAATTGAGTAGCAGGCGTTCCACCACGTGGTCTCCCTTGTTGTTGTCCATAGGCCTACCTTACCGCGCCTTGAGCTGTTTGCCGCGGGTTTCCGGCAGGCTCAAGGCCGCCACGATGACGATCCCGTAGGACACTGCAGAGAACACGCCAATGCCCAGGCCCAGCGGTACATTCTGGCCGAGCATGCCGATCATCAACGGGAACAACGCCGCTATGACCTTGCCGATGTTGTAGCAGAAGCCCTGCCCCGAGCCACGAATGCGCGTGGGGAACAGTTCGGTGAGGAACGCGCCCATGCCACTGAAGATGCCCGAGGCAAAGAAGCCCAGCGGGAAGCCCAGCCACAGCATCACGCCATCGCTGACCTGCATTTGCGTGTACAGCAGCACGATGACGAACGAGCCCACGGCGAACAGGATGAAGTTCTTCTTGCGCCCCAGCAGGTCGGACAGGTAGGCGCTGACCACGTAACCCACGTACGAGCCAACGATCACCATGGCCAGGTAGCCCCCGGTGCCCAGCACGCTCAGGCCGCGCTCGTTCTTGAGGAAGGTCGGCAGCCATGACGTGATGGCGTAGTAGCCACCCAGCGCACCGGTGGTCAGCAGGGATGCCCGCACAGTGGTCCAGAGCATGCCCGGGGCAAAGATTTCGTAAAAGTGCGACGGTGCCTCGGCCTTTTCTTCTGCCTTGGCCTCGCGATACACCTCGGGGTCCTTGACCAGGCGGCGAACGAAGATCACGAACACCGCCGGCACCAGCCCCAGCAGGAACAGCGCGCGCCAGGCCTGCTCTGGCGGCAGCCAGGAGAACAACAGCGCGTAAAGAATCGCCGTGAGGCCCCAGCCGATAGCCCAGCCAGACTGCACCATGCCCACCGCCTTGCCGCGGTCCTGGGCACGGATCACCTCGCCGATCAGTACCGCGCCAGCCGTCCATTCACCGCCGAAGCCAAAGCCCATCAAAGTGCGGGCGATCAGCAACTGCTCGTAGCTCTGGGCAAAGCCGCACAGGAAGGTGAAAAAGGCGAACCACAGCACCGTCAGTTGCAGGGTACGCACCCGGCCGATGCGGTCGGAAAGGATACCGGCTACCCAGCCACCCACGGCCGAGGCGATCAGTGTGCTGGTGTGGATCAACCCGGCTTCGGTGGTGGTGATGCCCCACAGCATGATCAGTGTGGGGATGACGAAGCTGAGCATCTGCGTGTCCATGCCATCCAGGCCATAGCCGATCTTGCAGCTCCAGAAGGTGCGCCGTTGCTGTTTGTCGATATCGCGGTACCAGGCGAAAGGCCCGGACGAAGGGGGGGAACTGACCTGCTGCTGCACGCCGGTGGGGTTCATGGATGCCTCGGCTTGTTGGTATTGTTTTATGGGCGACATAAAGCGTCGCGGCCTGGGCACCATTGTTCAGAGGCCGCAACGCTTGCGTCCAACGAGAAAAACCGCCGGTCTGGAACAAGAAAAACTGATCATGAACCTTCGCTTCCTCGAAACATTCGTCTGGGTCGCCCGGCTCAAGAGCTTCCGCCTGACGGCAGAAAAGCTGTTCACCACCCAGGCCTCGGTGTCCAGCCGCATTGCCGCGCTGGAGGCGGACCTGGGTGTGAAGCTGCTGTTGCGTGATTCCCGCGGGGTCAGCCTGACCCCGGAAGGCGCCAAGGTGCTGGAATACGCCGAGCGCATGCTGGAAACCGCCAAGGCCATGAAGCAGTCGCTGGACAGCGATCGGGCCAAGGTCGGGCGCATTCGAATCGGCGTGATGGACACGGTGATCCATACCTGGATGAGCGCGCTGGTGGCAGAGCTGACCGAGCGCTACCCGCAGGTGGAAATCGAACTGGTGGCCGACACCGCGCTGAACCTGCGCGAGCAGCTGCAGAAGGGTTTTCTCGATGTGATCCTGCAGACCGACCTGCTGCGTGAGCAGTCGATCCGCAGCCTGGACCTGGCGCGCTACCCGATGGGCTGGGTAGTGGCTGCCGGCTCGCACCAGCACCGGGACTACGCATCGCTGGCCGAGCTTGGGCGCGAACGCATCATCACCTTCTCGAAGAATTCGCGACCACACCAGGAGGTGCTGAGCTTGCTGCAAGCTGCGGGGGCTGAGGCGCCGCGGCTGAACTGCGTGAACTCGGTGGCGGCGATTACCCGGTTGTTGCGTGACGGGTTTGGTATTGGTGCGTTGCCGCCGGCATTGGTAGATGCCGAGTTGGGCCGGGGCGAACTGGTGTTGCTACAAGGGCTGCAACCGCCGCCCGGCCTGGAGCTGGTGGTGGCCTGGCAGACCGGGGTGGCGTTGGTCGATGAAGTGGTCGGGGTTTGCCGGCAGGTGTTGGAGGGGTACGCGCGTGATGTGGGGGGGCAGCGGATCGTGCTGGTCTGAAAGATTGTCTTTGCCTGTGCCGGCCCTTTCGCGGGCTTGCCCGCTCCCACAGGTACTGCACAGCTCTCAAGGGCTGTGATGATCCTGTGGGAGCGGGCGAGCCCGCGAAGAGGCCGGCACAGCTACCGCAGCAATCAGCGCCAGCTTTCTTTAACTGCCCTGCGCCGCCCACCGAGGATCACCCAGCCAATCCCCAGCAACAGGCTTTCAACCACAAATGCCAGCACGAAACCGGCACCAACGCCCCAGCCAACCGCTTCGGGCACCAGCAAAATCTGATAGCTGTAGCCATTCAACGTCTCTTCGCGCAGCTGTGGGTCAGCCTGTACCAGCACATGCCAGGTTCGCTGCGCCCATGGCCCTTGCAGCGCCTGCCATTCGTTTTCCAGCAGTTGGTTGCGGATCATCAGGCTTTCGATGCTGTTGGCATCACTGTTGAACACCGGGTCGTCACTGCTGCGGTAATGCCGGAGCAGCGCCTGCAAGTCGCCCTTGAAAAAGCGCTCGGCCGTTTGCCGGAAACCATCCAGCGCCTCGCGCGACTCGAACAGGTGCGCCTCGACCCGCTGGCTATAGTCCTTGACCAGCCCCGGGGCCTGGATACCGGCCAGCAGGCCGAAGGTGAACAGCAGCAACCGCAGGTAACTTCTGAACATGCAGCGTCCTTAGCTCTGGCCGTGCGCCACGCATTCGCCGTGCCGCCACAGGGCCCATTGACCCGGCTCGTAGCGGTTCCAGGTCTCGTTCTCGGTCAGGGCCTCGGTGGCAATCACCGTGACCACGTCGTTGGGGGTGGTTTCGGCATGAAAATCGACGATCAGGTCGACATCCTTCAACCGTGCGGCACCAAAAGGCGCACGCCGGGTAATGTGTACCAGCTTGGTCGAGCAGAAGCAGAACAGCCAGTCGCCGTCGCTGAGCATGCAGTTGAACACGCCCTGGCCACGGTAGCCGGCACAGGCTTCGACCAGCACCGGCAGCAGCTGTTCCACCGGCACCGGCTCGGGGAAGGCGCTGCGGATGCGGTTGAGCAGGTCGCAGAAGGCCGCTTCGCTGTCGGTGTCGCCCACCGGCCGGTAGAAGCTGGCCAGGCCCTTGAAGTCGCCCAACTGGCCGTTGTGCGCGAAACACCAGTTGCGGCCCCACATTTCCCGTACGAACGGGTGAGTGTTGGACAGGCACACCTTGCCGACGTTGGCCTGGCGGATATGGCCAATCACCACTTCGCTCTTGATCGGGTAGCGCTGCACCAGGTTGGCGACTTCCGACTCGCTGCTCGCTGCCGGGTCCTGGAACAGGCGCAGGCCACGGCCTTCGTAGAAGCCGATGCCCCAGCCGTCACGGTGCGGGCCAGTCCGCCCGCCGCGCTGCATCAGGCCGGTGAAGCTGAAAACGATATCGGTAGGGACGTTGGCACTCATGCCCAGCAGTTCGCACATCGGCGTGTCTCCTGCGCTTACAGACGGGGCTCGACCCGGCCATTGCCGCGTGGTGCGGCCGGGCGTGGGTCGTCGCGGTAACGGTCACCGCGCTCGGCGGCCAAAGGGGCATGGGCGGCGAGCTGGTCATCTTCGGCGGCCTGGCGCTGGGCGGCGGCCTCGGCTTGCTCGCGGCGCTCGCGGGCGCGTTTTTCCAGCGGCCAGCGCAGCAGCACGAAGAGCAAATACAGGCCAAAGGCAATCATGCCGTACATGGCGAAGTCGGACACTGCGCGCCAGGCGTTGTTACCGACCTTGAAGGCGACATCCAGGGCGGTGATGGCGATGGCCGGGGCGAAGCTGTCCTTGACCGGGTCGACCACGGTCGGCGTCAGCAGCAGCACCGCCAGCAGCACCCGCAGCGGTTCGCGCAGCCAGCGCCACATCCAGCCGGTCAGCTTGAAGCCCACCAGCAGGCAGCCCAGGGCGGCCACAGCGTAGAGGCCCCAGAGAAGGGTGTAGTCGTTCTCGGTCATGGTGTTCGTGCAAGCCAGGCAAAGAGATGCCTATGATAAACACTTTTCCGGGCGCAGACAGTGTTTGCCTGTGCCGGCCTCTTCGCGGGCTCGCCCGCTCCCACAGGTATTGCGCACTGCTCGAGGGCTGTGGGAGCGGGCAAGCCCGCGAAGAGGCCGGCCCAGGCAACCCCAATCAAGAGATCCTCAATGCCGACCAAGCCCCAACCCCCGATTGCCAAAGCCGATCAAGCCGCCGCCCCGTACGCCTGGCTGCAACAGCGCGACACCCCCGAGGTGCTCGCCTACCTGCAAGCCGAAAACGCCTACCAGGAGGCCTGCCTGGCCGACCAGGCGCCGTTGCGCGAGCACTTGTTCGAAGAGATCAAGGGCCGCATCCAGGAAACCGACCTGTCGCTGCCGTCTCCCTGGGGCCCTTACCTCTATTACACCCGCACCACCGCTGGCGACGAATACCCACGCCATTACCGCTGCCCGCGCCCGGCCGACGACTCCAACACCGTCGATGAAAGCCAGGAGCAACTGCTGCTCGACCCCAACGCCCTGGCCAATGGCGGCTTCCTGTCGCTGGGCGCGTTCAACGTCAGCCCCGACCACCGTCTGCTGGCCTACAGCCTCGACACCAGCGGCGACGAAATCTACACCCTGTACGTCAAGGACCTTGCCACTGGCAATGTCACCACCCTGCCCTTCGACGACTGCGACGGCAGCCTGACCTGGGCCAACGACAGCCAGACGCTGTTCTTCGCCGAGCTGGACGACACTCACCGGCCCTGGCGGCTGCGCCGCCACACGCTGGGCAGCGACGCTGCACAGACCGTGTTCGAAGAACCCGACGGGCGCTTCTTCCTGCACTGCTACCGCTCCAGTTCCGAGCGCCAGCTGGTGCTGCTGCTCAACAGCAAGACCACCAGCGAGGCCTGGGTACTGGACGCCGAAACCCCGCAGGCGCCGTTCACCTGCCTGGCGCCGCGTGTCGAAGGCCATGAGTACTTCCCCGACCATGGCCAGCTGGACGGCGAGTGGCGCTGGTTCATCCGCACCAACCAGGACGGCATCAACTTCGCCCTGTACCACGCGCCGGTTGCGCCGGTGCCGCGCCGTGAGCAGTGGCAGGCGCTGGTCGCGCACCGCGACGCGATCATGCTCGAAGGCCTCAGCCTGAATGCCGGCGCCCTGACCCTGAGCCTGCGCGAAGGCGGCCTGCCAATCATCGAGGTACGCCCGCAAGGCCAGGTGCCTTATCGCGTCGAGCTGCCGGACGCTGCCTACAGCCTGTACGTGCAGGACAGCCTGGAGTTCGCCAGCACCCGCATACGCCTGCGCTACGAAGCCCTCAATCGCCCGGCCCAGGTGCGTCAGCTGGAGCTGGCCACCGGTGCCCAGGCCGTGCTCAAGCAAACCCCGGTGCTAGGGGCATTCGATGCCGATGACTATGTAAGCGAGCGCCTGTGGGCAAGCGCAGCGGACGGCACCCGGGTGCCGATCAGCCTGGTGCGTCGCCGCCAGGACCTGGGCAAGACCGTGCCGCTTTACCTGTACGGCTACGGCGCCTATGGCGAAAGCCTCGACCCGTGGTTCTCCCATGCGCGCCTGAGCCTGCTGGAACGTGGCGTGGCCTTTGCCATCGCCCATGTGCGTGGCGGCGGCGAACTGGGTGAAGCCTGGTACCGCGCCGGCAAGCAGGAGCACAAGCCCAACACCTTCAACGACTTCATCGCCTGCGCCGAGCACCTGATCGCCAAGGGCGTGACCACTGCTGCCCGGCTGGCCATCAGCGGCGGCAGCGCCGGCGGCCTGTTGATGGGCGCAGTGCTCAACCTGCGCCCCGAGCTGTTCCGTTGTGCAATTGCCGAAGTGCCGTTCGTCGACGTGCTCAACACCATGCTCGACCCCGACCTGCCACTGACCGTGACCGAGTACGACGAATGGGGCAACCCTGAAGATCCCGAGGTGTATGAACGGATCAAGGCGTATGCGCCGTATGAGAACGTGAAAGCGCAAGCCTACCCGGCCATGCTGGTGGTGGCGGGCTACAACGACAGCCGCGTGCAGTATTGGGAAGCGGCCAAGTGGGTGGCACGCTTGCGTACGCGCAAGACCGACAACAACCTGCTGCTGCTCAAGACCGAGATGGGGGCTGGCCATGGCGGGATGAGCGGGCGGTATCAGGGGTTGAAGGATGTGGCGCTGGAGTATGCGTTCGTGTTTGGGGAGTTGGGGGTGGCGTAAAACCCAGGATTGAGCACCAGCGCCGATCCCTGTGGGAGCGGGCATGCCCGCGAAGAATTCAACGCGGTGATTGGCACCGGCTTTGCCGGTGTTCGCGGGCTCGCCCGCTCCCACAGGAATTCGGTGCAGGCTGGCTAGATTCAATCATCCTGCACCGGCGCTTTCGGCGGCTCCGGCCGCAAACCCGGCAATGGTTGGTCCTTTGGCGGCCCGGGCACGGGCATTGGCGGCAACAAGGGCGCCCCCGGCTGGCTGTCATAAGCCTTGGGCGGCGTACTCGGGGTTACCTGCGGGTATGGCGTGGGCGTGGGCGTACCCGGTGCACCCGGCACCGGGGTAGTGAGACGGGGTGGCGTGCTGGCGGCTTCGGCCATGGGCAGGCCAGCCAGCAACAGCGCGCTGAGGATCGCGTGAAACATCTGCAACCTCCTGTCGGGAACCTTCCTACAGGCTACGCCTAAATCAAACCTTTCGCCTGTCCGCCTGCCCTGCAAGCGCGCTAGACTCAATGACATAACCGTCATTTGCCTGATCAGAACCAAGGAAACATCATGAGCTCCACTTCTTCCGCCGCCGCCACCGCGCGCCTCGACCGTATCCTGGCCGATGCCAAGCGTGACAAGGAAATGGGCTACCGCGACAAGGCCCTGAGAATGTACCCGCACGTCTGCGGCCGCTGCGCCCGCGAGTTCGCCGGCAAGCGCCTGAGCGAGTTGACCGTGCACCACCGTGACCACAACCACGACAACAACCCGCAGGACGGTTCCAACTGGGAACTGCTGTGCCTGTACTGCCACGACAACGAGCACTCACGTTACACCGACCAGCAGTACTTCAGCGAAGGCTCCACCAGCACCCCGAGCATCGCCAAGGCCACCCACAACCCGTTCGCCGCATTGGCGGGCATGTTGAAGAAAGACTGACCATCGATTCGCCCCCCGCTGCTGCCGGGCAGCCCGTATAATCGCGCTTTTTTCGCGAAGGGCCCCGGTACGTGGCAAACAAACGATACAGCTGCATCGGCCTGTTCAACCCCAAATCGGCAGAAAACGTCGGCTCGGTGATGCGCGCGGCGGGCTGCTATGGCGTCAATTCGGTGTTCTACACCGGCAAACGCTACGAACGCGCGCGTGACTTCGTCACCGACACCAAGCGCGTGCATTACGACATTCCGCTGATCGGCATCGATGACCTGCAACGCATCATCCCGCTGGGCTGCACGCCGGTGGCGGTGGAGCTGGTGGAAGGGGCGCGGCCGCTGCCGGAATATACCCACCCGGACCGGGCTATCTATATCTTCGGGCCTGAGGATGGCTCGTTGAGCGAGGATGTGCGGGGGTGGTGTGAAGAGACCATCTACATACCCACCGAAGGTTGCATGAACCTGGCGGCGACGGTGAATGTGGTGCTGTATGACCGCATGGCCAAGGGGCTGAATACCCGGTCGGGGCCCAAGTTCAAATAAAAAGGCCACCTTGTATTGGCAGTGCCGGCCTCTTCGCGGGCTCGCCCGCTCCCACAGAGGCAGTGTGAACCCTTGTGGGAGCGGGCGAGCCCGCGAAGAGGCCAGCCCTGCAAACACAGGGCGGCCAGGTGCTGAGCTCCGTCAGAACAGCACCGGTCTTGCTCAGATCACGAAGCGTTGATCCAGATGGTCTTCAGCTCCGTGTATTGGTCATGGGCCCAGATGGACTTGTCGCGCCCACCAAAGCCAGACTCCTTGTAGCCACCGAATGGCGTGGTCACATCACCTTCGCCGAAGCAGTTCACGGTCACCACGCCCGCGCGGATTTCCCGCGACAGGCGCAGCGCGTTGCGCAGGCTGCCGGTGTAGGCCGAAGCGGCCAGGCCGTAAACGGTGTCGTTGGCCAGCTCGATCGCCTCGTCGATGGTCTCGAAGCTGGTCACGCTCAGCACCGGGCCAAAGATTTCCTCGACGAACAGCTTGTTGTCGCGGCTGACGTTGTCGACGATGGTCGGCTGCACGAACACGCCTTCTTCGGTTTCGCCACCCTGCACGATGCTGAGCTTCTGCTCGGCAGCGTACTCCAGGTACGACTTCACCTTCTCGAAGTGCGACTTGCTGACCATGGCGCCCAGGCGGTTGTCCGGGTCCAGCGGGTCGCCCAGTTTCCAGTCTTTCAGGTGCTTGGCGATCAGGCCCAGCAGCTCGTCCTTCACGTCCTTGTGCACGATCAGGCGCGAGGAGGCCGAGCAGTTCTCGCCCATGTTCCAGAACGCACCGGCGGTGACGAACTGGGCCACTTCGTCCAGGTCTTCGCAGTCGTTCATGACCACGGCCGGGTTCTTGCCACCCAGCTCCAGCACGATGCGCTTGAGGTTGGACTCGGCGGCGTATTTCAGGAACAGGCGGCCGGTGTCGGTGGAGCCGGTGAAGCTGACCATCGGGATGTCCATGTGGCGGCCGATGGCCTCGCCCACTTCACGGCCACCACCAGGCACCAGGTTGAACACACCGGCAGGAATACCCGCCTCATGGGCCAGCTCGGCCACACGCAGGGCGCTGAGGGTGGTTTCCTTGGCCGGCTTGACCACGATCGAGCAACCGGCAGCCAGCGACGGGGCGATCTTCCAGGCCAGCATCAGCAGCGGGAAGTTCCATGGCAGCACCAGGCCGACCACGCCAATGGCTTCACGCACCACCATGGTCACGGCCGCGTTGCCGGTCGGGGCGGTGGCGTCGTAGATCTTGTCGATCAGCTCGGCGTGCCAGCGGATGGTGTGGATGGTTTCCGGCACGTCGACGGTCTGGCACTCGCTGACGGGCTTGCCGCTGTCCAGCGCTTCCAGCACGGCCAGCTCGTGGGCGTTGTCTTCCAGCAGTTGGGCGAACTTCTGCAGCACGTGCTTGCGGTCGTTCGGCTGCATCTTCGACCAGGTGCCCTCTTCGAACACACGCTTGGCCGCGGCCACGGCGACGTTGACGTCGTTGACGTCGCAGGCGGCGACCTCAGCCAGCTGCTTGCCGGTGGCCGGGTTGGTGGTGACGAAGGTGCGACCGGAGATGGCATCGCGGAATTCACCGTCGATGAACGCCTTGGTGCGCAGCTGCAGGTCGGCGGCGATGGCCGCGTATTGTTCCTTGCTCAGCAATTCAGCCATTTTTCCAGCCTCCTTATTTGATCTGGGCGATGGTGGCCTTCAGTTCGGTGACCACGCGCTGCAGCTCTTGCTTCTCGGCGGCGTCCAGGTCGTACAGCGGCTTGCGCACACCACCGGTGCTCAGGCCATTCAGGGCCACGCCGTTCTTGATGGCCTGGACGAACTTGCCACCTTCGAGGAAGTCCATCAGCGGCATCATGGCAGCCATGATCTTGCGGCCCTTGTCGAAGTCTTTCTCGATCACGCAGGCCTCGTACAGGGCCACGTGCTCGCGCGGGATGAAGTTGGAGCCGGCGCAGACCCAGCTCTTGGCGCCCCAGGCGAAGAATTCCAGGGCCTGGTCGTCCCAGCCGCACGACAGCTGGATGTTCGGGCGCTTGATGGCCAGGCGGTGCAGCTGGGCCATGTCACCGGAGCTTTCCTTGATGGCGACAATATTTTTCACGTCGGCCACGGCGTCGAAGAACTCTTCACCCATGCTTACGCTCATGCGGCCCGGGTAGTTGTAGAGCATGATCGGCAGGCCGGCGGCGGCGTCGACCGCTTTGACGTGCAGGGCGATTTCCTGCTGGGTTGGCAGCGCGTACGGCGGGGTGCCCACCAGCAGCGCGTCGGCCTTGATTTCCTTGGCGTGCTGGGCAAAGGCCACGGCGTCTTCGGTGCGGATGCCACCGGTGCCGACGATCAGCGGCAGGCGGCCGTTGAGCACGTCCTTGGCCTGGGCGGCCAGTTCGATGCGCTCCTGGGTGGTGTGGGCGTAGTACTCGCCGGTGGAGCCACCAATGATGACGCCGTGGATTTTCGACTCGACCAGGTATTCGAGGACCTCGGCAAACGCTGCCTTGTCGATCGAGCCGTCCGCAGCCAGCGGAGTGATTGCCGGGGTGTAGATGCCTTCGAATTTCACGGTAGGTTCTCCAGTGCGTTGCTCAGTGTTGTTAAGGCCGCCACGCAACCACGCGGCGGTGGGTTGTAAGGCTTCAGCCTAGCGAAGCAGCTTGTTGCAGGTTCAGCGAGCGGGTTTCCGGGGCCAGGGCGACCGAGAAGGCCAGGCCGACGAAGGTCACGCCAGCAGCGGCATACATGGTGGCGCCTATGCCATAGCTGTCGAGGGCGATGGGCACCAGCCAGGTGCCAACTGCCGCACCGATCCGCGACATGGAGGTGCCCACGCCCACGGCGCCAGCGCGGATTTCGGTGGGGAACAGTTCGTTGGGGTACACCAGTTGCAGCACCTGGGCGCCACCGATGAACAACGCATAGGCCCCGAACAGCACCAGGATGAGCATCTCGTTGCCATTGCTGAAGACCCCCAGGCCCACCAGCGCCAGCCCCGACCAGAAGAAGCTGTGCAGCAGCGTGGTGCGCCGGCCGATGGTGTTGAGCAGGCGGGTGCCAACGATGCAGCCGACCACGAACAGGAAGGTGATGGCGATGGAGCCGATCGAGGCCCAGTCCCCTTTCAGGTTCAGCGCGCCCAGCACTTTCGGGGCGAACGCATACACGGCAAATACCGGGATCACCGAGCAGGTCCAGAACATGGTGACGAACAGCATGCGCTTGCCGTAGCCGGAGTGCAGCAGGCTGAGGAACGACAGCTTGCGGGTCTTGGGCTCTTCCGGCAGGTTCTGCAGCGAAAAACCGTTGCCGTAGACGCGCTTGATCACCTGCTCGGCCTCGGCCGAACGGCCTTTGCTGATCAGCCAGCGTGGCGACTCCGGTGTACCCAGGCGGATGGCGAACAGCAACGCACCGATCACCGCCGCACTGGCCAGCACCAGGCGCCAGGCGTCATCGCCACCGTGGCGCAGGATGGCCTCACCGGCCAGGTAGGCGGTAGCGGCGCCGGCAAACCACAATACGGTCAGGGTAGCCAGGCGCGGGCCGCGGTTCTTCTTCGGCAGGAACTCCACCAGCAAAGAGGTGGCAACCGGGTATTCGATACCCACGGCGATGCCGATGGCGAACCGCAGCAGGAACAATGCAAGCGCCGATTCCACCCAGAACTGCGCAACCGAGGCCAGGATAAACAGGGTCGGGCCAACGAAGAACACACGCTTGCGGCCGAAGCGGTCGGTCAGCCAACCGCCGAAGAAACCACCGAAGAAAATGCCGATCAACGCCGAGGCAGCAATCATGCCCTGCCAGAAACTGGTGAGCCCCAGGCCTGCAGACATCTGCACCATGGCTACGCCGATAATGCTCAGTACATAGCCATCGACGAACGAGCCGCCACCGGAACGCAGGGTCAGCAACTGGTGGAAGTTGTTGATCGGTACATCTTCAATCGAAACATTCGGATTTGTCATTGTTGTTCCTACCACGTCTGCTACTTGCACATTTTCAAGGCGAGCGCGTCCGCGAAACTGAAAACCGCACTCAGCCCCGGGTGACCGGACTACCCATCTCGATCATCAAATTCGGGCAAGCCGTACCCGTGCCGGCCAACTAACGCCGACGCAAAATGTTCCATGGCCTAACTCAGGTAACGATCAGCTTTCTTTGCCTGCGCGGAACTGCCCCCACATCAGGTTGGCGTTCAACCCCAAGGAAACCAAGGGCTGCGGTGGGTTTGCACAAGGCCCGGGGGCATTGAGCAGAAACTCGATCAGTTCGTTCTTGTCACCGGCCAGCCAGTCGGCCAGCAACTTACCGGTGACGGTGCCACGGGTAACACCCAGGCCGTTACAGCACAGTGCACCCACTACGTTTGGCGCCAACTGGCCAAAGAAGCCCATGTGGTTGCGTGACAATGCCAGTGCACCGCCCCAGGTATATTCAAAGTCCACAGCAGGCAACATCGGGAAGCGCCGGGCAAACGATTCGCGGTGGCGTTCCACGAAGCGCGCCAGGTACTTGCGGTTGCTGCGCCCGTCGGGGTTGTAGCTGAAGCTGTTGCGGATCAGCAGGCGGTTGTCGACCGTGCGGCGCATGGTGGTGCCGAACGGGTCGGCCGGGATGACGCCCCAGTAAGGCTTGCCGCCCAGGCGCGCCTGCTCTTCCTCGGTCAGCGGGCGGGTGATGCTGCCGTAGGTGAACACCGGCAGCATGCGGCCCTTGAGGAAACCGAAGCTCATGCCGAAGGCGTTGGTGGTGAGTACCAGCTTGTCGGCCGTGATCGAGCCGTTGGCATGGCGCAGCACGACCTTGTCGCCGTACTCGACGTCGGTGATCGGCGTGTGCTCGTACAGCGAAACATTCGCCGGCAAGCTGTCAGCCAGGCCTTTGACCAATGCCGAAGGTTGCAGCAAGGCGGTGCCCGGGGTGAACAGGCCCTTGCGGTAGAAGTCCGTGCCGATGTGATCGGGCAAGTCGCGGCCTTCAATCACTTCGTAGGGCTGGCCAAGCTTGTCCAGGCCCCGGCGGTAGGCGTCCAGCACGGCAATGCCGCGGTCTTCGATGGCCGCCTGGTACTTGCCGCAGTGCCGGAACTGGCACTCGATGTCGTACTGCTCGATCAGGTCCTTGAGGTACTGCTGGCCCCCCAGGTTGAGCTTGAGGATGGTCTTGGCGATGTCGATATCGCCGATGTAATCCTCGGCACCGATATCGTGCGGCAGGTCGATGGCAAAGCCAGCGTTGCGCCCGGAGGTGCCGAAGCCGACTTCCTGGGCTTCGACCAGCACGATCTCGTCATGCGGAAAGTTCGTTGCCAGCTGGCGTGCGGCAGCCAGGCCGGTGAAGCCTGCGCCCACCACGACCCAGCGCGCGTGGCTGTGGCCACTGTGGGCCGGCCTTGGCGTACGCGGTTTGCTCAGGTGGTACCAGCCACAGCTGGCATCATCGGCAGGTAACGAACTTATTTTTGTCATCTCACTAACCTGGATCTTGTTGTCGACGGGCGGTCAAGGCCGCAGGCCTGACCTTGGTAATTCATATCTGGATCGGTACATCCAGCCCTTGCGGTGCGGCGTACTCGGCCATGCGCCGGCGCGACAGCTCGAAGTGCTCGCGCACCAGCTGGCCGGCAGTTTGCGGGTCGCGGCGCTCGATGGCCTGGATCATCTGCTCGTGCTGCTCGCAGGCGATTTCGAGGTCGCGCTGCATGTCGTCGGTGGTCGGGTGGCGGTAGAAGATCTTGCCCAGCCGGGTGTGGTCGATCAGCAGGCGGCGCAGGCTCGGCAGCAGATAGTCGTTGTGTGCCATCTTGCCGATTTCCAGGTGGAAGGCGTCGTTGTAGAGCACGCGGTTTTCCACGTCGCGCTCTTCGATAGCCTGGCGGAACTGGGCCTGGATGCCTTTGAGCACTTCGATTTCTTCAGTGCTGGCGTAGGTGGCGGCCAACTGGGTGGTGGCCACGTAGATAAGCGGCGCGGCAACGTAGAAGCTGTGCAGCGACTCGTGGTTCATGGCGGCGACGCGTGGCGCGCGGTTGGCTTCGAGCTCGATGTAGCCTTCGGCGGCAATCTGGCGCAGCAGCTCACGGACAGGGGGGCGCGACAGACCAAATTCGTCGCACAGGGCCAGTTCGTCCACCACGGCGCCCGGGGCCAGTTCCATGCTGAGGATCCGGCGGCGCAGCGCTTCGGCCAGGACGGCTTTGCGGTCCGGCGGCACTTCTGCGGCGAGTGGTTGGACGGTGGCTTTCATGGCGGCCTTCTTTGTTGTCATAGAGCTATGTCTACTATTTGTATAACGACTATAGGGCACTGTTAGACAATGTGTCTACAGCAATTTCGATGAACGGTGAAATCTGTTTGGGCCTTTGTTTTTAGGGGTTTCAGCGGGGTCCAAGGGTGGAATTAAACACCCTTGGGGCTGCATTGCCAAACCGGACAGGTAATTATCCAGATCAGACAAATGTGCAAAATGTACGGGCCCCTTCGCGGGCTTGCCCGCTCCCACAGGTCCGGCGCAGGCCCTGAAAGCTGTGCTGTACCTGTGGGAGCGGGCAAGCCCGCGAAGGGGCCGGCACAAGCAAAAAAGCCACCTGCAGGCAGGTGGCTCTGTTTCATTCACACAAATCCTGTTACGCGGTCGCCAAGGCCTCGCGCCGTGCATGCCGCTTGCTGGTAATCACCCCCAACACCAAAATCACCAACGCCAGTGCAAAGGTCAGCGACACCTCCATGCGGTGCTTGGGCATGACGAACATGGTACCCAGGGCAAAGATGATGAAGCCGATCACCGCATAGGTCAGCCACGGGTACAGCCACATCTTGAAGGCAATCTCCACGTTCTGCCGTTGCAGGATGGCGCGCATGCGCAGTTGCGAGAAGGCAATCGCCAGGTACACCAGCAAGGCGATCGACCCGGAGCTGGCCAGCAGGAAGGCAAACACCTCGGCCGGGGCGAAATAGTTGACGATGGTCGCCAGCATGCCGATCAGCGTGCTGCCGATCACCGCCGCACGCGGCACGCCCACCTTCGAGGTGCGCTGGATGAAGCCCGGCGCATCGCCGCGCCTGCTCAACGAGTAGAGCATCCGTGAAGAAATGTAGATCGACGAGTTCAGGCAGCTGGCCACCGCCACCAGCACCACGATGTCCACCAGTTGCTTGGCATACGGGATGTTCATGATTTCCAGTGCCCGCTGATACGAGCCCTGTACCGGCAGCAACGGGTCGTTCCACGGCACCACCGAGATGATCACGAAGATCGACAGCAGGTAGAACACGCTGATGCGCCAGATCACCGAGCGGGTAGCCTTGGCGATGTTGCGCGCCGGGTCTTTGGATTCGGAGGCGGCAATGGTGACCGCTTCGGTACCCAGGTAGCTGAACATGGTGGTCAGCAAGGCGCCGATGATCGCCGTCCAGCCATTGGGCATGAAACCGCCCTGCTGCTCCAGCAACAGCGGCAAACCGCTCACTTCACGCCCCGGCAACACACCGGCCAGGGCCGCTGCGCCCAAGGTGATGAAAGCGACGATGGCGATTACCTTGAGCATGGCGAACCAGAACTCGAACTCGCCGTACTTGGCCACGCTGAAGAGGTTGGTAGCGGTCAGCAGCACGGTCATGCTCAGGGCGAAGAACCAGGCATCGATGTGCGGGAACCAGTTATTGAGTACCACGCCAGCGGCAATGGCTTCGATCGGTATTACCAGCACCCAGAACCACCAGTACAGCCAGCCGATGGTAAAGCCGGCCCAACGGCCGATGGCGCGGTCGGCATACGTGGAGAACGAACCGGTATCGGGGCTGGCGACGGCCATTTCCCCAAGCATGCGCATCACCAGCACCACCAGCGCGCCGGCCAGTGCATAGGCGACGATGGCCGAGGGGCCGGCTGCGGCAATGGCGTGCCCGGAGCCGATGAACAACCCGGCACCGATGACCCCGGCGATGGAGAGCATGGTCACATGGCGTTGCTTGAAGCCTTGCGCCAGCTGATTGCCGGCGCCACTCGCGCTTGTCATTGTCATCCTGATCCCTGCTTTTGTTTTCTTTGTGGGGGGACGTGAAGCTCCTGGATCGAAACCCAGCGTGGATGAGCTTCGCGCCCGGTCACGGTACGCCAGCGAGGGGCTGGTCAAGTTGCCTGGATCCGCCACGGACTTGACCATAAATGACATTGGCAGCTTTGAAACCTGCGCGGCAGAGCCTTCTGCGCGACACGGGATGTCGCCCGGCGCACCGACTGAACCCTGGCGAGGGTTGGCAGGTCAGCTGCTTACACTTCACAAGGAGGCCTTGCCATGCTCGATATCCATAACGCGACGTCGTCGCAGCATAATGTCCATGGCCTGGAACGGGTCGGCTCGCTGGCCGGTGGCGCATTGATGTTCAGCAAGGGGCTGCGCCATGGTGGCCTAGTCGGCTTGCTGCAGATGGTGGTGGGGGGGATTGCGGTGGCACGCGGGGTCAGCGGGCATTGCTCGACCAAGGCGTGGTGGCAGCGGCACCGGCAGGAATATCACCGGTTGCGCCTGGATATAGAACGCAGTGCGGCGGAGCTGGAGGCGTTGAAGGCCAGTGCCAAGGCGGCGACCAGAGGGGTTACGGTGACTGGCAAGGATCCGCTGGCTGGCGCTTGACTGATGCATTGCCTGTACTGGCCTCTTCGCGGGCTTGCCCGCTCCCACAGGTATTGCGCAACCCTGTAAGGCCGTGCAGTACCTGTGGGAGCGGGCAAGCCCGCGAAGAGGCCGGTGCAGGCAATTGAGATGCCTAACGCAACGCCTTGCTCTGCAACACCTCGGAGCGCCGCCCCAGCACATTCTCGCTGATCTGCACGAAGTCTTCGGTACTCACGCTGGGCAGGCGCATCAACCCGCGTACCACATCGTCCAGCGAACGCTTGGCCTGGGTATGGATACGGATTTCCTTGTCCAGTGCCTGGAGCAGCATCACCCCACGGGCCACCTGGGCGGGGCTTGCGCGGTCGCCCTTGAGCCGGGTGACCTTGGCGCCCTGCTTGCTCAGACGTGCCTGCCAGGCCTGGTAACGGTCGTCACTCACGCCGCCGGAGCGGCGCAGCAGTTCGCTGGCGTAGTAGTCGGTCAGGCTTTCCACCAGCCAGTCACTGCCATCACGCCCACGAATTTGCGCAAACAACTGCACCACTTCGCGCAGCAACGGGCTGCTGCCGTTCTCGCTCACCATCGGCCGGGCGCTGTGCAGGTACAGCGAACCCTGCGCAGCCATTGCCCCGCGCCACATGCCATCACGGGCACCCACCAGCAACAGTTTTGGCGGGTTACGTGGGAACACGGCCTGCAACTGCGGCCACACGAACGTCAGCAGGGTCAGGCTGTCCATGCGCCGCATGCCCTGCCCCACCGGTGCGGCTATGGTGACCTCGGTATCGCCCAGGCGGGCACGGCGGCTGCCCAGGTCGCCAGCCAGCATCCAGCCGGTCGGGCGGTCGAACAGGCGCGAAACGTTGTCGATGCGGAACTTGTCCTTGCCAATGCGCGGCCAGGAGGTTTCGATGCTCTTCCAGCCCTCAGGCAGGTCAAACGCCAGGCGCGCCACCAACTCGGTGCCATCCTGCTGGTCAAGGCGCGCAGGCGGTACCAGCTGGTCGCCAAGGAACAGCGCCCAGTGCGGGGTAATGCGCGAGGAATAGGCACCGCTGGCGAGCTTCTGATCCAGCTGCACGCGGTAACTGAGGCTGGTCTTGCCGGCCGACGGCTGCCACACGCCGCGCTGCCCCTGCACTTGCCATTGGCCATCAGCCTGGAAGCCGCTATAGGCCCCGGCCTTGCCCAGGTCGAAGTCGAGGCGGCGTACGGCACTGCCGTCTGCCAAGGTGAGGCGGACTTCAGCCTGGCCACTGGCTGGCAGCAGATGCACCTGGTAGTCGAGGTCGACCTTTTTCGCCCAGGCCGGCGAACTGGCCATCAGGGTCAGTAACAGAAACAGCTGGCAACGCATACAGAAACTCCTTGTTTCCCCGTGGCAGCGGGCCGCGCCGGTCAGCTGGCACGGAAGATCAGGTGGTCTTCCCAGTCGTCTTCGTGCACATCGTCTTCACTGAGCATACGCCCCGACTGGGAAATGCGCTGTTCATGGACCTGCTGGCGATCGCCGCAGACCAGGTGGTGCCAGGCGGGCAGGTCCTTGCCTTCGCTGACCAGGCGGTAGCCGCAGGTACTTGGCAGCCACTTGAACTGGTCGGCCTTGCCCGGGGTAAGCTGAATGCAGTCGGGCACGTGGGCGAAGCGATTGGGGTAGTCGCTGCACTGACAGGTGTGCATGTCCAGCAGCTTGCAGGCGATGCGCGTGTAATAGACGCTGTTGTCATCCTCGTCCTCGAGCTTTTGCAGGCAGCACAGGCCACAACCGTCGCACAGCGACTCCCACTCTTGCGGGCTGAGTTGTTCGAGGGTCTTGCGCCGCCAGAACAGCGCGTTTTCAGCGATCATCACACGGGGTTCCTGCATTGAGTCAGCTACTAGCTTCAAGCTGTAAGCTTCAAGCTAAGACTGCGCGTACGGCTTTTCTCTTGGGGCTTGCAGCTTGCCACTTGAAGCTGGGTGCCATGGCGGCGCCAGTCTAGAGCCTGGCCTTCGGCAAAGCCAGACCGCTTGTCAGTCGCGACGGGACGCAGTAGCGTGCGGGTTTCCCGTCCGTTTGCAGGAGCAGTCATGAGCGCCAACCCCCGCATCGCCGATTACGCCATCAACGAGCAGTTCATCAACCGCTGGTCCCCGCGTGCTTTCACCGCCGAGCCTATCAGCGAAGAAACCCTGCTGAGCTTCCTGGAAGCCGCGCGCTGGGCACCGTCGGCGTACAACTCGCAGCCTTGGCGCTTCCTCTATGCCCGCCGCGACACGCCGAGCTGGGAGCGTTACCTGAGCCTGTTGGTGCCGTTCAACCGCGGCTGGGCGCAGCAGGCGTCGGCATTGGTGCTGGTCATTTCCAAGACGACGTTTGCCGCCCCGGGCGCGACGGAAGAAAAACCCGCGCTGTGGCACACCTTCGACACCGGCTCCGCCTGGGGGCACCTGGCGTTGCAGGCCAGCATCAGCGGCTGGCATACCCATGGCATGGCCGGCTTCGACCAGGACCTGGCGCGTCAGGAACTGAAGATTCCCGAGGGCTATGTACTGCATGCCATGGTGGCGATCGGCAAGCTGGGTGACAAGGCCAGCCTGGATGAAGCACTGCAATCGCGTGAAGTACCAAGCCCGCGCAAGCCGCTGAGCGAGCTGGCGGCTGAGGGTGATTTCAGCCTGTAAGCCTTTGGTTGGCTGTACTGGCCTCTTCGCGGGCACGCCCGCTCCCACAGGGATTGCACAGTACCTGAGGGATGTGGGGTACCTGTGGGAGCGGGCGTGCCCGCGAAGAGGCCGGTACAGGCACTACAAATCAATAGCCCCGGGCAAAGTCCACTTCACCCCGCAACCCCTGCCCCGCTTCATACGCCTGCACATTCTCGACAAACAACCGCACCATCGCCGCCGGCGAGGTGGGTGCCGAGCTGTGCCCGGTGAGCAGCAGCCCCCAGGCGGTCCAGAACGGGTGCTGGCGGGGCAATGGCTCCTGCCGGCACACATCGATCACCGCACCGGCCAGATGCCCTTCCTTCAGGGCCTCGACCAGATCGGCATCGACCACCGCCGCGCCACGCCCGGCATTGATGAACAACGTGGTCGGCTGGAAGCATTTGAACAGCGCAGCGTCATACAAGTCATGCGTGGCCGGGGTATCCGGCAACAGGTTGAGCACGTAGTCGACCTGGCCAACCATGCGCGGCAGGTCGGCCAGCGCCGCCACTTCGACGAACGGCGCCTGCTCCCGGGCGCTACTGGCCACGCCGTACAGCACCACGCCAAACGGTTGCAGGAATTCGGCCACCCGCTGGCCAATGTCGCCGGTGCCCACAATCAGCACCTTGCGCCCTTCCAGCGTACGCCCCGGGCGGTCGTCCCAGCGCCGCTCCACCTGGCTGACCAGGCGCGACAGCACCTCGCGCTCATGGCCGAGCATGTAGGTGAGCATGTACTCGGCCATCACCTGACCGAAGATGCCCACCGCCCGGGTCAGGCGATAGTCCCGCGGCAGGCCATCGGCCAGCAACGGCGTGATACCGGCCCAGGTCGACTGCATCCAGCCCGGCTTGTGGCCCTGGCGCAACAAGCTCGCCAGCAAGTCCGGCTGGCCTAGCCACACCGGGCACTGCGCTGCCTGACGGGCCAGTTCGGCAGAGTCACCGCTGGTGAGGATTTGCAGCTCTGGCGCCGCTTCGCGCAAAAGCCCGGCGTATCGGGCATGGTCATGCTCTGCGATCAGTACTCGCATGATCAGACCGGGTCGTTTCGGCGCAGCAGCTCTTCGGGCAGGTGCTCGATGTACTCGTCTTCCACCGGCGGCATCTGCAGGTGGTAGCCCTGGCTGTCGAGGTTCTCCAGCACCTTGGTGATGTCCTCGCGGGCCAGCTTGCGCTCAGGGGTGAGCACCAGGTCGAAGGCATGCAGCGGGGTACCGAAGAACGGCAACAGGCCTTCGGGTACGCGCTCCAGGCCGTCAGCCTTGAGCACGTACAGGTACATTTCGTTCTTGCGGGGGCTCTTGTAGATCGAGCAAATGCGTTTCATCGGGTCTCTCCGGCACCTGCAAGGCTGTCCAGCAGGGCCTGGCCCATACGCTCACGGCGCCAGCCGCGCAGCGAATCGGGCAGTTGATAAGGGCCATTGGGGTAGCCGCTCTTGAGCAGCGCTTCCAGGGCTTTCTTGCGCAGCATCAGCTCGGGGGCAATCCCCAGGCGCTCGCCTTCGGCCTGGCCGATGGCACGCAGCTGCTTGAGGATGCCAGCCGCCTCGATCGGCAGCGGCTCGGGCAACGCCTGAGGCCATTGCTCGGCAGGCTGGCTGGCAGCGCGCTGGATCAGCTGGATGAGGAATTCACCGTCCTGACGAATGGTGCGCGGGTGCATCTCGTCGATCCTGGCCAGCGCCGACAGGTTGTTCGGCTGGCTCTTGGCCATGGGCCACAGCGAGTGCTCCTTGAGGATACGGTTGCGCGGCACATCGCGGTTGCGCGCTTCGCGCTCGCGCCAGGCACACAGCGCTCGCAGCACCGCCAGTTGCTGGGGGGCCAGCTTCCAGGCGAGCTTGACGTCGCGGTAGAGGGTTTCGGGCTCGACCTCACGGCGCAACGCAGCCACCAGCTCGGCGCCGTCTTCGAGCACCCAGGCGTACTTGTCGTCGCTCAGGCGCGGGCGCAGGGCGGTAAACAGCTCGGCCAGGTGCACGGCATCCTCGGCGGCGTAGCTGACCTGGGTTTCCGACAGCGGGCGCTGCAGCCAGTCGGAGCGGGTTTCACCCTTGGGCAGTTCGATGCCCAGCACCTCCTGCACCAACCGCGAATAGCCCATGGAGAAACCCAGGTTCAGGTAACCGGCGGCCAACTGCGTGTCGAACAACGGCTGGGGCAGCTTGCCGGTCAGGCGCAACAGCACTTCGAGGTCTTCGCTGCAGGCGTGCAGCACCTTGACCACTGCGCTGTCATCCAGCAGGTCGGCCAAGGGTTGCCAGTTGCCGATCAGCAGCGGATCGATCAGGAAGGCCCGCTGGCCGTCGCCGATCTGGATCAGCCCGGCTTTCGGGTAGAAGGTGTCGACCCGCATGAATTCGGTGTCGACGGCGACAAAGGGCAGTTGGTGCCAGTCGCGGCAGTGTTCGGCCAGGCTCTGGTCGTCACGGATCCAGTGAATTTCGATGGCCACAAGGCTCTCCCACTAACATTGGCGCGCAGTATATACGGCGCGGGCACTGCTGGTGAAACCTGCGCCATCCTTGATATCGATCAGTGGTGCTGTTGTGCATGCCTGGCCCTGTGGGAGCGGGCATGCCCGCGAAGCAGGCGACGCGGTGGATGGCACGGGCTTCGCCCGTGTTCGCGGGCACGCCCGCTCCCACAGAGACCGCGCAAGCTTGCAGGTTTTGAACAAGACGGCCGCTCCGACATGGAACGCTCGTCGCTTCAGCGCTTGGCCGCCAGCCAAGGCCGGCAACTGGCGAACATGTCCAGCGACTGCTGGTAGACCTCGGTACGCACCTGCAACAGGCCGAGCATGGAGTGGAACAGGTTGTCCTGCGACAGCGGGGCATCGCTGAGCTTGGCCAGGCAGTCGGTATCGACGCCAAAGTCCTCTTTGTAGCTGTCAGAGAACCAGGTCAGCAGTGGCACGTGTTTCTGCTGCTCCGGGGCGATGGCGTAAGGCGTGCCGTGCAGGAACAGGTTGTACTCACCCAGCGACTCGCCATGATCGGAGAGGTAGATCATCGCGGTGTCGACCTTGTCCTGCTTGCTGCGCAGGGTGTCGATCAGCGAAGCCAGCACCTTGTCGGTGTAGGCCAGGGTGTTGTCGTAGCCGTTGATGATTTCCTGCTCGCTGCATTGGTTGAGCGCGTTGCTCTGGCACACAGGGGTGAAGCGCTCGCTGCCACCTGGGTAACGCTTGAAGTATTCCGGGCCATGGCTGCCCATCTGATGCAGCACCAGCACGGTATCCTTGTCGAGGTTGTCGATCAGCTCGTCCAGGCCTTGCAACAGGATCTGGTCATGGCATTCGCCATTGGCGCACAGCTGAGGGTCCTTCAGGTTGCTGACATCGATGAACTGCACGCGGTCGCAGGTACCTTTGCAGCCCGACTGGTTGTCACGCCACTGCACGGCCAGGCCGGCACGCTGAAGGATATCCAGCAGCCCTTCGCGGTTCTTCGCTACACGGGCATCGTATTCCTTGCGCGTCATGCCAGAGAACATGCACGGCACCGAGACGGCCGTTTCGGTACCGCACGAATGCACATCGGAAAACGCCAGCAGGCCCTGCTCCTTGGCCAGGTTCGGCGTGGTATCGCGCTCATAGCCCAGCACACCGAAGTGGTCTGCCCGCGCACTTTCACCCACCACCAGCACTGTCAGCGACTTGCGCTCGTGCTTCTGCCAGGCCACATCGCGTTTGGCATCTTCGCCGTAGTTCTGGAACGGCCGCGATGCCGTACCGACACGCTCGCTCACATAACCAATGGAAGCGCCGACGATATTGCTGGGGGTGAGCATCAGGCGCAATTCGTGGTGGTTGCGCAGCAACGACGACAAACCCTGGTAGTTGACCAGCGCCACCGAGCCCAGGGCCACCACGCAGGCGCCACTGACCACCAGCTTGCCGAGCAACTCGCGGTGCCAGCGGCGATAGGCGATGGGCGCCTTCCATAACAGCACCGAAGGCAGTACACCAAGCAGCAGGATATAGGCGGCAAACTTGAACGACATCAGGTCGCGTACTTCCGCAACGTTGGTCTCGGCCATATTACGGAACATGCCGGCATCAATAAGTACGCCGTACTGGTTCATGAAGTAAGCCACGCCCGCGCCACTCATGAACAACACAATGAGCAACGGTTTCAATACATAGCGGAAGGCAAACAACGTGAGGATCAGGTTGAAGGCAAACAGCATCAGCACGGCAAACGCCAGGCTCAGCCACAACCCCGACAGGCCGGGCGGCACAACCTCTTGCAGATGCTCCCAAAGGAACATGTTGAAGCCAATCAGCAGGTAAAGGCTGGCCAGCAGCGTGACCCATTCAGTCCGCAGGGATTTGAAGTTGAGCATCAGCGTTCGCAATCAAGAGTGATTATCAACCCCCAGGCCAGATGGCACCGTGGGAAAGTTGGGCGAACTCTAGAAAGCGCGTCATCAATTTTTTGTGAAAAAGACGGTAACAATTTCGTGAGCAGGCGTCTTTTATCAAATACGTGAAAACCGTTCAGCTGCCATTCAGCCTGGCAGCCGTCACCAGGCTGCGCAAAGACGGCTATCCTCAGAGGTCAGGACCTTACCGACAACCCCTGACAGAGGTGAAGAAATGCCAGTTCCGCATGATCTGCTCGCTGACCTGCACGTTACCGCTGATGCATTCCAGGCGCTCATTGACAAGGACCAGACGCTGCACTCGCTGCACAAGGAATACAACGCCAAGGACAAGGAGGTGGTTGCCGCCGAAAACAACGGCACCAACGACGAGACCGTCAACCGCTTGCGCAAGGAAAGGTTGCTGATCAAGGACAAGATCGAACGGATCATCCATCCGCCCAAATCCTGATGTAAATGTATTGAATTTACTGGCCTCTTCGCGGGCTTGCCCGCTCCCACAGGTCCCCACTGCCCTGAAGACCTGTGCAATACCTGTGGGAGCGGGCAAGCCCGCGAAGAGGCCAGCAGCCCTTACACAGCAACCAAAGCGTTCAACGCCCCATCCAGATCCTCGATCAGGTCACGATAGTCCTCGATCCCCATCGAAAGCCGCAGCAGGTTTTCGCTGATCCCCATCACCCCTTTCTGCTCCGGGCTCAGCGAGCAGTGCGACATGGTCCACGAGTGGTTGATCATGCTCTCCACCCCGCCCAGCGAGTCGGCCAGCACAAAAATCTGCAGCGCCTCCACCAGGCGGTTGAGCGCGGCGCGGTCGCCCTTGACCTTCATCGCCACCACCGCCCCGCCGCTTCGCATCTGCCGTTTGCACAGTTCGTGCTGCGGGTGGCTTTCCAGCCCTGGGTAATACACCTGTTCGATCTGCGGGTGGCTTTCAAGGAAGCGCGCTACCTGCAAGGCATTGGCACACTGGCGCTCCATGCGCACATCCAGGGTCTTCAGGCCGCGCAGGGCCAGGTAGCAGTCGAACGGCCCCTGCACCGCGCCAATCGCCATGCTGATGCGGCGCAGGCGTGCCAACAGTGCATCGTTGGCCGCCACCACCACGCCGCCGGTCAGGTCGGAATGGCCGCCGATGTACTTGCTGGCCGAATGCATCACCAGGTCCACACCCAGGGTGATCGGGCGCTGGTTCCACGGCGAGCAGAAGGTGTTGTCGATACAGGTGAGGATGCCCCGGGCCTTGGCCAGGTCGCACACCGCCTTGATGTCGACCAGGTGCAACAACGGGTTGGTGGGCGACTCGATCCAGATCAGCTGGGTTTCCGGTTTGATGGCTGCGGCCACCGCCTCAAGGTCGTTGAGGTCGACGTAGGTGGTGGTCAGGCCCGAGGTGCGGCTGCGGTAGTCCTCCAGGATGCGGAAGGTGCCACCGTACACACCGTTCATCACCACCACATGGGCATCCTTGGGCAGCAGCTCGAGCACGGTTGCCGTGGCGTTTACGCCCGACGCACAGGCCACCGCGCCCACGCCTTCTTCCAGGGCCGCGACACAGGTTTCGTAGGCATGCCGGGTGGGGTTGCCGACACGGCTGTAGGAGTACTCCGGCTTGTCGTCCAGGCTGCGCTTGGTGAACGAACTGGCGGTGACGATGGCCGGGAAAATGGCGTTTTCGGCGACGCTGAACTGCTCGCCGGCGTGAATGGTGCGGGTGGCGAAATTGCGTGGCTTGTCGGACATGGTCAGGCCCATTGGCAGAGTGAAAGCTGCAACTATCGCACAACCCAAATGTTCTGGCCTTGGGGTAATCTGTGAAAAATTTTTCTACACGGCCCGCGCGCGATATGGACAGTTTCGACCAGCACATTCTTACCCTGCTTCAGCGCGATGCCTCGATCTCGCTCAAAGACCTGGCCGAGGCCGTCAACCTGTCCACCACTCCCTGCTGGAAGCGGGTCAAGCGCCTGGAAGAAGAAGGCTACATACTCGGCCGTGTTGCCCTGCTGGACCCGGAACGGCTGGGATTGGGGCTTACCGTGTTCGTCCAGCTCAAGACCCAGCGCCACGACAGCGCCTGGCTGGAGCAGTTTGCCGCGACCGTGACCGGGTTCGAGGAAGTGATGGAGTTCTACCGCATGTCGGGGGACTGGGACTACATGTTGCGAGTGGTGGTGGGGGATATTGCGGCGTATGACCGGTTCTACAAAAAGCTGATTACCAGCACCGATGGGCTGTCCAACATCACTTCCAGTTTTGCCATGGAGCAGATGAAGTACACCACCGCTTATCCGGTGAACCGTTCCTGATTCTGGTAGGCAGTACCGGCCCTATCGCCGGCAAGCCAGCTCCCACAGGTACAGCACAGGTTCTGACATCTGTGCGATCCCTGTGGGAGCTGGCTTGCCAGCGATAGGGCCCTTACAGGCAACAATCAATCCGAGGCCAACACCGCCGCAATCCGGTTCCCCGCCTTGGCCTTCTCCACCTTGATCGCCACAAACTTCGACGTCGGCGTATACGTTCCCACACCATAACTCTCCAGCGGCACCAGCGGGTTGGTCTCCGGGTAATACGCCGCTGCCTGCCCTTCAGGCACGTCATACGCCACCAGGCGGAAGCCCGACACCCGCCGCTCCACGCCATCCTCCCACAGCGACACCAGGTCCACCTGCTCACCCGGTTCAAAGCCCAGGCGGCGGATGTCGGCCTCGTTGACGAACACCACCTCACGCAGGCCGAACACACCGCGGTAGCGGTCGTCCAGGCCATACAGGGTGGTGTTGTACTGGTCGTGCGAACGCAGGGTCTGCAGGATCAGGTCGGGCTTGTCGCCCCGCGCCAGCACCTTGGCGTTGATCAACTCTTCCGGCAGTGCGTGGGGCATGAACCGGGCCTTGCCCGTGGCGGTGCGGAAGTTGCGATCGGCAGCATTGTTGCCCAGATGGAAACCGCCCGGGCTATGCAGGCGTTCGTTGAAACCGGTAAAGCCCGGGATCACGTCGGCAATCATGTCACGAATACGGTTGTAGTCGGCCACCGCATATTCCCAGTCGATCGGCTGGTTGCCCAGCGTGGCCTTGGCCATGCCGGCGATGATCCACGGCTCCGAGCGCATGTGCGGCGAACGCGGGCGCAACTGGCCGTTGGAAATGTGCACCATGCTGAAGGTGTCTTCCACGGTCACGCCTTGCGGCCCTTCGGCCTGCAGGTCGATTTCGGTCCGGCCCAGGCAGGGCAGGATCAGCGCATCGCGGCCAGTGACCAGGTGCGAGCGGTTGAGTTTGGTGGATATCTGCACGGTCAACGCGCAATTCTGCAGCGCCGCGTGGGTGCGCGGCGTGTCCGGGGTAGCTTGGGCAAAGTTGCCGCCCAGGGCGACGAACACCTTGGCCCGCCCCTCTTCCATGGCCTTGATCGCCAGCACCGCGTTGTGCCCATGGGCACGCGGCACACGGAACTGGAAGCGTTTTTCGATGGCATCGAGCAGCGCCGGCTTGGGCTTTTCGTCGATGCCCATGGTGCGGTCGCCCTGCACGTTGCTGTGGCCGCGTACCGGCGACAAGCCAGCGCCTGGTTTGCCGACGTTGCCGCGCAGCAACTGCAGGTTGACGATTTCCTGCACGGTAGGCACCGAATGGCGGTGCTGGGTAACGCCCATGGCCCAGCACATGATCACCCGCTCAGCCTTGCGGTACATGCGTGCCGCCAGCTCGATCTCGGCCAGGGTCAGGCCCGACTGCTTGACGATATGCTCCCAGGAGGTGGCGTCCACTGCCGCCAGGTAGTCATCGACGCCGCTGGTATGCTCGGCGATAAAGGCATGGTCGAACACCGCAGGCTCACCGTTGGCCTGGGCTTCGCGCTCCCACTGCAACAGGTATTTGGCAATGCCGCGCATGGCCGCCATGTCACCGCCCAGGGCCGGGCGGAAGTAGGCGCTGGAGGTCGGTTCGGAGCCGTTGCTGAGCATTTCGAACGGGTGTTGCGGGTGCTGGAAGCGCTCCAGGCCCCGCTCTTTCAGCGGGTTGAAGCACACCACCTGAGCCCCGCGCTTGACCGCCTCACGCAGCGGCTCGAGCATGCGCGGGTGGTTGGTGCCTGGGTTCTGGCCGATGACAAAGATCGCGTCGGCCAGTTCCAGGTCGTGGAACACCACCGTGCCCTTACCCACCCCGAGGGTTTCCGACATGCCTGCGCCACTGGCTTCGTGGCACATGTTCGAGCAGTCGGGGAAGTTGTTGGTGCCGTAGGCGCGCACGAACAGCTGATAGAGGAACGCCGCCTCGTTGCTGGCCCGGCCCGACGTGTAGAACTCGGCCTCGTCTGGCGACTGCAGCGCACGCAGGTGCCTGGCGACCAGCTCGAAGGCCTCCTGCCAGGTGGTTTCGACATAGTGGTCGGTGGCAGCGTCGTAGCGCATCGGGTGCGTGAGGCGGCCCTGGTATTCGAGCCAGTAGTCAGTCTGGTCCTTCAGCGCGCTGACGCTGTATTTAGCGAAGAACGCCGGGTCAACCGAGCGGCCGGTGGCTTCCCAGTTGACTGCCTTGGCGCCGTTTTCGCAGAACTTGACCATGTCGCTTTCCGGCGACTCGCCCCAGGCGCAGCCGGGGCAGTCGAAGCCGCCGTTCTGGTTGGTCTTGAGCATGGCCCGCAGGTTCTTGAAGGCATTTTCGCTGCCAAGCCAGCTCTTGGTGACGCTCTTGAGCGCCCCCCAGCCGGCGGCGGCGCCTTTGTAGTCCCTGATGTGTTCGTCCTGGCTCATGCGATGAATCCTCACGCTGCGGTGCTTTTATCCAGCGTATGGAGCGTGGGGTGGGGGCGTCCAATCGAAAGATCTTACGGCGTGATAGGCGGTTTCGATCATGGGCCGGAATTGGGGTTGCAGCCTTCGCGGGCACGCCCGCTCCCACAGGATCACCTTGAACCTCAGCCTTGTGCTGTACCTGTGGGAGCGGGCATGCCCGCGAATCAGGCGACGCGGTGTCGGCACTGAAATGCCTGGCCTTAGCCATGATAGAGGCCATCGATCAACCGGTCGGACAAAGCAATTTGACGCCCCTGCCCCCAGGTTATAGCTTGGAGTTGTGTCCCAACCCATCGAGATTCGAGCGCGAACGTGGAACAGAACAGCCGGGCCCTGATCGACGGCTTCAACCGGAAAATCGACTACCTGCGGATGTCGGTCACCGACCGTTGTGACTTCCGTTGCGTGTATTGCATGGCCGAAGACATGCAGTTCCTGCCGCGCCAGCAAATCCTCAGCCTCGAAGAACTGTTCCAGGTGGCCGAGCGCTTCGTCGCCCTGGGTACCCGCAAGATCCGCCTGACCGGCGGCGAACCTCTGGTGCGCCAAGGCATCGTCGAACTGTGCGGGCGCATCGCCGCCCTCCCCGGCCTGCGCGAGCTGTGCATGACCAGCAACGGTTCGCAACTCGGGCGCCTGGCCCAGCCGCTGTTCGACGCAGGGCTGTCGCGCCTGAACATCAGCCTCGACAGCCTGGATAGCGAGCGTTTCAGGCAACTGACCCGTACCGGCGACCTGCATCAGGTCATCGCCGGTATCGACGCCGCACGCCGGGCCGGCTTCAAGCGTATCAAGCTCAACTGCGTGGTGCTGAAGGGCCGCAACGACCACGAACTGGTCGACCTGGTGCGCTTTGCCATCGACCGGGAACTGGACATCACCTTCATCGAAGAAATGCCGCTGGGGGTGATCGACGAGCACGAACGTGGCGAGTCGTTCTACTCCAGCGATGAAGTACGTGAGCGCCTGGCCGGGCGGTTCACCCTGGTCGAATCGACCGAGTCTTCCCAGGGCCCGGCCCGTTACTGGCGCCTGGCGGAATCTGCCAATACCCGGGTCGGCTTCATTTCGCCGCACAGCCACAACTTCTGCGCTACCTGTAACCGCGTACGCCTCACTGTCGAGGGGCGCCTGCTGCTGTGCCTTGGCAATGAACATTCGGTGGACCTGAAACAGGTGCTGCGTGCCCACCCCGGCAACGCCGAACGGCTGGAAAAGGCCATCCGCGATTCACTGCACCTCAAGCCTTACCGCCATCACTTCGAAGTCGGTGGCGACGTGCAGATCCTGCGCTTCATGAACATGACCGGCGGCTGAACAGTCGTCTCTGGATTTCCATGATTGTCCACCCAAACCCCGATGTGCTGCGTGTGCTGTTCACCCTCAAGGGATCGATCGTCAAGCGCATCGCTTTGCGCTGCCTGATGGTGACCCTGCTGGCCGCGCTGATCGTGCTGGTCGAGCGCCATTTCCCCTCGTTTTTCTACCCGGTCAGCGCCACGCCGTTTACCTTGCTGGGCCTGTCGTTGTCGATCTTCATGAGCTTTCGCAACAACGCCTGCTACGACCGCTGGTGGGAGGGCCGCAAGGCTTGGGGCAAATTGATTATCGAAACCCGCTCATTCGTGCGCGAAAGCGTGGTGATTGCCGACCAGAACCTGCGCGCCGAACTGCTGCGCAGCCTGTGCGGCTATGCCCATGCGCTGAATGCCCGGTTGCGCAACGAGGACGACCTGGCGGCTGCACGGCCCTGGCTGGCCCGGCCAGAGGCGATCAGCTCGCACAACGTGTGCGACGGCATCTTGCGCGTCATTGGCGAGCATTGCTCGCGGCTGGCAGAACAGCAGCAGATCAGCGATTGGCGCTACAGCTTGCTGGAGCAGCGGCTGGTAGGCCTTACCGAGGTGCAGGCGACCTGTGAGCGAATCAAGTTCACACCGTTGCCGTTCCCCTACACGCTGTTGCTGCACCGCACCATTTACATCTTCTGCCTGCTGCTGCCGTTTGCCCTGGCCGAGCCGTTGGGTTGGCTGGCGCCGCTGTTCACCACCATCGTGGGCTACACGTTCTTCGGGCTGGATGCGATTGGCAACGAACTGGAAGACCCGTTCGGGCGGGACGAGAACGACTTGCCGACCGATGCCATGGTGCGGACCGTGGAGCGGGATGTGCTGGCGGGGTTGGGCGAGGTGCAGCTGCCGCCGGCGTTGTTGCCGGTGGGGTATGTGTTGAGCTGATTTTTTGTGCTTGCCTGCGCTGGCCTCTTCGCGGGCTTGCCCGCTCCCACAGGGACCTCACGCATTCCGAGTCCTGTGCTGTACCTGTGGGAGCGGGCAAGCCCGCGAAGAGGCCGGTACAGGTAAAAGATCACCCCCGACTGGCGCAGGCCTCAATGGGCAACAGGTGCTTGACGAAGTTGCACGGCCGGTGCCGGGCATCCAGCTGCTCCGCCAGAATCCCTTCCCACGCCGTGCGGCAGGCCCCGGTAGAACCCGGCAAGCAGCACACCAACGTGCGGTTGGACAACCCGGCCAGTGCCCGGCTCTGCACGGTCGAGCTGCCGATATCCAGAATCGACAACGCCCGGAACAGTTCACCAAAGCCATCGATACGCTTGTCCAGCAGGCACTCGACCGCCTCCGGCGTACTGTCCCGCCCGGTAAAGCCGGTGCCACCGGTAATCAGCACCACCTGCACCTGCTCATCGGCAATCCAGGTCGCAACCTGGGCGCGGATCTTGTACAGGTCGTCCTTGAGCAACGCTCGCGCCACCAGGCGGTGGCCGATCTCTACCGACCGGCTGGCCAGCAGTTCGCCGGAGGTGTCGTTGTCGTACGTACGGGTGTCGCTGACGGTCAGCACGGCGATGTTGAGCGGTACGAAAACCGCATCGGGTTGGACGCGCATGGTGAGGCTCCTTGAATGGCATTGTCGCCACGCTAGAGCCATGAGCTGCAAGCGTCCAATCGATATGGCGAACTGTTCCATCGACGAGGCCTATCGCTGCCTGTACCGGCCCTATCGCTGGCAAGCCAGCTCCCACAGGTAGGGCGCAGGCCTTGAGGGCTGTGATATCCCTGTGGGAGCTGGCTTGCCGGCGATAGGGCCCGGACAGGCAATATCAAACAATGGCCAGTTACCGCAGACTTGGTTAAGGTCAGCACATCAAGCACGCCAGGCACTTCCATGGACATCAAGCAGCTCAAGTTCCTCATCGCCCTCGACCAGACCCGCCACTTTGGCCAGGCGGCGGCGCTGTGCCATATCACCCAGCCGACGCTGTCCATGCGCCTGCGCAACCTGGAGGACGAGCTGGAGCTGGTGCTGGTCAAGCGCGGCCAGCGCTTCGAAGGTTTTACCGAGGCCGGCGAGCGCATCCTGGCCTGGGCACGCACCCTGCTCGCCGCCCATGACGGCCTGCAGGCCGAGGCTGCCAGCTGCCGCGGCCAGGTGGTCGGCAGCCTGCGCCTGGGCACGGTGCCGCTGGCCAGCTTCAACCCCATGCACCTGCTGCTGCCGCTGCGCGACAAATACCCCGAACTGCACTTCCAGCTCAGCTCGCTGAGCTCGGAGCAGGTCATCGATGGGCTTAGCCGCAACCAGCTCGACCTGGGCATCTGCTACCTGGACCAGGTCAACACCAGCTTCTTCGAAGTGATCGAACTGGGCACCACCACCATGGGCCTGCTGCACGACACCCGGCACTTCCAGTTCAGCGGCGAAACGCTGCGCTGGGATGCACTCAGCGACATACCTCTGGGCCTGCTGAGCAAGGGCATGCACTACCGCCAATCGCTGGACCTGAGCTTCCGCAGCCGTGGCCTGGAGCCGCATGCGGTGCTGGAGAGCGATTCGACCTTCCAGCTGATCCAGGCCATCAACACCGGCATGTGCTGTGCAATCATGCCGCTGGATTGCGGCCTGGAAGACCTCAGCGAGCACCTGCGCATCCTGCCGGTGGCCGACGCCGCCATCCACAGCCCGGTCGGACTGCTGCTGCGCCGCAGCGAGCCGCGTTCGGCGATTGCCGAGCAGTGCTTTACCGAAGCGCGGGCGCTGTTTCAAGCCAGCTGATCGCCGGTTGCCTGACGGTACTGGCGCGGGGTAAAGCCGGTCAGCTGCTTGAACTGGCGGCTGAAGGCGCTGTGGTCGGTGTAGCCGCAGCACATTGCCACTTCGGTGATCGGCAGGTCCGAATGCAGTAGACGATGGGCGTGTTCCAGGCGTGCCTTGTGGATCATCTGCCGGGGCGTGAGGTGGAACACCCGCTTGCAGTAACGCTCCAGCTGGGCCACGGAAATACCGGCAATCCGGGTCAGCTCGCCCATGCTGATTTGCTGGTGGAAATGCTGGCGAATGTGCTCGTCCACCGCAGCCAGGCGTTGATAGGCGGGGTGGCTGTCGGCGGCTGATTGCAGGTCGACCGAAATGCCGACCAAGCCGATGATCTCGCCCGCCTGGTTGTACAGCGGGCGCTTGTGGGTGAGGCACCAGCCGGGCTCGCGGCTGCCGTACAGGTGCAACTCCAGTTGATCCTCCAGCACCCGCCCTTCCTTGAGCACACGGCGGTCCTGCTCGGTGTAGCCGGGGCCCAGCTGGGCCGGGAACACTTCGGCGCTGGTCTTGCCCAGCAACGGCTGCAAGCGCTTGAGGCCGCAACGCTGGACCAGGGTGTTGTTGGCCAGCACGTAACGGGCCGCCGGGTCCTTGATGAAGATGGCGGCGTTGGGTATGGCGTCGAGGATCGGCAGCAGCAGGGATACGCTGGCGAGCAGGGCCTCCAGGCTGGCGGGGCGGTGCTGGTCGAGGGACTGGTAGAGGGTTGCCAGGGTCATGTCGGTCATCTGTCAGTTCTCTGATGGCTGTGCCGGCCCTTTCGCGGGCGCGCCCGCTCCCACAGGTCCTCCACACATTTCGAATTCTGCGCCGTACCTGTGGGAGCGGGCATGCCCGCGAAGAGGCCGGCACTATCAAAATCCCCCTCCAGGCCTTGTGCGGTATGGCCTACAGCCTATCCATCAGGCCACCATCGGCGCCAGTTTTTTCTGCAACTGTGCCGATTTCGTCATTCCCCTTGCGGAAAACCATCAAGAACCGCCGCCCCGACCGGTTCACTCTATGCCCCACGCAAGCCGCCCAAGTTCAACAAGAGCGCGGCCCAAAAAGCCGCATCTCGTGACATCAGACCTGCCTATCCAATAACCAACAAAAAGGCGAACCCATGTCAGGCAAATTCAAGAAACAGTTGTCATTGCTGGACCTCACCTTCATCGGCCTGGGGGCCATCTTCGGCTCCGGCTGGCTGTTCGCCGCCAGCCACGTCTCGGCCATCGCCGGCCCGGCCGGCATCCTGTCCTGGTTCCTCGGCGGTTTCGCCGTGCTGCTGCTGGGCATCGTCTACTGCGAACTGGGCGCCGCCCTGCCGCGTGCCGGTGGCGTAGTCCGCTACCCGGTGTACTCGCACGGCCCACTGCTCGGCTACCTGATGGGCTTCATCACCCTGATCGCCTTTTCCAGCCTGATCGCCATCGAAGTGGTCGCCTCGCGCCAATACGCCGCCGCCTGGTTCCCCGGGCTGACCAAGGCCGGCTCCAGCGACCCGACCGTACTCGGCTGGCTGGTGCAGTTCGCCTTGCTGGGGCTGTTCTTCTTCCTCAACTACCGCAGCGTGAAAACCTTCGCCAAAGCCAACAACCTGGTCAGCGTGTTCAAGTTCATCGTGCCGCTGCTGGTGATTGGCGTACTGTTCACTTTCTTCAAGCCAGAGAACTTCCAGGTCCAGGGCTTTGCCCCGTTCGGCCTGTCCGGTGTTGAAATGGCCGTATCGGCCGGTGGCATCATCTTCGCCTACCTGGGCCTGACGCCGATCATTTCGGTGGCCAGCGAGGTGAAAAACCCGCAGCGCACCATCCCGATTGCGCTGATCCTTTCGGTGTTGCTGTCCACCGCGATCTACGCCCTGCTGCAACTGGCCTTCCTCGGCAGCGTGCCGACCGAAATGCTCGCCAACGGCTGGGCCAGCGTGACCAAGGAACTGGCCCTGCCCTACCGTGACATCGCCCTGGCCCTGGGTGTGGGCTGGCTGGCCTACCTGGTGGTGGCCGACGCGGTGATCTCGCCCAGCGGCTGCGGCAACATCTACATGAACGCCACCCCGCGCGTGGTCTATGGCTGGGCGCAGACCGGCACCTTCTTCAAGTACTTCACCCGCATCGACGCCGAGTCCGGCATTCCACGCCCGGCGCTGTGGCTGACCTTTGGCCTGTCGGTGTTCTGGACCCTGCCATTCCCGTCGTGGGAAGCGCTGATCAACGTGGTATCCGCCGCCCTGGTGCTGAGCTATGCCGTGGCGCCGGTCACCGTCGCAGCCCTGCGCCGCAACGCCCCAGACATGCCGCGCCCGTTCCGGGTCAAGGGCATGGGTGTGCTCGGCCCGCTGTCGTTCATCATCGCCGCGCTGATCGTGTACTGGTCCGGCTGGAACACCGTGTCCTGGCTGCTGGCCCTGCAAATCGTGATGTTCGTGCTGTACCTGCTGTGCGGCCGCTTCGTGCCTACCCAACACCTGTCGCTGGGCCAGCAAGTGCGCTCGTCGGCGTGGCTGATCGGCTTCTACGCGGTAACCATCTTGCTGTCGTGGCTGGGCAGCTTCGGCGGCCTGGGGGTCATCGGCCACCCGCTCGACACCGTGGCCGTGGCGGCCTGTGCCCTGGGTATCTACTACTGGGGTGCGGCCACCGGTGTGCCTGCCCATCTGGTACGCCTGGAAGGCGAGGACGAAAGCGAAGCCAGCCATGAGCCGCTGGTAGACCAGCGCCCGGCCGCACTGGCTCGGTGAAGGCTACTTGCCTTATCGCCGGCAAGCCAGCTCCCACAGGGTCCGCGCTGCCCCAAAGGCCCATGCAATACCTGTGGGAGCTGGCTTGCCAGCGATGAGGCCCGCACAAGCAGCACAAGACCATACAGATCAAAGAAGGGACAAGCCCATGAAACAGATTCACGTCATCGACTCGCACACCGGCGGCGAACCGACCCGCCTGGTGATGAAGGGCTTCCCGCAACTGCACGGCCGCAGCATGGCCGAGCGGCGCGACGAATTGCGCGAGCTTCACGACCCGTGGCGCCGCGCCTGCCTGCTGGAGCCACGCGGCAACGATGTGCTGGTGGGCGCGCTGTACTGCCCACCGGTGTCGGCCGACGCCACCTGCGGGGTGATTTTCTTCAACAACGCCGGCTACCTGAACATGTGCGGCCACGGCACCATCGGCCTGGTCGCCTCGTTGCAGCACCTGGGCCTGATCACAGCGGGCGTGCACAAGATCGATACCCCGGTCGGCCAGGTCAGCGCCACCCTTCATGAAGATGGCGCCATCACCGTGGGTAACGTCCCTTCCTACCGGTACCGCCAGCAGGTGGCGGTGGATGTGCCCGGGCATGGCGTGGTGCATGGCGACATTGCCTGGGGCGGTAACTGGTTCTTCCTGGTTGCCGAACACGGCCAGCGTATCGAGCTGGACAACCGCGAGGTGTTGACCGACTACACCTGGGCCATGCTCAAGGCCCTGGAAGACCAGGGTATCACCGGCGAAAACGGCGAGCCTATCGACCACGTCGAACTGTTCGCCGACGACGCCCAGGCCGATAGCCGCAACTTCGTGATGTGCCCAGGCAAAGCCTACGACCGCTCGCCCTGCGGCACCGGCACCAGCGCCAAGCTGGCCTGCCTGGCCGCCGACGGCAAGCTTGCCGAAGGCCAGACCTGGGTGCAGGCCAGCATCACCGGTAGCCAGTTCCATGGCCGCTTCGAGCGCGACGGCGATCGCATTCGCCCGTTCATCACCGGCCGCGCCTACATGACCGCCGACAGCACCATGCTGATCGACGAACAGGACCCGTTCGCCTGGGGCATCTGAGCCCCGGCCTTTTTCCGACTGAATATTGCCAGGAGTAACAACAATGACCGACAACATCTTCACCGGCACCATGCCCGCCCTGATGACCCCGTGCACCGCCGAGCGCAAGCCGGATTTCGGCGCCCTGGTGCGCAAGGGCCGCGAACTGATCGAGGCCGGCATGAGCGCCGTGGTGTACTGCGGCTCGATGGGCGACTGGCCGCTGCTGACCGAGGCCGAGCGCCAGGAAGGCGTGGCGCGCCTGGTAGCTGCCGGCATCCCGACCATTGTCGGCACCGGCGCGGTGAACACCCGTGAAGCCGTGTCGCACGCGGCCCATGCGGCCAAGGTCGGCGCCGCAGGGCTGATGGTCATCCCCCGCGTGCTCAGCCGCGGCGCTTCGCTGATTGCCCAGAAGCACCACTTCTCGGCCATCCTCGCTGCAGCGCCGAAGCTGCCGGCGGTGATCTACAACAGCCCCTACTACGGCTTTGCCACCCGCGCCGACCTGTTCTTCGAGCTGCGCCGTGAGTTCCCCAACCTGATCGGTTTCAAGGAATTCGGCGGTGCTGCCGACCTGCGTTACGCCGCTGAGCACATCACCTCCAAGGATGACGATGTAACCCTGATGGTCGGCGTGGACACCCAAGTGGTGCATGGCTTCGTCAACTGCAACGCCACTGGCGCCATCACCGGCATCGGCAACGCCCTGCCGCGCGAAGTACTGCACCTGGTCAGCCTGAGCAAGCAGGCCGCCAAGGGTGACGCCAAGGCCCGCCGCCTGGCGCGCGAGCTGGAAGCGGCACTGGCGGTGCTGTCGTCGTTCGATGAAGGCTGTGACCTGGTGCTGTACTACAAGCACCTGATGGTGCTGAACGGCGACCGCGAATACAGCCTGCACTTCAACGAAACCGACGTGCTGACCGATGCCCAGCGCAACTATGCCGAGCAGCAGTATTCGCTGTTCCGCAGCTGGTATGCGAGCTGGTCGGCCGAACAGAACATCGCCTGACTCAAGCCCTGCGCGGCCCCTTGTAGGAGCGGCCTTGTGTCGCGATCGGGCTGCAAAGCAGCCCCAGCATTTTGTGCATCTGCGCGGAAAACCCGGGGCTGCTGCGCAGCCCTTTCGCGACACAAGGCCGCTCCTACAGGTGCCGCGGTTTCCCCTGATACCCGGATCTGATTTCCCAAGGAGGCTCCATGACCCTGACAGGCAACCTGCTGATAGGCCAAACCCCGGTAACCGGCAGCCGCGAAGCCATCCACGCCATCAACCCGGCCACCGGCCAGGCGCTGGAGCCGGCCTACCTCGGCGGCACCGGCGAGCACGTGGCCCAGGCCTGCGCCCTGGCCTGGGCGGCGTTCGACGCCTACCGCGAAACCTCGCTCGAACAGCGGGCACAGTTCCTCGAAACCATCGCCGCGCAGGTCGAAGCCCTGGGCGATGCACTGATCGACCGCGCCGTGGCCGAAAGCGGCCTGCCCAAGGCCCGCATCCAGGGCGAACGTGGCCGCACCTGCGCCCAACTGCGCACCTTCGCCCGTGTGGTACGGGCCGGTGAATGGCTGGATGTGCGGGTCGACAATGCCCAGCCCGAACGCCAACCGCTGCCCCGCCCCGACCTGCGCCAGCGCCAGGTCGCCTTGGGGCCGGTAGCAGTGTTCGGCGCCAGCAATTTCCCGCTGGCGTTCTCGGTGGCCGGTGGCGACACCGCGTCGGCACTGGCCGCTGGCTGCCCGGTGGTGGTCAAAGCCCACAGCGCTCACCCCGGCACCAGCGAACTGGTTGGCCAAGCGGTGGCCCAAGCGGTAAAGCTGTGCGGCTTGCCGGCCGGCGTGTTCTCGTTGTTGTACGGTTCTGGCCGTGAGGTGGGCATCGCACTGGTCAGCGACCCGCGCATCAAGGCCGTTGGCTTCACCGGCTCGCGCAGCGGTGGTATGGCCCTGAGCCAGGCAGCCCAGGCGCGCCCCGAGCCAATCCCGGTGTATGCCGAAATGAGTTCGATCAACCCGGTGTTCCTGTTCGAAGCCGCCCTGCAAGCCCGTGCCGAAACGCTGGCGCAAGGCTTTGTCGCCTCGCTGACCCAAGGTGCCGGCCAGTTCTGCACCAACCCCGGCCTGGTGATTGCCCGCCAAGGCCCTGCGTTGCAGCGGTTTATCGACGCTGCCAGCGAGCACGTGCGCCAGGCCGCCGCGCAGACCATGCTCACCCCTGGCATCTTCAACGCTTACCAGGCGGGCATCGGCGCCCTGGCAGACAACGCCAATGCCCAGGCTGCGGCGAGCGGCCAGGCCGGGCAAGGCCGCAACCAATGCCAGGCGCAGTTGTTCGTGACCCAGGCCGAAGCCTTCCTGGCCGACCCTGCGTTGCAGGCCGAGGTGTTCGGTGCGGCGTCGCTGGTGGTGGCCTGTGCAAGCGATGAACAGGTACGCCAGGTGGCCGAGCATCTGGAAGGCCAGTTGACCGCGACCTTGCAGCTGGACGATGCCGACATCGACAGCGCCCGGGCCCTGTTGCCGACCCTTGAACGCAAAGCCGGGCGCATTCTGGTCAATGGCTGGCCGACCGGCGTCGAGGTATGCGATGCAATGGTCCACGGCGGGCCGTTCCCGGCCACCTCCGATGCCCGCACCACTTCGGTGGGCACGGCGGCGATCCTGCGCTTCTTGCGCCCGGTGTGCTACCAGGACTTCCCCGACGCCCTGCTGCCGCAGGCTGTGCAGCACGGCAACCCGCTACAACTGCGGCGCCTGCTCGATGGCAAACGGGAAGGCTGAGCATGGTAGAAGCCCACCAAGCTGATATCGCCGTGGTCGGCGCCGGCATTGTCGGCGTCGCCTGCGCCCTGCAACTGGCCCGCCAGGGCCGCAAGGTGCTGCTGGTGGACCGCCAGGCACCCGGCAACGGTGCGTCCTATGGCAATGCCGGGCACCTGGCCACCGAGCAGGTGTTTCCGATTGCCGACCTGTCCATCCTCAAGCGACTGCCGCGCATGCTGCTGGACCCGATGGGCCCCCTGCGCCTGGACTGGAAGTACCTGCCCAGGGCCATGCCGTGGTTCACCCGCCTGCTGCTCAACCTGCGCCCGGCACCGTTCAAGCGCAGCGTGGCCGGCATCCGTACACTGAACGAAGGCAGCCTGGGTGCCTGGCAGCGGTTGCTGGGCTCGATCGGGCGCAGCGAGCTGTTCCAGGAAGATGGCTCGCTGCTGGTGTTCGAAAAGCCTGAGTCGCGCCAGGCCCTGCAAGCCCTGCGCACGCGCATGGAGCAGCAGGCAGTGCCGGTGGACTTCTGGGCGGCCGCAGCCGTGCACGAGGCGGCGCCGCAGTTGAGCCCTGCGCTATTGGGTGGGTTGTACTTCCCACGCACCGGGCACTTCATCGACCCCTACCGTGTGGTGTGTGAGCTGTTTGAAGCAGCCAAAGCCAGTGGCGTGCGCTTTGTCCAGGCGCAGGTCGATGGCGGGCAGTTGCACAGCGGCGGGGTCAGCCTGGTCAGCGAGCAAGGCACGTTCAATGCCCGTCAGGTGCTGATCAGCTGTGGCGCGCATTCCGCCAGATTGACGACCGCGCTGACGGGCACACGGGTGCCGCTGGATACAGAGCGCGGCTACCACCTGATGTTACCGGGTGAGCAGCAGCGCCTGCCGTTTGCGGTCACGTCGCTGGAGCGCAAGTTCATCATGACGCCCATGGCCGAAGGTTTGCGCTTGGCGGGCACGGTGGAGTTTGCCGGGCTGGAGGCACCGCCGAGCATGCAGCGGGCGTGGCAGTTGCACCGGTTGAGCAAGGGGTTGTTCCGGCGGGACTTGAGTGCTGAAGGGGCTATGCCGTGGATGGGGTTCCGGCCTTCGTTGCCGGATTCGTTGCCGGTGATCGACCGGGTGTGTGATGGGCGGGTGCTGTTGGCGTTTGGGCATCAGCATCTGGGGTTGACCCAGGCGGCGGTGACGGCGGAATGGGTGGGAAGATTGGCTGAGCGGGGCGGTGGGCCAGGGATAGGGGCTTACCGGTTGGATCGGTTCTAGATTCGGGGCCGCCATGCGGCCCAATCGCCGGCAAGCCAGCTCCCACAGGTAATGCACGGGGCTCGAAGCCTGTGATGACCCTGTGGGAGCTGGCTTGCCGGCGATTGGGCTGCATGGCAGCCCCTTCTGAACTCAGCGATAACGCTCAAGCCAGTGCGCGTATGGAGCTGGCAAAGTCCAGGAGGCTTTCTCCACCCCCAGCTCCTTGGCTGCAAAGTACGCCCAGTGCGGGTCGGCCAAATGCGCACGCCCGACCGAAACCAGGTCCAGCTGATTGGCCTGCAACGCAGCCTCCGCCAGTTGCGGCGTACCAAAGCCCCATGCCGAAGTCACCGGCAGCTTCGCCTCACGGCGTACACGCTCGGCAATCGGCCCCATGAATGCCGGGCCCCACGGGATATTGGTCTCGGGGATGGTGAAACCCACGCTCACGCTCAACAGGTCCAGGCCACCGGCCTTGAAGCGGCGCGCCAGCTCGATCGACTCTTCCAGGGTCTGCTCGTCGCGGCCATCGTATTCCAGTACGCCAAAACGCGCGGTCAGCGGCAGGTTCTCCGGCCACACTTCACGCACCGCGGCCAGGGTTTCCAGCAGGAAGCGGCTGCGGTTGTCAAAGCTGCCGCCGTAGGCGTCGGTACGCTTGTTGGAGTGTTCAGAGAAGAAGCTCTGGCCCAGGTAACCGTGGGCAAAGTGCAGTTCGATCCACTCGAAGCCGGCTTCACGCGCACGGCGGGCAGCATCGACGAAGTCCTGCTTGACCCGGGCGATGTCATCCAGGCTCATCTCGCGTGGCACGTTCGGCAGGTGCGCGCCAAAGGCAACGGCAGACGGGGCGATGGTTTGCCAGCCGCGGGCGTCGTCGGCGGCAATGTGGTCATCACCTTCCCACGGGCGGTTGGCGCTGGCCTTGCGCCCGGCGTGGGCGATCTGGATACCTGGCACGGAGCCGGCAGCCTTGATTGCCTGCACCACCGGCACGAAGGCCTGGGCATGGGCATCGCTCCAGATACCGGCACAACCGGGGGAGATACGCCCTTCCGGCGCCACCGCCGTGGCTTCGACCACCAGCAGGCCGGCACCGCCACGGGCGAGGCCTGCGTAATGCACGTGATGCCAGTCGTTGATCATGCCGTCCTCGGCCATGTACTGGCACATTGGCGGGATGGCGATGCGGTTGCGCAGGGTGACGTCCTTGAGGGCGTAGGGTTCGAACAATGCGGACATGGGAAACTCCGGGTTCATCTGAATACTGTTGTTCGATCATAATCGAACTATGGCAATTAATGAAACCCCCGTTATCATGTGAGCCATGCGAGCCTATAAACACCCCACCGCTGAAGACCTGATCCTCGAACGCCTGCTCTACGCGCTGAGCGACCCCGTGCGCCTGGAAATCGTCCGCCATCTGGCCGGTGTAACCGAAGCCAGCTGCGGCGAGCTGGACGGCGGCCGGCCGAAGTCGAGCATGTCCCATCACTTTCGCGTGCTGCGTGATGCAGGGTTGGTGCATACCCGCAATGTGGGCACGACCCATATGAATTCGCTGCGCAGCGAGATGCTGGGCGAGCGGTTTCCCGGGTTGCTGGAGTGCATCCTGCGGCAGAATTGATTTTTCCTGTGCCGGCCTCTTCGCGGGTAAACCCGCTCCCACGGGGTTAACCTGTGTTCTCAAAAGCTGTGCGGTCCCTGTGGGAGCGGGTTCACCCGCGAAGAGGCCGGCACAGACACTATCAATCGCCCTTTTTGCCCAAGGCAAACCGGCACACCTGCCCGCCCCTGAGCATGCATTCCTCATGGCTGACTGCGGCCCCGCCCAGGGCGCCGATCAACGCCAGGTCCAGCTCGCAGACCACCGGATGCGCCTTGGCCAGATGATGGAACACACAATTGTGCGCGACGATCTCGGGTTCACCTGACGAACGAAAGAACACCTGCGCCTCATACCCGGCAGTGTTCATGTGCTCGACGATACGGGCTTCATCCACCACCTCGTGTTCAACGTCTGCGGCCAGCTTGCGCCCCAACTGACGCATCAGCGCCAGCAGTGCTTCCTGGCCCAGCAAACCTGCCACCTCGCCAATCAGCAGGTTGGCCAGCAGCGGGTACTGGCGGGGGAACTGTTCGCGGGCGAGATCGGTCAGCTCGTGCAGCTGTTCCGGCCGACGCCCGGTTGGCCGGGTAGCGCCGCGCTTGACCAGGCCATCACGCTCCAGCGCGGCCAGGTGCTGGCGCACCGCCGTGCGGGTGATGGCCAGGGCCTGCGCCAGGTCGTCGATGCTCATGCCGGCTGGCTGGTGCAGCAACGCGTGGAGCAGGTCCTGTTGGGTACGGCCCAAACCTTCAAGCATCAGAACTTGTCCGGGAATTGTTTGACCAGCGCTGCGGCCAAGGCATCGGACAAGGTCAGGATATGCTCCCGCATCATCCCCCAGGTACGCGCCTCACCCGCGTAGTCACCGGTCGCCAACTGGTCGATCTGGGCTACATGGTGGCCGCCATGGGCACTGAGCAGCGTCAGCAGGGTCGGCTCGGGCAGGTTCGGGTTGGCCTTGGCCAGAAACGCAGCGATGGCTTTGGCATTGCTGGTCAGCTCATCGACGGCGGCTTGTTGGCCCTTCTTGTCCTTGCCCACGGTGGCGTCGCTGTAATGCTTGATAGCGCCCCAGTGGCCGGCCAGCAGCTTGAGCAACTGGTCTGCGGCGGGCTGGCCATACAACGGCGCGATGCTGTTGGCGATGCGGGTGGCGTCGCTGACCACTTCATTGGCGGCGACTTCAGCTTGTTTGGCGTTGCCGGCCTGGTTGGCGACGGCATAGTTGCGCACCCAGAAGATATGCTCGACCCATAGGTCGCGCAGGGCCATGCGGGTGGTCAATGCAGCGGATTCTGCGGGTTTTGCGGCAGGGGTCGGGGAGGAGTAGCTCTGGCTCCATGCCGGCTGGGCGCACAGGGCGAGCAGCAGTAAGGCAGCAATCTTGATGTTCATGACGGCACCCTCCTGGAGGGGATCGACTGACAAGATTAATTTAAGCATCAAAATATGTTTTTATCGGTTGCTGTGCAGGTTTCCGATCAGTGGTTTTCTGTGCCGGCCTCTTCGCGGGCTTGCCCGCTCCCACAGTAACTGCAAAGGCCTGCAGGCAACGCTTTACCTGTGGGAGCGGGCGAGCCCGCGAAGAGGCCCGAACAGGCAACAAAAAAGCCACGAGGTCACCCCCGTGGCTTTTTTGTCACAACAATGGCCGATTACAGCGCCATATCGTTCTCAGGCTTGCTCTCAACCGGCTCGCTCGCAGCGCCACCGAAGTCGACGCTGGCATCGATCACCGGCGGTTTTTCCAGTTGCAGCACTTCAGCGGTGTAGTTCCACTCTTTCTGAGTGGCCGCTGCCGAATCGTTCAGCTTGGTGCCGTAGCTCGGTACGATTTCCTTGATCTTGGCTTGCCACTCAGGGGTAGCAACCTTCTCCTTGAACACCGTCTCCAGCACGTTCAGCATGATCGGCGCAGCAGTGGAGGCGCCTGGCGATGCACCCAGCAGGCCAGCGATGGTGCGGTCTTCGGAGGCAACCACTTCGGTACCCAGCTTCAGCACGCCGCCCTTCTCGGCATCACGCTTGATGATCTGCACGCGCTGGCCGGCCTGCCACAGGCGCCAGTCTTCCTTCTTGGCGTTCGGGAAGTAGGTGCGCAGGGCTTCGAAGCGGTCGTCATCCGACAGCATCAGCTGGCCGGCAAGGTACTCGACCAGCGGGTACTGCTCGATACCCACCTTGGTCATTGGCCACACGTTGTGGGTGGTGGTGCTGCTCAGCAGGTCCAGGTACGAACCGTTCTTCAGGAACTTGGTCGAGAAGGTGGCGAACGGGCCAAACAGGATCACGCGCTTGCCGTCCAGCACACGGGTGTCCAGGTGCGGTACCGACATGGGTGGTGCGCCGGTCGAAGCAATGCCGTAGGCCTTGGCCATGTGCTGCATGGCCACGGTCGGGTTCTCGGTCACCAGGAACGAGCCGCCCACCGGGAAGCCTGCGTATTCCTTGGCTTCAGGAATGCCCGACTTCTGCAGCAGCTTCAATGCGCCGCCGCCGGCACCGATGAACAGGAACTTGGCATCGGTGGCCGACTCGGTACCGTCCTTCAGGTTCTTGTACTCGACGTGCCAGGAGCCGTCCTTGTTGCGGGTGATGTCCTGCACTTCGCTGGACAGCTTGAGGTCGAAGCCTTTCTGGGTTTGCAGGTGGCCAACGAACTGGCGGGTGATCTCGCCGAAGTTCACGTCGGTGCCGATTGGCGTCCAGGTCACGGCCAGCTTCTGGTTAGGGTCGCGGCCTTCCATCATCAGCGGGACCCACTTGGCGATCTGCGCGTGGTCCTCGGAATACTGCATCGGGCGGAACAGCGGGCTGGCCTGCAGCGCGTCGTAGCGCTTCTTCAGGAACTTGATGTTGTCATCGCCCCACACGAAGCTCATGTGCGGGGTGGTGTTGATGAACGAGTGCGGGTTCTTCAGCACGCCCTGGCGTACCTGCCACGACCAGAACTGGCGGGAGATCTGGAAGGCTTCGTTGATTTCGATGGCCTTGGAGATGTTGACGTTGCCGTCTTTGTCTTCCGGGGTGTAGTTCAGTTCGGCCAGCGCGGAGTGGCCGGTACCGGCGTTGTTCCAGCCGTTGGAGCTTTCTTCGGCCACGCCGTCCAGGCGCTCGACCATTTCCATCGACCAGCTTGGCTCCAGCTCGTGCAGCCACACGGCCAGGGTGGAGCTCATGATGCCGCCGCCGACTAGCAGCACGTCTACTTTCTTGGTTTCTGCGGCGTGCGCTTGCATGACGCTTGCAGCGACAGCCAGACCCAGCAAGGTCTTGCCAGCTTTCTTGAACATTGATCAATTCCAGTCAGGAGAACGGAGGGAGGGCCTGTGGCTGGCCCAGGTGTTCCTTGTTCTTCAGCGCAGGCTTTTTGTTGGTCATTGTTCAGCAGCCAGAGAACCAGAAAACGACCCGGCCTTTTGTCGAATTGACCGACAGGGCTGAATCGTTTTTCCGATTGTATCTGAAATGCCAGCACAAACAAATTGCAGGCCTGTGCGTCAAGGCGGCAGGTTGTCCCATGGCCAAAGGGCAAAACGCCCTGCCGATTGCAGTATTCGTCCGACGCCCCTACTATCGCGATCACTTCTCATTTACACCAGTATGCGCTCGCGCCGGATGCCGCCGTGGTTTCGATCCCTGAGTTGAACACCTCGCTCCATACCCTGTACCACAGCCATTCACGCTGGTTGCTGGGTTTTCTGTACCGTCGGCTGGGCTGCCGTTGCGATGCTGCCGACCTGGTGCAGGACACCTTCGTGCGCATCCTCAACCGCCCAAGGCAGTTTGACGGTGAACGCGGTGAGCGCTCGTACCTGGCCACCATCGCCCGTGGCCTGTGCGTGGACCACTGGCGACGGCAGAAGCTGGAACAGGCCTGGTTGCAGCAGTTGGCCTTGCAGCCCGAAGCACTGCAGCCCTCCCCCGAACAGCGCGCAATCATTGTCGAAACCCTGCACGAGGTGGACGCGATGCTGCTGCGCCTGCCGGCCAAGGTACGCCAGGCATTCCTGCTGGCGCAGATCGACGGCCTGGCCTACCGCGATATTGCTGCACATATCGGGGTGAGTGAACGCATGATCAAGAAGTACCTGGCCCAGGCGTTTGTGCACTGCGCCATTCTTGAAGCCGAACTCGACGGGTTGCTGGTGGAGTGACGCCATGACCTCATCCGCACAAAAACTCAGCCATGCCAGCCTGGAACAAGCCGCGCAATGGTATGTGCAGTTGCAGGACGATAACGCCAGCCCTCACCTGCGCGCACAGTGGCAACATTGGCTGGGCCAACACAGTGACCATCAGGCGGCCTGGCACTACGTGCAACGTGTCGGCCAGCGTTTTGCCCCCTTGCAGGGTGAAGGCGCAGCGGCGGGCCGGGCACTGCGTGAGCACGACGCACAGCGCTTCAGCCGGCGCACCGGGCTCAAGTCACTCCTGGTGCTGGGTGCCAGCTCGCTACTGGGCTGGCGGGCCTGGCAGGGTGCGCCGTTGTCGGGCTTGGGCGCCGATATTGCCACGGGCATCGGGGAAATCCACGAGACGCGCCTGGCCGATGGCAGCCAACTGTGGCTGGGTGCACAGAGTGCCGTGGACATGGAGTTCTCCACATTCAGCCGGGTGCTGAAACTGCGTTTTGGCGAACTGCTGGTGGAAACCGCCCACGACCCGCGTCGCCCCTTCTTTGTCGATACCGCCCAAGGGCGCATGCAGGCGCTGGGTACACGCTTTGCGGTGTGCCAGCAGGGCGAGACCACCCGGCTGGATGTGTATGCAGGCGCGGTGGAGGTATGTACCGCGCTTGGCGGCGAGCGCTGCGTCGTACAGGCGGGCCAGCAGGTGGACTTCAGTGCCCGGGGCATCGGCAGCACGCGCGCGGCGCAAAGCGCGGGTGAGTCGTGGATTCATCACCGGTTGAATGCCGAAGACATGCCCTTGGCGCAGTTGCTGCAAACGCTCGGGCGTTATCGGCACGGGCATCTGGGTTGGCACCCGGATGTGGCGCAGCTCTCGGTGATGGGGGCCTTCCCGCTCAACGATACCGACCGGGCACTGGAGCTGTTGCAAGCGGCGTTGCCGGTGCGGGTGCAGCGAGTGACACCGTGGTGGGTCACGGTCGAGCCGGTTTGATACCGGTACACCGCGCTGGACTCTTCGCGGGCACGCCCGCTCCCACAGGTGCAGTGTGAACCCGCTGCCTGCGCAATACCTGTGGGAGCGGGCAAGCCCGCGAAGCAGGCGACGCGGTATTTGAATCCCGCTGTGGCGGTGTTGGCAAGTTCGTTGGAGCAGGCAAAAAAAATCTGCCTATCCGGTTCCCTTTTTCCAATCTCGTTCGGTTAACCCGGCATAGCCCTCCCAACTCACCCTTTCGACTCCAGAGACCCGCATGCCGACGCCCTTCCAACCCGCGCTTCGCCTGGCGCTTGCCGCGCCCCTTTCGCTGTGTGCCGCCGCACCGCTGATGGTGCCGGCCACCCCGGCCCACGCCGCACAGGCAGCCGAAACGAGCTTCAACATCGCTCCCGGCTCGCTCACCAGCGCCCTCAACCAGTTCAGCAGCCAGGCCGGCATTTACCTGGCCGGCAGCAACGAACTGGCCGCCGGCAAGACCAGCCAGGGCCTGCAAGGCCGCTACAGCGTCGCCCAAGGCCTGGCGCGCCTGCTACAGGGCAGCGGCCTGCAAGCGGTACCGCAAGGCAGCGCAGGCTATGTGCTGCAGCCACTGGCCGACGGCACCGCATTGCAACTGGACGCCACTTCGATCAACGCCGCCGCCCTGCTCGCCAGCAACGGCCAGGGCGACAGCGGCTACCGCGCCGTGGCCAGTAGCACGGCGAGCAAGACCAGCAGCGCCCTGGCCGACACCCCGCGCTCGGTTTCGGTGGTAACCCGCCAGCGCATGGATGACCAGCAATCGCAAACCCTCACCGAGGTGCTGGGCTATGTCCCTGGTATTTTCTCCCCGCCGTTTGCCGGCGGTGATGGCCAGGCAGGTGACCTGTTCTTCATCCGTGGCTTCAACGCCACCGACTACGGCTATGGCCTGTTGCGCGATGGCCTGCGGGTGCAAGGCAACCGTTACGACACCAGCAGCGAGCCCTACGGCCTGGAGCGGGTGGAAGTATTCCGCGGGCCAACCTCGATCCTGTATGGCGAGAACGCCCCCGGTGGCGTGGTCAACCTGGTCAGCAAGCGGCCTACCGCCGAGGCACGCGGCGAAGTGCAACTGAGCTACGGCTCGCACAACCGCCGCCAGCTTGGCGTGGACGTTTCCGGCCCGCTGAACGATGAGGGCAATGTACTTGGCCGCCTGGTAATGATGGGCCGCAAGTCTGATACCCAAATCGAGCACCAGCCCGATGACCGCCTGTACATCGCGCCCTCGCTGACCCTGAACTTCGATGACTTCAACAGCCTGACAGTGCTGGCCACCTACCAGCGCGACCGCACCCTGATGGAACTGGGCTTCCCTGCGGCCGGCACCTTGTTGCACAACCCCAACGGCAAGATCGACAAGGACCAGTTGTCCGGCAACCCGGACTGGGACAACTTCGAGCGGGAAACCTGGAGCCTGGGCTACGAGTTCAGCCACCAGTTCAACGACACCTGGCAGTTCCGCCAGAACTCGCGCTACATGCAATCGCGCATCGACCGCCAGGAAATGTGGCCGGGCAGCCTGAACAACGGCGGCTTCGGTACCACCCTGAGCAACCAGGCCTACGACCGCTACAACAAATCCATCGCCTACTCACTGGACAACCAGTTCGAAGGCCACTTCACCAGCGGCGCGCTCGACCACACCTTCCTGATAGGCGCCAGCCTGGACCGTACTTCCTTCAACCAGGACTGGGACGTGCTCAACGGCGGCACCGTCAATGTGTTTGACCCGGTCTGGAGCAAGCCGACCTTCCTGGCCCATGTGCAGAACGCCCTGCTGGAACAGACCATGTATGGCCTGTACAGCCAGCTGCAGACCAAGGTCGACAACTGGGTGCTGCTGCTGGGCGGGCGCCTGGACCGGGTCAACAGCCAGTACCGCAACAAGGCCGGCACCCTGAACGCGCAAGCCGACATGGACAACTGGGACAGCAAGTTCACCTGGCAGACCGGGGTCATGTACCAGTTCGAAAACGGCCTGTCGCCGTACTTCAGCTACTCCACCGCGTTTGCCCCGACCCAGCAGACCGAAAGCAAGAACGGCCCACTGGACCCGACCACCAGCGAACAGTATGAAGTGGGCATCAAATACGAACCCAAGGGCTGGAACACTGCCTTTACCGCATCGGTGTACGACCTGCGCAAGAAGGACGACGTGATTTTCGAGGGCGGCGACTACCGCCAGGTCGGTGCCAGCCGGGCCAAAGGTGTGGAGCTGGAGCTGAACAGCGACCTGAGCGAAAACCTTAACGTGACTGCCGCGTACACCTACACCGATTCGCGCGTCACCAAGGATATTGCCGGGTCGCTGCTTGAGGACCACCAGATGACCGGCGTGCCGCGTAACCAGGCCTCGGTGTGGAGCACCTATCGCTTCCGTGACGGGTTGCTCAAAGGCCTGCAGATCGGTGGCGGCGTGCGTCACTTCGACAGCACCTTCGCCTATACCCCGGCCAGCCTGTACGGCAAGCTGGATAGCGGTGATGTGACGCTGGTGGATGCCAAGGTCGGCTATGAAATCGACGAAAACTGGTCGGTCGAGGTCAATGCCCGCAACCTGTTCGACAAGGAGTATGTGGCAGGTTGCAACAACGCCGGGCGCTGCTATTGGGGTGAAGAGCGCACCTTGCTGGGGACCGTTTCGTTGCGCTGGTAACGTTCGCCTGTAATGGCCTCTTCGCGGGCACGCCCGCTCCCACAGGGAATGCGCAAACCTCGAAGGCAGCGCTGTACCTGTGGGAGCGGGCATGCCCGCGAAGAGGCCGGTAAAGCCCCCCACAAACTCCATTCAGAAAACCGATCACCCGATCGGTTTTTTTCGCCTTACAGCCCTGCCCCACCGCTTTATCCTGCGCCCAGACCCCGCCTCCACAGCACAATAAAAGGGCCGCGCCACATCATCCGGCTCGCCTTTTGACGACGGTTGCATTTCATGAACATCGAGAACCTGCGGGCCTTCATCGAAGTGGCCGCCAGCGGCAGCTTCCAAAGGCCGCCGAGCGCCTGCGCATTACCCAGTCGTCGGTCAGCGCACGCATCAATGCCCTGGAAGAACGCCTCAACCGCCCGCTGTTCAACCTTGATCGAGACACAGAAAGCCGTTGAAGGGCTCAAGGCTATCCCTTTCTATACCCAGGGCAAGACCTTCAGTTGAGCCCCACAAACAAAAACCCCCGGCCATCTACATGACCGGGGGTCTTGGATCACGCCGCGAACGTCGCGATCAGGGTACCGCCAAGATTACTGCTGCTGAGGCAGTTTATCGATCGGGCCGCAGCCACCGATGATCTTGGAGATGGAAACCGAAGGGTGGAACAGGTAGTCGTAAGTGCAGTTTTTCGGTTGGTTGTAAACCTGGCCAGTGCAACCCGACAGCAGGGCAACACCCGAAACGACAGCAACGGCTACGGTGGCCTTGAACAGCTTTTTCATTACTAAGTCCTTTAAATGAATCATCTTCGGCCATCGTCTGATGGCGGCGGGATGATACCGGACCCAGGCATTGGATCCAAGTCGTGCATGGCATGGACTGTTTGCAATTGTGCAACAACAGGTTGTAAAGCTCGCAACTGGCGACGATAGTTGGCTGCACTGCCTTTGCACTGCCCAACAGGAGTTCCCCATGCTCGGTGTCACCGACTACGGCGCATTCGTCATCGCCTTCATCATTCTTCTGGCCATCCCCGGCCCGGGCAATTTCGCGTTGATCACCGCTACCGGCAAGGGCGGCATCAAGGCTGGCCTGGCCGCGACGTTCGGGGTGATCGTGGGTGACCAGGTACTGTTGTGGCTGGCGGTAGTCGGCGTGGCCACCTTGCTCGCCACCTACCCTGCCGCCTTCCACATCGTGCAATGGGCCGGCGCCGCGTACCTGGCCTATCTGGGCCTGCGCATGCTGCTGAGCAAACCCGGTGACGCGCCGCGGGCCAGCCGCATGGACAATGGCCAGTACCTGCGCCAGACCATGCTGATCACCCTGCTCAACCCCAAGGCGATCATGTTCTACATGGCGTTCTTCCCGCTGTTCATCGACCCGGTGAAGCACCAAGGGCTGGTGACCTTCGGCTTCATGGCTGCGACGGTGGCGGTGATAACGTTCCTGTACGGGTTGATTGCCGTGGTGCTGACGCACCGGCTGGCCGAACGCATGCGCGCCAACCCTCGGATTACCAATATGTTCGAGCGGCTGGCGGGGGCTTGCCTGGTAGGGTTCGGCATCAAGCTGGCGGCGATGCGCTGAGCGGGGGCTGCAAAGACCTGCCAGCCACAAAAAAGCCCCCGGCAACTCACGGTTGCCGGGGGCTTCTTGAACAGCCATCAACCAGTCAATTGGTTTCCAGCTCATACCCCTTGCTCACGAACAACGCCGCAAACAGGCTCTTGCCTTCCTTGAAGGTGTACTGCTCTTCAAACTTGCCATCTTCTACCAGCTTCTGCCCGATGGCACATTCCGAGTCACTGTGGTTCTTGCCTTTGGCACCGAAATCACTGCTCCAGGTCGACAGCCCGACCTGCTCACAGAAGGCCGTGAACTTCGCCTTGGGTACATTCTGCTGGTACTCGCTGTAGGCCTCTTTCAGCGGTTTGAAGCCGCTGTAGCTCACGGTGTAGTTTTCCACCTTGGCCTTGCGCGCAAAACCACTCACCGCCTCGGCCAATACCGCCTGGCCGGAGTACGAGCTGTAGGCCCCGATCAGCATGGCGCTCAACGCGCTCTTGAGCTGGGTTTCGACATCGTCGAGCTCCGGCAGCGACTGGAACTCGGCCTTGCGCACGATCTCACCCACCTTGGAGCCATCGTTACGGTGGGTCACGATGAACGCCATCGAGCCTTCGCCGTCACTGGAGCGCTTGAGGGTGAAGTCCACGTCGACCGTGGTGCCGAAATCACCGGTGCTGCTGACCAGGAATGCACCGGTCATTGGCTGACGCACTGCCATGTTGCTACCCCAGCTAAAGTCAGACTGGGTGGCACGCCCGTTGGCGGCCAGCTCGGCACGCGGCTGGATCTCGTCGCTGACATCAGACACCAGCACTACCTCGGCGCCTTTGCTGGCAACGAAAGGGTCGCCCATTTGCATGCCCAGCAGCTGGATGTGGATCGTGCCGTCCTTGCTGTCACCGTCGTGCGCCAGCTTCAGCGCATCGGCCTTCAGGTAGACGCCTGCAACGTTGCCGCTGGCGTTGAGCTGGTACTTGGCCCAGCCGGCCAGGCCTTCTTCCGCCGAGCTACCGCGAACCGACTCCATCAGGCCGGTCAGGCCACGCATGAACTGCTGGGCACCGTTGGTCTGCGCGGCCGCCACGCGGATCTCTGGGTCGGCAACGGTGAGGTTGCCAGAGAACGCCGAGTAGGAAATGTCACCTTCAGACAATACGTCCTCAAGGAAGTAGCGCTCCTTGAAGTCGTCGTAGTAGGCCATCGCAGCCTTCTTGCCCGAGCTGGAAACCATCGCGTAACCACCGCCGAGCACCAGCACCGCTGCGGCCACACCGCCAATCAGCAGCTGCTTCTTGTTCATCTGTTTGATCATGGTGTTTGCCTCACTGGACCATGGCGGAAGCGTTGTTCCAGTCGTTCACGTACTTTTGGGAGACCTCGGGGGTCCAGCTGAAATCGATACCGGCGTTGGGGAATTCCTTGGCCAGCACGGCGCCGAACGACACGAGGTCGGCGCACTTGTCCTGCTTGCACGCCTGCGGCTCGCCCGCGGTGTAGGCCCGGTAAGTCGGCACGGCGCGGCCATCGTCCAGCGGGTAGTACGGCGTGGCGTTGGCCACCTGGGCCACGTACCAGCCTTCGCTGTATTCCTCGTCCGCCACCAGGCGGCCCTTGCTCGGGAAGTCGATGGCGTAGAAGTCGCCCTGCTTGCCGGTGACATGCACCATCATCGGCGCCACGCGGGCCGAGGTTGCCGGGTTTTGCTGCTCCAGCGGCGAAGCGAAGCGCACCTTGATGCCGGCCATTTGTGCCAGGGCTTCGGTTTCGCGCCCTTTGAACTCGCTCATGCCGTCTTGCAACTGCTGGTAGCGCTCCAGCACACGCGTGTGGACGCGGGCTAGCTCCTGTTGACGCTGACGCGCCTCGCGCACGCGCTGCTCTTCGCGCTGAACGGCCCAGTTCGCGCCATCGCGCACATCGAAGAACAGGCCTTGGCGGTTGATGCCGATGCGGTTGCGGGTGATCTTTTGCGCGTCGTTACCCCACATGTTGTTCGTGATCGCCGCAATGTCCTTGACGATGAGCAGGTTGGCCACATCGGTGGTGGTCGGCGAGGTGGTCTTGATCAGATCGAAGACTTCCAGCGCGGCTTCCTTGTACTTGGCCGCGTCCAGGGCGAACGACTCGTCCGGGGTTACCGCCACGTAGTAAGGGTCGCTGCCGAATGGACGGCGCACGCCGTAGCTGCTGCGGGTGAACGTGAGGTAGACCTTCATCTGCCGGCTGGGGATCTCACCCACCAGGAATGCGGCCTGGTCAGCTTCGCCCGTGAGGTAGGAAACGGCCTTGTCCTTGACCGCAGGCTCGAAGACCTTGTTGAAGATCAAGCCGCTCGGGTGAACGTAAACGCGGTTCCAGTTATCGCCACGGTAGGTACCCACGGCCTTCCAGCTGATTTTTTCGAAGTTGCCTTCGCCAAAGCCGGACGCCGGGCACGGCATGGCCGGGGTGGTGCCGAACGACAGGGTGTCACCGTTGCTGATGATCTCGCGGCTGAGTACCCACTTGCAGCCGGCACCGTCCGTTACCTGCATCAGGTTGCGGTTTTCCAGGACCACGGAACGGCCGAAGTCCGAGGTGGGGGCTGCGGCTACTGCGGCGGCAGGGGGCGCGACGGGCGGAGCGGCAGGTGCTGCGGTCGGGGTTTCGGCTGCTGGTGCTGGGGCGGGCTCTGCGGCAACGGCCGGCGCTGGAGCAGGAGCAGGAGCTGCTTCTACTTTCGCGGGTGCTGATTCAACTACCGCAGGAGCTGGCTCAGGCGCCGGGGCTGGAGCAACGGCCGCCGGGGCTTCCGCTGGCGCTGGCGCTGGCTCTGGTGCTGCTGGTGCTGCCGGAGCAGGTGCCGGGGCAGCGGCAGGCGCAGCGGCCAGGGTCACCAGCCCCAGGTTGCTGGCATTGCCCGAGCCGCTGGCGTAAAGGTTGCCCTTGGCATCGACCGCCTTCCAGCTCACCTTGGCCGTCGAGCAGTCCTTGGCGAACACAAACGGCAGCTTGGTCAGCAGGCCCGACAGCAGTTCCTGGTTATCCCAGGCCGGGCGGGTGATGGTCAGGTCGACCTGGGGTTTGCACCAGGTGGTGGCATCCCCAGGCACTTCGACCTTGATGTTGTCTTTCTTGGAAAAGGCCAGCTCGTGGGCGAACGCCTGTGGTACCAGACCACAAGCGCCGATCACGGCCAGCGCGAGCGCGTGCTTTTTCATGGAGTTCCTCAGATCAGTTCCCAGGTGCCGTTGGCTTGTTTGCAGAAGGTGTTCTGCTCTTGCTCGGTCTTGCCGCTTTGCGACTTCAGGTTGACCGTGACCGGGCGGCAGGCGGCTTCGGCAGCGACCGTTTCGGTAGGCAGCGACTGCACCGAGTCCAGGTCGAAGCCCTGGGTTTCCTTGCTGGCGGCAACGTCCAGCTCGTCCAGGTTCACCGCCGGGGTCACGCGCTTGGCCACGGCTTGCGCCTTGGGCTCGACGTAGTTCTTGTGCACATAGCCAACGGTTACACCCTTGCGACCGACCAGGATCCAGTCACCGCTGGAGCCAACGGCGGTGAACTCAGTGTGGTTTTTCAGGCTGCCGACCTTTTCACCGTTCTGGTTGGGTGCGGCGCGCACGTTCAGGTTGTCGCTGATGGTCACGTATGGTTCGTTGATCAGCTTCATCGACGGCACCGCCTGGATCTTCGGTGCACGCTTCACCTCGACCTTCTTGGTCTGGGTGTATTCCTTGCCCGGCACGATCTGCGCAGTGGCGCCCGAGTGGTCGGATGTCCAGGTCACCGGCTGGGCGCTGGCGGTGGTCTGCTGCTGGCTCAACACTTCCTGGGTGCGCAGCGCCAGGGCTTGCTGATCCTTCTCGTCCAGCATGTGGCCGATGCGGTTGCCCACGTAGGCACCAATGCCACCTGCAATCAGGGCCGCGGCGATCTTGCCGTTGCCACTGCCCATGGTCGAGCCGATGGCCACACCGGCCAGGCCACCGATTACGGTGCCCGCTTGCTCTTTGCTGATCCCGAGCTGTGCACAGGCCGTGGTAGAGGCGATGGCGACCGCCAGAAGGGACGCGACGAATTTCTTACGCAAGTGGAGCACTCCATTTTCGGTGGGGCGCACAGCCGCGTACCGCAGCCAAGGGTTGGCGGCAGCATTCGAAGTTGTGCGGGGTTTTCAGAGAGAGGGCGGCACTGGCCGCAGACGGCAATTCAGCCGTCCAGCGAGGGGCGCAGGGGGAGACCAGTACGGCGCAAAGCATCCAACGAATCCATGTCAGGAAGAGTTCATCGCCCAGCGCGCGTAATCATTACGGCGTGTGGCCTGGGCGTGAGTGGCGTAGTAGAGGCCCGCATTGTAGCGCAAGGTGGCATTGGCAGTTCAAGACAAAATGTTGCGAGAAGCCGCCCTGAAGCAGGCCTGCTTCGCAGGCCATCGCTGGCAAGCCAGCTCCCACAGGTAACGCGCCGTTCTCATCGTCTGTGCAGTATTTGTGGGAGCTGGCTTGCCGGCGATGGGCCGCAAAGCGGCCCCGTCCTACACGAGAAACTCAGAATCATCCCCTTCCGTGTAGGCCATTTCCCAAACATACTGCCAAACCGCTCAAACGCTTGCGACGGGTTATGTCGCGCTCTAGTCTCGGCTTGTCGTTGCAAAATCAACGACCGGCTTTGACAGGCCGTCGATTTCCCGCACACGTGCGCTGTTTATGGCGGCTGTATGTGGGGCACCCTCGTGGTGCGCCGAGTTGCTCCGGGATCCTCGGTCTGTCAACCCATGTACAGCTGCCACCCTCTTGTTTGACAGCAAGCTTGCGGCAGCTCCAATGATCCTGGAGATGTGTATGCGCAAGATGGTCCCCGATCCACCCCACTCCCTCGATTCAACTCAAGTACTGCAAGACACCCTCGTCCAGTCCTCAGAGTACGTACTCTGCGCCCTGTCCGTGGCCCGCCAGTCGGTGCAACTCAAACCCACTGCCCACAGCTCGATCGTGATGCAGGCCGTGATCCATGAAATGGAGGCGGTACAGGGGCTGGTCGAGTCGGCATTGATGCAGTTGCAGATGCGGCCGCATTTACCTGCTGAGCCCTACGCCTTGCATTAGCAGGCCCGGCCTCTTCGCGGGCGCGCCCGCTCCCACAGGGACTCCATAACCTTCAAGCACTGCACCGTACCTGTGGGAGCGGGCAAGCCCGCGAAGAGGCCAGCCCAGACAACCAAGAGTCCAGGGAGATAAAAACAATGCCCACCCACTACACCAAAGAACCCACCACAGTCGGCAAGACCTGCTTCTACCAAGGCGAAAACAACACCCACCCCCTGTTCCGCATCGAAGCCGGCATCCCCTGCCAGGACGCCCGCGAGCAGGCCTCGGAGCTGATGGGCTACGTGCGCGACCTGATCATCACCGGCCTGATGGACGGCGACCAGAAACTGATCTGGGCCTCGCATTACCTCAGTGCGATGGCCAAGGCGTTGCTGGATGATGCTGAGTTGGGGATGATGAAGAAATGAGCGACGATGTGCCGCAAGTCGGTTTCCGTTGCGCTGAAGGAGAAAGCCATGCAATTCCCAATCTGCATTGAATGGGGCGACGAAAACACCGCTATTGGTATTCAGATTCCTGACATCCCTGGCGGGGTAACTGCGGGCGACACCTTCGAAGAGGCCTATGCGGCAGCTATTGAGGTGGCCCACATCATGTTGGAGGAGATTGCCAGCAGCGGGCAGGCCATTCCAATGCCTACCAGCGCGGCATTACACCGGAAAAATCCGGCTTTCGCTGGCATGGGCTGGGGGATGCTGGAACTCGACATCACGCCGTATCTGGGCAAGACCGAGAAAGTAAACGTCACGTTGCCAGGATTCGTCATCCAACAGATCGACCGGTACGTGCGTGATCACAACGTAAAGAGCCGGTCTTCGTTCCTGGCCGATGCAGCCATGGAAAAGCTGGGTCGCTAGAGACAACAAAGCCCCACTCAATGCTGGGGCTCTACAGATTTCAATGGTAGGCACTTAGCGCTTCGAATCGAACAGACCGCCTCGGGAGCGCATGAGGGCAATACACCCGCCCTCACCAACAAACTCTCGCGAACGAAAAAGCCCCTGGAAACTTTCTTTTCCAGGGGCTTGATCTTGTATGGCGGAGAGATAGGGATTTGAACCCTAGGTACTGTTGCCAGTACAACGGATTTCGAATCCGTCCCGTTCGACCACTCCGGCATCTCTCCAATGCCGCGCATCTTACCAGCGTTTTTTTAAAACGCAAATCTTTTTTTCAAAAAAATCGCGTGGTATCAGGCGCTTGCGTGAACGCGCCGCTTACAGCGGCACGCCCAGGCGCTTGGCAACTTCTTCATAGGCTTCGATCACGTCGCCCAGGCCCTGGCGGAAGCGGTCCTTGTCCATCTTCTTGCGGGTTTCTTTGTCCCACAGGCGGCAGCCGTCCGGGCTGAACTCGTCGCCCAGCACGATCTGGCCGTGGAATACGCCGAACTCCAGCTTGAAGTCGACCAGCAGCAGGCCGGCGTCATCGAACAGCTTGCTCAGCACTTCGTTGACTTTCAGCGACAGCTTTTTCATTTCGACCAGCTGCTCGGCGGTGCCCCAGCCGAACGCAACAACGTGGGATTCGTTGATGAAGGGGTCGCCCTTTTCGTCGTTCTTCAGGAACAGTTCGAAGGTGGACGGCTCCAGCTTGATGCCCTCCTCCACGCCCAGGCGCTTGACCAGGCTGCCGGCAGCGTAGTTACGCACTACGCATTCAACCGGGATCATGTCCAGCTTCTTCACCAGGCACTCGTTGTCGCCCAGCAGCTTGTCGAACTGGGTCGGCACGCCGGCTTCTTCCAGTTTCTGCATGATGAAGGCGTTGAACTTGTTGTTCACCATGCCTTTGCGGTCGAGTTGTTCGATGCGCTTGCCGTCGAACGCCGAGGTGTCGTTACGGAACAGCAGGATCAAGCGGTCGGCGTCGTCGGTCTTGTAAACCGATTTGGCCTTGCCGCGGTAGAGTTCGTCGCGTTTTTCCATGATTGGGCTCCGCTTGCTTGAGGTGTTGGGCTAGGCGATTTCGCGCCAGTCGAGCCCGTGTTCCTGATTCGCCACCTGGAGCCAGTCCGGGTCGCACCCAAGGGTGTCGACGAAGCACTGGCGGGCCAAGTGTGGCAGGTTGTTCTTGCTGCTGAGGTGGGCCAGCACCAGGTGCTGCAGGTTGTTCCAGCCCAACTCGTGCACCAGGCGCGCAGCCTGGTGATTGTTCAAATGCCCTTGCATGCCACCCACCCGCTGCTTCAAAAAGGCCGGGTAGTGACCGCGTGCCAGCAGGTCGCGGCAGTGGTTTGCCTCGATCAACAGTGCATCCAGGCCTTGGTAACGCTCCAGCAACAGCGCGTCGTACGAACCCAGGTCGGTCAACATGCCAAAGCGCCGCTGGCCATCGCTGATCACGTATTGCAACGGCTCGTAGGCGTCGTGCTCAACCCGCGCTGCGGTCACTTCCAGGCTGCCGATACGCAGGCTTTGGCCACAAGCGAGAAAACCGGCCACCTCCACCGGCTTGCGCATGCCGCGCAAAGTGCCCTGGCTGAGGTAGACCGGTACATTGTAGCGCCGGGACAGCAAGCCCACCCCATGCACGTGGTCGGCATGTTCGTGGGTCACCAGTACCGCGCTGAGCTGGGCCGCCGACACACCGAGCAGCGCCAGGCGCCGCTCGGTTTCGCGCAGGGAGAACCCGCAATCGACCAGGATGAACGTGTCACCACTGGCGATCAGCGTGCCGTTCCCTTGGCTGCCGCTTCCGAGTACCGCGAAGCGCACTTAACCCAAGTGGTCCTGAATGGCGCTCAGCACACGGCGGGCGACATCGGCCGGAGCCACGGTGTTGATGTTTTTCTCGACCGTGACCTGCACGCTCTCACCCACCTTGCTCAGGCGAACCTGATAGCGCTCGGCACGGGCTTCACGCTCTTCCTTGGTTGGCTCGCTGCCGAACATGCGGCTGAAGAAGCCAGGCTGGTTCTGCTTGTCGTCAGGCTTTTCAGACAGGTTGATGTAGTACAGGCCCAGGCTGCGGTTGATGTCCTCGACGCGCCACTCGCCACCCTGCTCCAGGGCACGGCCTACGCCAGACCAGGCACGGTCCAGGTCGGAACCCAGGTACAGCACCGGGTTGCCGCTACCGTCTTCGCTCAGGCTGACACGGCTTGGCGCGTCGAAATCACGCGCAGCCAGCAGCGACACCGAACCGCCCTTCTCGGCGCTGCGGTTCATGCTGGCAAGCATTTCGTCAACCAGCAGGGCATCGGCGCCGGTGTTGCTGGACGTGGACGGGAAAGCAGGCTCGGCAGTGCTGCCGGCCGGCCGCTCGACGCTGACCACGTACACCTCGGAAGTATTGCGCTGCACGCCAGGCTCCATGCGCACACGTACGCGCACTTCGCTGTCACCGCTGCTGGCAGTGCTGGCCAGGCGCTGACCGAGCGATGCCGACAGCTCGTCGAAGCGCTGCCAGGTGGTGTTGAATTCACCGGTCTGCGGGCGCTCTTCAGCAATGCGGAAGCCGTTGTCCTCGAAGAACTGCCGGGCCACTGGCCACACTTCGGCCGGCGAATGCTGGGCCAGCACCCAACGGCTGCTGCCGCTGCGCTGCAGGCTGTAGTCGGTTACCTGGGCAGCACCGCCAGTGAGCGGTTGCGGGCGCGGCACTTCGAACTCGCCGGCGACGTGATCGTCGGCGACGTTACGCGGGATTGGCAGCAGCGGATCAAGGCGCTTGACGTTGCTGGCGTCCGGCGGCAGCTGCATCGGCGCGGTCGGGTGCGCCTGCAGGTAGTCGCTGCCGCGGTCGCGGAAATAGCCATCTTCGCCCCACAGCCAGCCACACCCACTGGTGCTGGAGATAATCAGGGCAAGGGCGGAAAGACCAGCCAGTCGCTTCATGCGGTGTACTTCCTCTTAAACCAGTACGCCGGACTGGCGCAAGGCAGTACGGACTTTTTCGTGACAGCCTTCGCTCAGCCAGGTCAGTGGCAGGCGAATACCCTTTTGCATCAGGCCCATTTCGACGAGCGCCCACTTCACCGGGATCGGGTTGGCTTCGCAGAACAGGTCTTTGTGCAGCGGCATGAGTTTTTCGTTGATTGCGCGGGCCTTCTCGGCATTGCCCTCAAGGGCGGCCTCGCACAGATCGGCCATTTCGCGCGGGGCGACGTTGGCGGTAACAGAGATGTTGCCCTTGCCGCCCATCAGGATCAGCTCGACAGCAGTCGGGTCATCGCCGGACAGGACGATGAAGTCGCTGCTGACGCCATCGAGGATGGCCTTGGCGCGGACCAGGTCGCCGGTGGCTTCCTTGATACCGATGATGTTTGGCACGGTCGACAGGCGGATCACGGTCTCGGCCTGCATGTCGCAGGAGGTGCGGCCGGGTACGTTGTAGAGGATCTGCGGGATGTCGACGGCTTCGGCAATGTGCTTGAAGTGCTGGTACAGGCCTTCTTGCGTCGGCTTGTTGTAGTACGGCACCACCAGCAGGCAGGCGTCGGCACCGGCGCTCTTGGCGTTCTGGGTCAGGTGCACGGCTTCGGCAGTGGCGTTGGCACCGGTACCGGCGATGACCGGAACACGGCGGCTGCTGCGCTTGACGCGCTCGACCACGTGCTTGATGACCAGGATGTGTTCTTCGACATCCAGCGTGGCGGACTCACCGGTGGTGCCGACAGCGACGATCGCATGGGTGCCGTTTTCCAGGTGGAAGTCTACAAGTTTGTCGAGGCTGCCCCAGTCCACACGCCCTTGTGCATCCATGGGTGTGACCAATGCCACCATACTGCCCGCAATCATGTAACTGCTCCTGCCGGAAAAAGAGAGCCGTAATGGTACTGGGGGCATCGGCCTTGCACAAGCGAAGCAGGCGGGCGGAGCATTCCCCTCGGCGCCTTATTTCGCTACCCTTGATGCTTTGATCGGTGCAGCGCGGCCCGCCGGGCCGTCGACCTTGCTCCCCGCCAGCGTCCACGACCTCGCATGCGAGCCCCGGGCCCTGCCGACAGGAGGCTTTCGCCCGTCCTGTACCGACCGCTCATCGCTTTAGGAACGCTGCATGTCCACCCCCACCGTCCGCGAACAATTCCTTGTCATCAGTGCCCTGGGCCCAAACCCCATGGAACTGGCCAACGTCCTCAGCCGCGCTGCCTTCGAGAACCGCTGCGCGGTGGTCACCTCGCGCCTGAGCCGCCACGGCGAGACCAGCGCCCTGGTGCTGCAGGTGGGCGGCAGCTGGGACGCCCTTGCACGCCTGGAGTCCACCCTGCCGGGGCTGGGCAAAAAGCACGGCCTGACCCTGGACGTGGTGCGCAGCGCCGACCAGGAAGTACGCCCGCAAGCCCTGCCATACGTGGCCTACGTCAGCGCCGCCTACCGCCCGGACATCATCAACGAGCTGTGCCAGTTCTTCCTCGACCACCGCGTCGAGCTGGAGGCCATGACCTGCGACACCTACCTGGCCCCGCAGACCGGCAGCAGCATGCTCAACGCCCAGTTCACCGTGATCCTGCCGGCCGGCACCCAGATCAGCTGGTTGCGAGACCAGTTCCTGGACTTTGCCGATGCCCTGAACCTGGACGCGCTGATCGAGCCTTGGCGCCCACAGAACCCCATGTAAGGAAACCACCATGGCTGTAGCACTCGACCAACCCGTCGCCGACTTCCAGGCCCAGGCCACCAGCGGGCAAACCGTCAGCCTGGCGGAGCTCAAGGGCCAGCAGGTGGTGGTGTACTTCTACCCGAAGGACAGCACCCCGGGCTGCACCACCGAGGGCCAGGGCTTCCGTGACCAGCATGACGCCTTTGCCGCCGCCAACACCGTGGTGTTCGGCGTATCGCGTGACGGCATCAAGTCGCACGAGAACTTCAAGGCCAAGCAAAGCTTTCCGTTCGAGCTGATCAGCGATAAGGACGAGGCCCTGTGCCAGCTGTTCGACGTCATCAAGCTGAAGAAGCTGTACGGCAAGGAATACATGGGCGTTGACCGCAGCACCTTCCTGATCGACAAGGACGGTGTGCTGCGCCAGGAATGGCGTGGGGTGAAGGTGCCGAGGCATGTGGATGCCGTGCTGGCTGCTGCTCAGGCCCTGAATAAAGCCTGAATTGATTGGGGCTGCTTTGCAGCCCTTCGCGGGCACGCCCGCTCCCACAGGAGTTGAGCCCTGCCCTGTGGGAGATTCTATGGTTTCTGGCAATGGTATCAGGGTTGCCAGTGCTCGCCGCGGCATCTTCAGCGTGTGTGAGATCGAGCGCCGCGCGGGCGGCGCTCGATCTCACAGGCGCTGCATATCTTGTGGCAAACACTTGTCAGCCCTGATGCGGCCCTGTGGGAGCGGGCGTGCCCGCGAAGGGCCGCAAAGCGGCCCCAACTTCACTTACAGCATCGGTGAAACACTAGGCTCCTGTCTGGGCCAGGCATCCAGCACGGCCTTGATCAGGGTCGCCAGCGGGATGGCAAAGAAGATCCCCCAGAACCCCCACAGCCCGCCAAACAGCAGCACCGCGCAGATGATCGCCACCGGGTGCAGGCTAACCGCCTCGGAAAACAGCAACGGCACCAGCACGTTGCCGTCCAGCGCCTGGATGATCGCGTACACCGTCATCAGGTAGATGAACTGGTCGCCCCAACCCCACTGGAACAGCGCAATCAGCGTGACCGGCACCGTCACCACTACCGCGCCCACATACGGCACCACCACCGACAGCCCCACCAGTAACGCCAGCAGCGCGGCGTAGTTGAGCCCCAGGCTGATGAAGGCGATGTAGGTGGCAATGCCGCAGATCAGGATTTCGATGCCCTTGCCGCGAATGTAGTTGGCAATCTGCCGGTTCATCTCGCTGCCCACCCGGTTCAGCAAGGCGCGCTGGCTGGGCAGGTAACCACTGACCCAGCGACCGATCAGCTCGCGGTCCTTGAGGAAGAAGAACACCAGGATCGGCACCAGCACCAGGTAGATCATGGCGTTGACCAGCAACGGCAGGCTCGACAGCGAAAAGGTCAGCGCCCACTGGCCAAACTTGCCGATCTCCCCGCGCACAGACTCGATGGCATGCAGCACCTGCTCGTCCGAAACCAGGTGCGGGTAGCGCTCCGGCAACAGCAGCAGCAACGACTGCCACTTGCCCAGCATGCCCGGCAGCTCGTTGAACAGGGTGATCAGCTGGTGCCACAGCAGCGGCACCAGCACCAGCAAGAACACTGCCAGCGCGCCCATGAACAGGGCGAACACCAGCATCACCGCCAGCCGGGTGGGTACCCGCACCCGCTCCAGGGCGTTGACCAGGCCCTGCATCAGGAACGCCAGCACCATGCCCGCCAACACTGGGGCCAGCATGCCGCCCAGGGTCAGTACCGCGGTAAAAGCCAGAAACAACAGGACCGCCAGCACCACCGCTTCTTCATCGGAGAAGTAGCGCTGCATCCAGTCGCGAAGCACTTTGAACATTGACGATCCTTGGAAAAGACTCAGGCCTTGCGCAGCCAGTAAGTGTAGGTGCCGGCCTCGGCCGTTTCCTGCAGCAGGGTATGACCGGCCAACCGGGCGAAAGTGCGGAAGTCACGCTGCGACCCGGCATCCGTGGCGATCACCTTGAGCACCGCGCCGCTGGCCAGGCGGTTGAGCTCCATCTTGGCCTTGAGCAGCGGCAAAGGGCAATTCAGCCCGCTGGCGTCCAGTTCGGCGTCGCAGGTCAGGGGGTCACTCATCGCAGGGTCTCCAAAGGCGTTGCCAGACTGCTGGCTGGCAGGGTCGGCTAGGATAGCGCCACTGGTCGCCAACGTGTGAGCCCGCTACAGTAGGTATCTTTGACCGACGCGAGCTTCATGCATGAATCTACTGCGCCCTACCCTGCTGACGCTGGCCTGCCTGTTGGCCCTACCCGGCCACGCTGACGACCTGCCATCGCTGGGTGACGCCAGTTCTGCGATCGTTTCACCGCAGCAGGAACACCAACTGGGTCGTGCCTGGCTGAGCCTGCTGCGCGGCCAGGTCAACCAGCTGAACGATCCGCAGCTCAAGGACTACGTCGAAAGCAGTGTGTACAAGCTGGCCGAGACCAGCCAACTGCAGGACCGGCGCCTGGAGTTCATCCTTATCGACAGCCGCGAGCTGAACGCCTTCGCCGCGCCTGGTGGCATTGTCGGGGTCAACGGCGGCTTGTTCCTCAACGCCCGAACCGAAGGCGAGTACGCCTCGGTGCTGGCGCACGAGCTGGCGCACTTGTCACAACGCCACTTCGCCCGCGGCGTAGAAGCCCAGCAGCGCATGCAACTGCCGATGATGGCAGCATTGCTGGCCGGTATCGTGCTGGCAGCGGGTGGTGCCGGCGATGCCGGTATCGGCATGATTGCCGGTACCCAGGCGGCGGCCATTCAAGAACAACGGCGTTTCTCGCGGCAGAACGAACAGGAAGCCGACCGAATCGGTATTCAAAACCTGGAAAAGGCCGGTTACGACCCTCGCAACATGCCGACCATGTTTGAACGCCTGGCGCAGCAGTATCGCTACGGCGCCAAGCCGCCGGAATTCCTGCTGACTCACCCGGTGACAGAATCACGTATCGCCGACACCCGCAACCGCGCCGAACAGGCGCCCAAAGGCGGCATCGAGGACAGCCAGCGCTACCAGCTGATTCGCGCTCGCGTGGCGCTGATCTACGAAGAAACCCCAGGCCTTGCGGCCAAGCGTTTCCGCACCCAGCTCGATGACGACCCCAAACTGGACGCCGCCCGCTATGGTCTGGCCCTGGCGCAGGTCAAGGGAGGCCAGCTGAACGAAGCGCGTGAAAACCTGAAGCCACTACTGGCCAAGGCGCCCAACGACATCACCTATAACCTGGCGCAGATTGACCTGGACATCACCAACAACCGCCTGGCCGACGCGCAGCAGCGGGCCGAGCGGATGCAGGGGCTGTACCCGGGCAACTACCCGCTGAAACAGGTGCGGGCCGATTTGCTGGTGAAACAGAACAAGCCTGCCGAGGCGGAAAAGGTGTTGAACGAGCTGGTGAAGAGCCGGCCGGACGACCCGGACGTGTGGTACGACATGGCTGAGGTGCGGGGTTTGTCGGGCAACACCATTGGCTTGCACCGGGCGCGGGCGGAGTACTTCACCTTGGTGGGGGATTTTGACCAGGCGATCCAGCAGCTGGATTACGCCAAGCGCCGGGCGGGCGGCAACTTCCCGCTGGCTTCGCAGATTGACCAGCGCCAGCGCGAGATCATGGAGCAGCAGCGGATGGTTCGGGAAATGATGGGGCGTTGAGGGCCCTTTCGCGGGCGAGCCCGCTCCCACAGGGACCGCGCCGCTCGTAAGCGTTGCGCTGTACCTGTGGGAGCGGGCATGCCCGCGAAGAAGGCTACGCGGTCTGGCGTCAGGCGTTACCAGACAGCTTCAGCCGCGCCGCCTGGGTAAAGTCCAGCATCCGGTTCAGCGGTTTGATCGCCTTGGGCACCAGCGCCGGGTCAACGAAAATCTCATCACCGCCATTACGCAAGCAATGCAACACCCGCTCCAGGGTATTCATCGCCATCCACGGGCAATGCGCGCAGCTACGGCACGCCGCGCCATTGCCGGCAGTCGGCGCCTCGACAAATTCTTTATCCGGGCACAACTGCTGCATCTTGTAGAAGATGCCGCGGTCGGTCGCAACGATGAAGGTCTTGTTCGGCAGGGTTTGCGCCGCTTTGATCAGCTGACTGGTGGAGCCCACTGCGTCCGCCAGCTCGATCACTGCTTCCGGCGACTCGGGGTGCACCAGGATCGCTGCGTCCGGGTACAGCGCCTTCATGTCGGCCAGCTGGCGCGACTTGAACTCTTCGTGAACGATGCAGGCACCGTCCCACAGCAGCATGTCGGCACCGGTTTGCTTCTGGATGTAACGGCCCAGGTGCTGGTCCGGCCCCCAAATGATGGTCTCGCCGTTATCCATCAGGCTTTCGACGATTTCCAACGCGCAGCTTGACGTTACCACCCAGTCGGCACGGGCTTTTACCGCAGCAGACGTGTTGGCGTACACCACCACGGTGCGCTCAGGGTGCTTGTCGCAGAAGGCTGAGAAGTCCTCCACCGGGCAGCCCAGGTCGAGCGAGCACGTGGCCTCCAGCGTGGGCATCAGCACGCGCTTTTCCGGCGTGAGGATTTTCGCCGTTTCGCCCATGAAACGCACACCGGCCACGATCACCGTTTCGGCCGGGTGGTTCTTGCCAAAGCGGGCCATTTCCAGCGAGTCGGACACACAGCCGCCGGTTTCTTCAGCCAGCGCCTGGATGACCGGATCGCAGTAGTAGTGGGCGACCAGCACGGCATTCTGGGCCTTGAGCTCGGCAGCGATGGCCGCACGGTATTCGGCCTCCTGCTCGGCTGTCAGCGGGTTGGGCTGCTTGGCATCGAGGTGAGCCTGAACCAACAGGCGTTCGGAAATCTGGGTCATGATCGCTGGACCTGCAGGCGCGTGTGCGCATCAAATCGAGTGTATCACCCGGCCCTGGCAGATCGGCTAAGGGTGCCGGACGGCACGCAGGCCGCCACGGCCCTCTGCGGGCGCGGATTATTATCGGAGGCCGAAGGCTACAGACAATCCAGCGAATTCTAAAGTGGTTTTTGTGTTGGCTGCACTGGCCTCTCCGCGGGCATGCCCGCTCCCACAGGTACGGCGCCGCCCTCAGGACCAATGAGTAACCTGTGGGAGCGGGCGTGCCCGCGAAGAGGCCGGTACAGGTTCAATCAATCAACCCTGCGGGGACAGGGCGGCCAGGTGTGCGGCCATGAGCATGGCGAACTCTTCCACGGTCATTTTCTTGCCGTTGAAGTCGACCATGCCATCGGCATAGTGCAGGCTGCTCACTACATCGTTGCCTTCGACCGTAGCCAGGCCACTCTGCAGGGCCATCATGCCGACCATTTCCCCCGCCTGGCTCGACTGCATGGCAATCGCCTGGGCGTCGGTCTGGCCATCCAGCAGCGCCTGCAACGTCGCAAGGTCACCCATCATCGGCTTGGACAGCGACAGCTTGCTCTTCACTTCGGTGATCAGTTGCTTGCTCAACTGGTCCGGCGGCAGGTCGAAGCTGGCCGGGGCGGCGAAGCCCATCGACAGGTTGAAGCGGCTCTCGCCATTGGCGGTCTTGAACGACAGGTTTTCTATGGCCACCTTGGGCTTGGCGGCCAGCAGCTTGTGCAGGTCACCCTGGAACATGGCCTTCTCTGCGTCGCTCATCTGGATCTGCGGCACCGGCTGGCCGGCTGCAGCTGCGGCCTCGAACTCCGGCAAATGCGCCTGGTACCACTTCGACAACGCCTGCAGCGCCGGCGCGTTGACCGAAGCAATGGTTATCGCCATCTGCGCCTTGCCCACCGCACGGCCATCCCAGGTGATGTCGCCGACCTTGTAGTCCACGCGACCGCCTACGGTATCCGGGCCTTCGAGGGTTTGCAGCGCATTCTGCTCCAGGCCCTTGATCAGCAACACCTGCTGCTTCGGCCCCAGGGTGACCTTGGTTTCGGCCAGATACAGGTCGACGTTACCCACATAGATGGCGTCGTGTGCAGTGGCCGCCAGCTTGCCACCCACCTTCAGGCCGGTCAGCTCGAACGTTGCTGGCGGCTGGTCGTCGCGCACAAGCTTCATCACGAAACGGTCGGCCTGACCGTGGAACTTCGAAGCCTTGCCTTCCTTGTCGCCACTGACCTCCAGCCGCATGCCCGAGAAGTCGAGGCTGTTGCCGTCCGCCTCGTCAAGCTTGACCGGCGCCAACCGGACCTGGCTGACCACATTGCCGTCGTAACCCAGGCTGGTCTGTGCGCTGACCGGCGCCTGCTCGCCTGCGGCGGCAAACCATGCTGCAGTGGCATCGTCCTTTTGCAGGGTGCTGTTGCTGACCGCCATGACCGGCATCAGCTTCAACGCCTTGACCCGTGACCAGGGGAACGGACCATGCTCGATCTGGTCAGTCACGCCCACGTCGAAACTCACCACCTCACCTTCACCCACGTTGATGTCGCGGGCCTTGAGCCGGTACTGGGCGGTACTGCTGAAGAAATGCTGCTCCAGCGACACCCGCTCGATGCTCATGCTGCCGCCGGTGGTCACCAGGGCCTTCTTGAGCTCCGTGTTGCTGCGCTCAAGGGCATGGTCCAGCTCGGCAGGCAACTGCTTGCCGGTGTACCAGGCGCCAGCGGTGGTTACGACGGCAATGGCGATAGCCAGGCCAGAAAGGATGCCTACTGATTTCTTCATGAATAGAACCGTTAGTCCGTAAGGGCTGCCTGGGCAGCAGAAGGCTACCCAGAAAGCGAAGAGTACCACCGCGACAGTAGACGAAGGTCAACCCGAAACGCGAAAAAACACTTTTTCGGAAGGGTCTGACAACCCAGTCGAGGAGTGACTATTTGTTAATTTTTACGAACATTCAAATTGATCATAACCGCGCAAAAACGCGCAAAAACCGAACATATCTCCGTTTAAATCGATAAATATTTCAATTCAGCAACATCTTGTCATGTTTAACTTGACACCAACCTACCCATCGTTTTTTATTTTCACCACTTTGCGCGTCCCCCCACGCGCCTTCCGCCGCTCCTACAAAAAAGGTGAACAACATGGAGCCCACCCGCTCGCCCTTGCCGCATGCGCAATACACCGTGCCCGACGTTTACGCCCAGCCGCAGGAGCCATGCCAGCATGCAGCCTGACCACAGCGCAACCGGCAACGGCCAACTCCGTAAAACCCTGCGCCTCTGGCACGTAATCATCATCGGCCTGGCCTACCTGACGCCGATGACCGTGTTCGACACCTTCGGCATCGTCAGCGGGATTACCGCCGGCCACGTTCCCAGCGCCTACATCCTGGCGCTGGCCGGCATCCTGTTCACCGCCGTGAGCTACGGCACCCTGGTAAAACGCTTTCCGCAGTCGGGCTCGGCCTACACCTACACCCAGCGCGCGATCAACCCGCACGTGGGCTTCCTGGTCGGCTGGTCGTCGCTGCTGGACTACCTGCTGCTGCCAATGGTCAACGCGCTGCTGGCCAAGCTGTACCTGTCGGCCATGTTCCCGGAAGTGCCGGAGTGGATGTGGGTGGCCGGCTTCGTCACCCTGATCAGCCTGATCAACATGCGCAGCGTGAACCTGGTAGCGCACTTCAACCTGCTGTTCGTCGGTGTGCAGGTGGCGATCATCGCCGTTTTCATCTACCTGTGCGTGCGCGGCCTGGACCACGGCGAAGGGCTGGGCACTGCCTGGAGCCTGATGCCATTTGCCGACAGCCAGACCCAGTTCAGTGCCCTGGCCGCCGGCGCGACCATCCTGTGCTTCTCGTTCCTGGGCTTCGATGCGGTCACCTGCCTGTCCGAAGAAACCCGTGACCCGGCCAAGACCATCCCGCGGGCGATCTTCCTCACCGCACTGATCGGCGGTGTGGTGTTCATCACCGTGTCGTACTTCATCCAGGCCTACTTCCCGACCATGGCGCGCTTCCATGACCAGGAAGCGGCCCTGCCGGAAATTGCCCTGTACGTCGGCGGCAAGCTGTTCCAGTCGATCTTCATCGCCTGCACCGTGATCAACACCATCGCCTCGGGCCTGGCCTCGCAGACCAGCGTGTCGCGCCTGCTGTACGTGATGGGCCGCGACAACGTGATCCCCGCCAGCGTCTTCGCCCGCCTGCATTCGCGCTACAAGACACCGGTGCTGAACATTGCCGTGGTCGGTGTCATCTCGCTGTCGGCAATCTTCTTCGACCTGGTGACCGCCACTTCGATCATCAACTTCGGCGCCCTGGTTGCGTTCAGCTTCGTCAACCTGTCGGTGATCAACCACTGCTACCTGCGCGAAGGCAACCGCAAAGGCCTGGCCAACCAGCTGAAGTACCTGGTGCTGCCTACCATCGGCTTCTGCATCATTGTCTCGCTGTGGCTTGACCTGAACGCGCACTCGCTGATGTTCGGCGGCATCTGGGCTGCGCTGGGGTTGGTCTATCTGGGCTGGCTGACCAAAGCCTTCCGGGCAGCACCACCCAACTACGTCGCCGAATGACCCACGCTGCCGACAACGCCCGCGCCTGACCGCGGGCGTTGTACTTGTTCGAAAAGGAATACCCTCATGCCGCTGCGTCGCCTCTCCATCCAGTGGAAGATCACCCTGCTCGCCGGCCTGTGCCTGCTGGCCATCGTCGCCTTGCTGGTGGCCACGTCGTTGACCCAGGCGCAGCGCAGCGCTGCCCTGGTCAACCAGGCCAACACCGCCATGCTCGACACCAGCACACGCCATCGCCTGCAGGCCCACGCCGAAACCCAGGCCCTGCGAATCCAGCGTTACTTCATGGACGCCTACCAGTACGGCAATGGCTTTGCCCGCCTGGTGCAGGTGCTCAAGGCCCGTGGCGGCAGCGACCTGCGCGCCGAACTGACCCGCCAGGCCCGTGCCAGCCTGGCCGGCAACCCGGATGTGATCGGCTTGTACCTGGTGTTCCAGCCCAACGCTCTGGACCAGCAGGACAGCCAGTTCGTCGGCCAGGATGCCGCAGGCAGCAACGAAAGCGGGCGCTTCTCGCTGTATTGGTCGCAGCCCGCCCCCGGCACACTGGAGCTGGAGGCCATGCCGGAATCGATGCTCGGTGACGCCAGCATCGGCAGCAACGGCGCGGCGAAAAACCGCTGGCTGACCTGCCCGCAGGACACTGCCAGGGCGTGCATGCTCGAACCGTACCTGGACGAGGTCAACGGCCGCCAGGTGCTGATGACCAGCATTGCCGTGCCGCTGCTCGAGCACGGCAAGGTAGTGGGCGTTGTTGGCCTGGACATCGGCCTGGCCAACCTGCAGCAACTGAGCGTTGACGGCCGCCGTGAGCTATTCGATGGCCAGGGCCAGGTGAGTATTGCCAGCGCCGCCGGCCTGCTGGCTGGCAACAGCCGCGACGCCGGTACGCTCGGCAAGCCGATGGACAAGGCGGTAGCCGACGGCCTGTTGCGAGTGGCCCACCCCTTTGCCCCAATCCCTGACGCGGCGCCCTGGCAGGTGTTGCTGGAGTTGCCTGAAAGCGTGCTGCAGGCACCGGCCGTTACCCTCAACCAGCGCCTGGACGCGCACAACCAACGAGCCAATCTCACCAGTTTGCTGATCGGCCTGGGCGCCGCAGTGGTGGGTTTGCTGCTGGTGTGGCTGACCGCACGGGGTGTTACCCGCCCCATCCTGGCCGTGGCCGCACGCCTTGAAGACATCGCCAGCGGTGAAGGCGACCTTACCCGCCGCCTGGACTACGCCCGCGAGGACGAACTGGGCCAGCTCACGGGGTGGTTCAACCGCTTCCTCGACAAGCTGCAGCCGATCATTGCCCAGGTCAAAGGCTCGCTGCAGGAAGCCCGCAGCACTGCCGACCAGTCAGCCGCCATCGCCAGCCAGACCAGCAGTGGCATGCAGCAGCAGCACCGCGAAATCGAGCAAGTAGCCACTGCGGCCAACGAAATGAGCGCCACCGCGCTGGATGTTGCCCACAATGCCTCACAGGCCGCCCAGGCCGCGCGCGCCGCCGACCAGGCCAGCCGCGAAGGCCTGCAACTGATCGACAGCACCCGCCAGGGAATCGACCGCCTGGCACCCGGCATGGACACCGCCATGGACGAGGCGCGTGCGCTGGAAGGACGCAGCGGGCAGATCGGCTCGGTGCTGGAAGTGATTCGCACCATCGCCGAGCAGACCAACCTGCTGGCACTGAATGCCGCCATCGAAGCCGCCCGCGCTGGCGAGGCCGGGCGCGGTTTTGCCGTGGTCGCCGATGAAGTACGGGGGCTGGCGCAGCGCACGCAGGTGTCGGTGGAGGAAATTCGCCAGGTCATCGAAGGCCTGCAGCAAGGTACCCAGGATGTGGTGGGCGCGATGCACGAAGGCCAGCGCCAGGCTCAGGACAGCGCGGCACGCATGGAGCAGGCGCTGCCGGCCCTGCAACGGATCGGCGAAGCGGTGACCGTGATCAGCGACATGAACCTGCAGATTGCCTCGGCGGCGGAAGAACAGAGCGCGGTGGCCGAGGAAGTGAATCGCAATGTGGCAGGTATTCGGGATGTGACCGAATCGCTGGCGGGCCAGGCGGATGAGTCGGCACGGATTAGCCAGGCCTTGAACCGGCTGGCCAACCAGCAGCAGGCGCTGATGGAGCAGTTTCGCGTCTAGCCTATAAGGGCCAATGCGCCTGCTTCGCGGGCTTGCCCGCTCCCACAGGAACTGCACTGCCCTTCAGGGTGGCGCCATACCTGTGGGAGCGGGCAAGCCCGCGAAGAGGCCCTCAAAGGCACCGCACCATTGTTAATTTTGAGCACAACCCATGCAAAACCCAAGCAGATCCACTTTCTTCGACATCACCAGCGAACAGGGCCTGTTACGCACCTCGATCGCCGTCACCTTGTTCATCGCCACCATCGGCATCGCCTTTGGCATAGCCTCTGGCTCGTTCTCCATCATGTTCGACGGCGTGTATTCACTGGTCGACGCCAGCATGAGCGGGCTGTCGCTGGTGGTGGTCAAGCTGATTACCTCGCACACCACCAGCGTGCAGATGTCACGCAAACTACGTGAGCGCTTCACCATGGGTTTCTGGCACCTGGAACCCATGGTACTGGCGCTCAATGGCATCCTGCTCAGCGGCGTGGCCATCTATGCGCTGATCAACGCGGTCAGCAGCCTGCTGCAAGGCGGCCGTCACCTGGAATTCGGTATTGCCATGGTCTATGCCGTACTCACCGTGATCGCCTGCGTCACCATCGCCATCGTCGAAGCCCGCGCCAACCGCAAGCTGGGCTCGGACTTCGTGCGCATGGACGTCAAGGGCTGGGTGATGTCGGCCAGCATCACCGCTGCTCTGTTGATCGCGTTCTGCTTTGGTTACGCGGTGCAGGGCACATCACTGGAGTGGATATCGCCGTACATCGACCCCGCGGTGCTGGCACTGGTATGCCTGGTGATCGTGCCACTGCCGATGTCGGTGGTGCGCCAGGCGCTGTCGGAAATTTTCCTGGTCACGCCGGGTGACCTTAAGGAACACGTAGATGACGTGGCAAAGGCGTTCGTCAGCAAGCACGGTTTGCAGTCCTATCGGGCCTATGTGGCCAAGGTAGGACGCTCACGGGAGATCGAGTTGTATTTCATCGTGCCACCAGAGATGGGGGCGAAAACAATCGACGAGTGGGACGCGCTGCGCAACGAAGTGGGCGATGCAGTTGGGGGTGAAGGGCCGGATCGCTGGATTACAGTGGTGTTTACCGGGGATAAAGAATGGGCAGAATAGACCGCCAGCTTACTAAGCAAATCTGCAAAACGTCGAAATGAAAATAGTTTAAACCCCCATTTCTCGCGAAATGGGGATTTACGACTGTATCAATCATCAGGAACCAAAATTCAATAACCCAACATTTGAACCCGAGCCAAATACCAAGACCCTTCAAGAATAGCTATTAAGCTACCACAGCAACCTATTACCTATCGCCTGCGCAACCACGTGAAGCTTATTTGCACACCCAGTTTTAGCAAGCAACTTCTTAACATGATAGATAACTGTATTCTCAGATATAAACAATATTCTGGATATTTCGGAGGCACACTTACCATCTGCAGTCCAACGTAAAATCTCCAGTTCCCGACTGGTCATATTCAAAACGCACGTTCCCTCTTCCCGCAGATCAACCCCTACTTGTCTGATCAAGGCTATGACACAAGCCATCCTCATGTTCAATGTAGCATCACTGACTTCTTTCCCTCCCTTCGCGGCTCGAAAAAATAAGACCGAATAAAGCGAACCGTCATTAGATAAAAAACCACTTGCGATACCGTGTAACGGTTCTTCTTGCGGACTGCCCTGCTCTGGGACTAGCAGCGAGGAATCTTCTAAGCTCCATTTAACCAGGCCAGCGGATTCTGCACAACTTAATAGAATAGGCCGTAAAGGAGCAATATAAGCATCATCAATTGCCCCAGACCACATCGACTCTCGGTCCTTTATCATGAGGCAGCGATGACGACTAAAGGGAGTAGGAAACTCCACAATCAACACAGCTTGCTCAAAACCTAACTGGATAGCGATCCTTTTTAGAGCGGCACCTAACTCAACGACATCCGAAACACCTCCAAATAACTCTAAGTTATCCCTATATTCAGCATCGCACCGACACAACATACCACCCCCTTGTTGGCAAATCATAAAGGCACACTTCTTCGATTGAGATAGACACTCCAAATCACTGCGGATCACAGCAAACCACAGACGCTCCACACTGACAACTACAGGGTGACCTTTTGAATTTCACCCCAACCACTAAAAACCCTATTTCACAGAAACTTCCTTCAGAACATTCCTACGACCATTCTGCCAAATAATCCTGAATTTCCCACCACTGTCCTTAATGCTGCTCTATATGACCAAAATCCCACAAATAAAAATCCAGATGACTCCATTCCGCCTCTAAAAGCAGCGAGCAACAAGATATACAATGTTACAACTGAATAGAAAAAATTTGCATGATTAGACGATTTCCACCTGCCAGCCCTAAACTTCCGGCTGGACCTCATTTTTCTCGTGGCTTGGTACAGAACCTAAGAAAAACAAGACGAGCCCGCCAGATCAAAACTATCAACTCTGATAGTTGACCCTCACGCCTTGCCAACCGTTAAATAGGCACATCACTCATCGCCAGCGAAAATTAACTTATGCACCTGATTGTGACAGGCAATCGAAAAAAGGCGGCTGCTTATCTTTTAGCAGCTCAACAAAGTAACTCCCTCGCGAATGTAGATGCAGACCGGCAGCTTGAAAGTATTCTTCATGATTTTCCGGTGCAGCGAAAAGAGGACTTGATTGAATACGCCAAAGACCACCAACAAGCTATTTTGGAGAATGCAATTTTATTCAGCGAAACCTCCGGCACTACTGCTCGCCCTTTGCAAACACCGCGCAACAGTGTCGACATCACTTGGAACACTCACAACCAAGCTTTTGCCTACAAACGACTGGTAACTGCCGGTACGGACCGGGTGGCCATTATTCACCCTGGAGTGCTCAGTCCTTTTATTGAAGCCACAACCTTCGCCTTGCGCCACCTAGAAGCTGGCTACGTCAAATTGTTTCCCATCCAAGGTATATGTAATTACATGCGGATGATTGAGGTGCTAGAACGTTATGCCATAACGGCCATCATGACCACACCATCTCTAGCCCTCAAAGTATTGCACGAGACAGCCCGACTCAATGCTTTTGGACGGCTGAAAGTTCATAAACTGTTGCTAACTGGCGAACTAATTTCACCTGCCTGCATCTATAATTTCAAACATATTCTTGGACCGCAATGCGAGGTTCACGCGTTTGTTTACGGTGCCAGCGAGACTGCCAGCCTTATGTATGGCGTGGGAAATGGACTATATAAGGCGTTCGTCGACGATTTCATCTTCGAAAGAACGAAGCCATTAAGTTGCTGGAGTCCAAAATTGCTGTCAAGGCAGGAGATGTGATAAGTCCTCAGACGGGCTTCTACGACAGGTCTGCCTACTTCATTGCACGCCTCAAGGACGAACGGGCAGCTCTGGCGTTTGAGCGATTTATGAACGGCTTCACTATAGAAATGGCTACAGAGGACCAAGAATGAAAGAACATACCTATACCGTTACCGTGAACTGGGTCGGCAATACTGGTAAAGGAACGACCCATTACACGTCCTACCTGCGCGATTTCGATATAAAAGAAGGTAGCAAAAGTACCATTGCCGGCTCTGCAGACCCTGCATTTCGCGGCGACTCCTCGCGCTGGAACCCAGAGGATCTTCTGCTCGCCTCGCTCTCGGCCTGCCATCAGCTGTGGTACTTGCACCTGTGTGCCGTCAATGATGTGAACGTACTGGAGTATGTCGATCGCTCGCTGGGTCGCATGTCTGAGGGCGATAATCAGCGTAAGGGACATTTCACAAAGGTCACGTTGCGCCCACGAATCGTGGTCGCAAGCGGGGCGGATATCGACCTTGCCATGCGCCTGCACGAACAGGCCCATCACGAATGCTTCATTGCCAACTCGGTAAATTTCCCGGTGGTTTGTGAAGCGGTTATAGAGCATCAGCGCTGAATCATCTGCGTTGGGTATGCGGTTCAGGGCCCGTCGCTGGTATGCCTGGCGACGCAAGATGCACGTGGATGAAGTGGTCAGCTAACGGTGGTGTTTACTGGCGACCCGGAGTGGGCTGAGTAAGCTGGGGGCGCTTTGCGCCCCTATCGCGACACAAGGCCGCTCCCACAATGGTCGGCATATACAGGCCCCTGTGGGAGCGGCCTTGTGTCGCGATTGGGCCGCAAAGCGGCCCCATGATCCCTGATCGAGTAGGAGGCGGGTTCACACCCGCCGTCCTCTCACACCACCGTGCGTACGGTTCCGTACACGGCGGTTCAGGTTATGCGGCTAAGCCGGTTGATCGTATCCAGTATTGAGACCAGTCCGAGTTGATCCCACAGTTTCTTCGGTAGGGCCTGATTTACATGTGGCGCACCCGAGTTCCACCATGGGCCTCGGCCATTGAAGGCAGATTTACAAGCACGCTCTCGGCTCAGTCCCAGACGCATCAGGTTGTTGGCCCTCGTAGAGGGTTGCTTCCATTGCCGCCAGATGACACAGCGAAGTTTGTGCCTGATTCACCCGTCCAGCTCTTCTAGTGGACGCCTGCTCTGACTGAGCTTGAAATAGCTCGCCCAGCCCCGTACCACGGGGTTCAGCCGCTCGATGATGTAGGCCACCTTACGGCCTCGCGCCCCGCGCAGCAGTTCCTTGAGTCGACCGCGCAGGCGACCAAGGCTCATCGTCGCTACCCTCAGCCTAGGCTGTTGACGCCAGCTCATCCCATAACCCAAGTAGTCGCATTTCCACGCCCATGCCACTTGGCTCTTCTTCCTGTTCACCGTCAGTTTCAGACGCTCTTTCAGGAAGCGCTCGACGCTGGTCAGTACTCGCTCGCCTGCCCGCTGACTACGCACATAGATGTTCGCATCATCGGCATAGCGCACGAACCGGTGGCCCCGCCGCTCCAGTTCACGATCAAGTTCGTCGAGCAGGATGTTCGACAGCAACGGCGAGAGCGGGCCGCCTTGCGGCGTCCCTTCCTGCCGTGGGCTGACGACACCGCTCGACATGACCCCGGCTTCAAGGTAACGGCGGATAAGCCTGAGCACGCATTTGTCTTCGACACGGCGCTCGATACAGGCCATGAGTATGTCGTGGTTGACCCGATCAAAGAACTTCTCCAGATCAAGTTCCACGCACCAGCGATGGCCCGTCGCCACATGGGAGCGGGCCGTTTCGACGGCTTGATGAGCGCTTTTGCCCGGACGAAAGCCGTAGCTGTAGTCCGAGAACAGCGGGTCAAAGATTGGCGTGAGCTGTTGCTGCAAGGCTTGCTGGATCAGGCGATCCACGACACTGGGAATCCCCAATTGCCGTGTGCCGCCCTGCGGCTTGGGGATTTCAACCGCCCGCACTGTTTGGGGATGGTATTCACCGGCCAGCAACCTGGCTCTGAGAGTTGGCCAATACTGTTTCACATAGCCAGCCAAGTCAGCGACCGTCATGCCATCGGCACCCGGCGCGCCCTTGTTGCTGGCCACTCGCTGATACGCACGCTTCAGGTTGGCCGGTGCAAGCACCCGCTCCATCAGCGTGTCCGGCTCCGCGTTCGTCCACGCCACAGACGCCGTCGATGCCTGCGCACTGCCAGCCGTCACTCTCGGATTCTGTCCGGAACTTGGGGTCACAGTTCTCCCTCGGAGAAATTTCTGCTTTTCGACATTCGACGAGACTCTGGCGCCTACTGGCGGCATAACCTGTTCGGCCCTTGGTGGCGCGGTTAACCACCACTTACTACGGCTTCGGCTGACTTCTGCACGTCCGTCCCGTCGCCTCTCGGCGCTCGGTAGCACAATGGCAAACGTGCAGATCTCCCAGGGTAATTCGCGTGACCTTCCTGCTTATGCCTGTCGGATCTACGTCGCAGCGTTCCGTGCAAGTATTGGGCTTTGAAGATGTTTGCCTTCTTACCCCACTGCGCCGCCTCTATCCGCTTCCTGTTCGTCAGGCCAGCATTTTGCCTCGGGCTTCCTTCAGATTCGCAGTCGCCCGCGACACCCTTGCCTCTGGCTAACACTTCCCCTTGCCGGGTGTGTAGAGGACTTTCACCTCCAAGTCTCCTGCTTTGGCCACCACAACCAAGCAGGTTGCGCTAACGCGCAACGCGCCATGCCTGGCGCACAAACGAAAAAGCCCGCGACCATTGCTGGTAGCGGGCTTTGACGTACTGCATATGGTGGGTCGTGTAGGATTCGAACCTACGACCAATTGGTTAAAAGCCAACTGCTCTACCAACTGAGCTAACGACCCATTTGATGGCGCGTATAATACTGATTTCTAAAGAAAAATCAATACCCCATCAAAAATTTTCAATAATACCGCGTCGGGTCTTCTACGCCCGCCGCCTTGAAGCCGTCGGCGCGCAGGCGGCAGCTGTCGCACTTGCCACAGGCACGGCCGTCATCATCGGCCTGGTAGCAGGAAACCGTGAGGCTGTAATCCACGCCACGAGCCATGCCGGCCTGCACGATCTGCGCCTTGCTCATGTTCTGCAGGGGTGCCTGAATGCGGAAGCCCTGCCCTTCAACACCCGCCTTGGTCGCCAGGTTGGCCATGCGCTCGAAGGATTCGACGAATTCGGGGCGGCAATCCGGGTAGCCAGAATAGTCCACGGCGTTCACACCAATGAAGATGTCCCGCGCCTCCAGCACTTCTGCCCAACCCAGGGCCAAGGACAAGAATACGGTGTTACGCGCCGGCACGTAGGTGACCGGTATGCCTTCACTCGGGGCTTCCGGCACGTCAATGCTGCTGTCGGTCAACGCCGAGCCGCCAATGCCGTCGAGGTTCAGGCCGATCACCTTGTGCTCGACTACACCCAGGTCACGGGCAACGCGGGCGGCAGCGTTCAGTTCGGCGCGATGGCGCTGGCCATAGTCGAAGCTCATGGTGTAGCAGCTGTAGCCTTCGGCCTTGGCCATGGCAACCACGGTGGCCGAGTCCAGGCCACCGGACAACAGGATTACTGCGCGTTTTTCTGTCATGTGTGCTTGCTCCTCAATCAACGTCCGGGTTCGTCGTTCCACAACAGCTTGTGCAACTGCAGCTGGAAACGCACGGGCAGGTTGTCGGCGATGATCCAGTCCGCCAGGTCACTGGCGTTCACCTGGTGGTGGCTCGGCGAGAACAGCACCTCGCCGGCGCGCTCGGCCAGGTTGTACTGGATCAGCTTGGATACGGCCCAGTCGTAGTCCTCACGGGAACAGATGACAAACTTGACCTGGTCGTTGCGGGTCAGATGCTCGATGTTCTCGTAACGGTTACGGTGCGACTCTTCGGAACCCGGGGTCTTCAGGTCGACCACGCGGCTGACGCGGGTATCGGTGCCAGAGATGTCGAGTGCGCCACTGGTCTCCAGTGATACCTCGTAACCGGCGTCACACAGGCGCTGTAGCAACGGCAGGGCGTTTGGCTGGGCCAGTGGCTCGCCACCGGTGACGCAGACGTAGCGGGGTTTGAAGCCGGCAACCTGCTCAAGGATCGAATCAAGGGTACGAATGGTACCGCCAGTGAAGGCATAGGCACTGTCGCAGTACTGGCAGCGCAGGGGGCAACCGGTGAGGCGCACGAAAACCGTGGGCAGCCCAGCCGTTCGCGTTTCACCCTGCAAAGAGTAAAAGACTTCGGTGATGCGTAATGTGTCTTGCATGCTCGCCACGGGCGTGACAGCTAAACAGGCTGTCCGCCTCCGTCAGGCACTGTCGCGGACTCGACATAGCGTTATCCGCAGCAGCGTGTTTACGAAAAAAGGGCAGTGATTCTAACGAAAAAACCCGCGGCTGGCGCGGGTTTCTTTCGAACGGTGCTGCTACAAGGCTTAGAGCTTCTGCAAGTCACGCTGTGCCAGTTGCGCGGCGGAGGTGCCGGGATACTGGGTAATGACCTGCTGCAGGATGCCCTTGACCTTGTCGGTGTGGCCCATGCGGCGCTCGACGTCGGCCAGCTTGTACAGCGAATCTGGCACCTTGCTATGCTTCGGATACTTCTGGCTGACCTGGGCAAAGGCCTGGCTGGCGCCTGGCAGATCACCCTTGGCAAGGTTCACCTCACCCAACCAGTACTGGGCATTGCCGGCGTACTGGCTGTTGGGGTACTTGCGCAGGAAGGCGTTGAACGCCTGGCTGGCCTTGTCGAAGTCTTTCTGCTTGATCAGGTCGAAAGCGGCATCGTAGTAGAGCTTTTCTTTCGCCGGATCACCGGGCTCGCTACTGGCGGCCGGTTGTTGCGCAGCAGCACCCGCTGCTGCATCGGGGGCGGCATTGGATGCACCACCACCGGAGGAATTGTCAGGGGTTGCGGCAGGCGCAGCGCCACTGTTGATGCGACGGTCCAGGTCCTGGTATCGCTCCAGGTTTTCCTGCTTCATGCGCGACACATCGTTCTGCAGCTCTTCGATGATGCCTTGCTGGCGGGAAAGCTGGTCCTGCATCTGTTGCAGCTGCATGAACAGCTGGCCCTGTGCAGAGGCAGGGGCCGAAGCCCCTGACCCGGCATAGGCGCCGCTCGTGCCATAACCCGCAGGCGGATAACTGCCTGCGTTGTCATCTACTACAGGGACCTCAGCCCAGGCCGCGAGCGGCAGGCTGAGTGCGAGGACGGTTACTACACGGCGGCACATACGCATAAGAACTTACTTACGCAGTTCTACGCGACGGTTCTGAGCCCAGGACTGCTCGTCGTTGCCGGTGGCAACTGGACGCTCTTCGCCGTAGGAAACCAGTTCCAGCTGAGCAGGGGAAACGCCCTGCAGAACCAGGTAGCGCTGAACGGCCTTGGCACGACGCTCACCCAGAGCCATGTTGTACTCGCGGGTGCCGCGCTCGTCGGTGTTACCTTCCAGAACAACGCGGTTGCCGTTGGCTTTCAGGTCCTTGGCGTGAACGTCCAGAGCGCGCATGGCTTCTGGCTTCAGGTCCGAGCTGTCGTATTCGAAGTAGAAGGTGGTGATTGCGCGCAGGGCAGCTTCTTCGCTCAGGGAGCCGTCAACTGCGCCAGTGTTGGCACCGTAGCCAGCGTTAGGGTCTACAGCAGCGCCTTCGCCTGCGTTGTCACCGCCCTTCGAGGAGCAACCTACAGCTACGGCCATGGCCAGAGCCAGCGCAGCAAATTTACCAAACTTCAGCATTTCCATCGTGAAACTCCTAATGAAACCCCAGTGTGTTAAGCAAAACGTATTACGCCGCAATCAGTTCAGGTAAGGGGACCAGGACGGTTCTCTGACTTCGCCTTGAGCGGTAGGAAGTGGGAGCCTCACGCGGCCATTAAGCGACACGAGCATCAAGACTCCCCGGCCCTGCTGGCGGGTGGCGTAGATTAGCATGGTGCCGTTTGGCGCAACAGTGGGAGACTCATCAAGACTTGTTTCAGACAGAATCTTTACACTTCCGCGCTGCAAGTCCTGTGCCGCCACTTTAAAGTTGGTAAAGCCCTGTTGGCGATGGATCATCACCAAGGTCTTTTCGTCCGCCGAAAGTTTCGGGTTGGCGTTGTAGTTACCCACGAAGGTTACGCGCTCGGCACCACCGCCACCGACCGACTGTTTGTAGATCTGCGGCTTGCCGCCACGGTCGGACGTGAAGTAAAGGGTGTTGCCATCCTTACCCCAGAACGGCTCGGTATTGATACCCGGGCCTGCGGTAACACGGCTGATCTGGCGCGATGCCACGTTCATCACGTAGATGTCCGGGTTGCCGTCTTTCGACAGCACGAATGCCAGGCGCGAACCGTCCGGCGACCAGGCTGGCGCGCCGTTCAGGCCTTCGAAGTTGGTCACCTGCTCGCGGCGGCCGGTATCGATGTTCTGGATGAAGATGCGCGGACGCTTCTGCTCGAACGAAACATAGGCAATACGCTTGCCATCTGGCGCAAAGCGCGGCGACAGGATCGGCTCACGCGATTGCAGCAGGGTGACCGCACGCGCACCGTCGTAGTCCGAACGCTGCAGGGTGTAGCGGGTGTTGTTGGTGGAGAAGCGCTCGGCCGTCACGTACAGCATGCGGGTGGAGAACGCACCCTTGATACCGGTGAGCTTCTCGAACGACTGGTCGGCAATGTAGTGCGCCATGTCGCGCAGCTGGTCGGTGCTGCCCGCCACGCTGCCGGTCAGCACTTGCTGCTCGGTAGCAACGTTGAACAGCGCGTACTGCACCTGCAGGCGACCGCCCGACGGCACGATGCTGCCCACCATCACGTACTGGGCACCCAGCGCTTTCCAGTCACGGAAGATGACTTCGCTGGCCTGCGACGGCTGGCTGATCATGTTCTGCCGCGGAATCGGCGAGTAGTAGCCCGAGTTACGCAGGTCGTTGCTGATGATGTCGGCAATGTCTTCGGGCAGCACGCTGCCGCCCTGCAGGCCGAACGGCACTACCGCAATGGGGGTTGCCCGGTCGCTGCCACTGGTGACCAGGATGTTCTTTTCATCTGCCACGGCCATGCCTGCAATGCAGCACAGCATGACCAGCAGCCCTCTCAGACGTTTAATCACAACGCTAGATCCTCAGGTGTAAATGTCATCTTGAACGAACGATAACGGTTGAAATCGCTCGGCTTCATACCCTGCATCTCGGTCAGTCGACCGATGTTCTTCACTGCCGCCACTGCCGAACTGTCGAACGGGCCGTCGCCACTGGAGCGCAACACGCTGACACTGGTAATGGTGCCGTCTGGCAACATATTGACCTGCAGGGTCACCGTCATGCCCTTGCGCGCGGAAGGCGGACGTGCCCAGCCCTCGGCCGCGCGCATGCGGATCAGGTCGTCGAAGTCGCCGGCCACCTGGTCACCCTGCTCGTCGGCCAGCGCCTGCTGCCGCTCGGTGGTATCGGACAACAGCTCGGCCAGGGCCTGGGCTTTCTTGTCTTCTGCCGCCTTGCGGGCCGCTTCCTGTGCCTTTTTCTTCTGGGCGTCTGCAGCGGCCTTTTTCTTGGCCTCTTCAGCTGCCTTCTTCTTCGCGTCCTCGGCCGCCGCTTTCTTCTTGGCGTCCTCGGCTGCTTTCTTCTTGGCCTCTTCGGCTGCCTTTTTCTTGGCGTCCTCGGCGGCTTGTTTCTTCGCCTCTTCAGCGGCCGCTTTCTTGGCCTCATCTTCGGCTTTTTTCTTGGCTTCGTCCTCGGCCTTCTTCTTGGCGATGTCGGCCTGCTGTTTCTCGGCGGCCTTTTTCGCCTCGTCGGCCTTCTTGGCTTCGGCGGCTTTCTTGGCTTCGGCAGCTTCAGCGGCCTTGGCCGCGTCCTCGGCTTTTTTCGCTTCGGCGGCTTCGCGGGCCTCTTCGGCCTTTTGAGCAGCGTCGGCTTTCTTTTGTTCCGCGGCCTTCACAGCCTCCTGCTCGACCTTTTTCTGCTCCAGCTGCTCGACTTCGGTCTGGCGCGACGCGGTTTTCTTCGCTTCCCCGGCAATCTTCTGATTGGTCTGGGTGGTCGCCTGGCTCTTGGACTTGAGCTGATACAGGGTAGCCTGAACAATCGGCTTGGATGGCGGCAGCTCAGGCGTCATGGCAAAACTGACGAACAGCAGGGCGAACACCAGCACATGCAGGCCGATGGCCCAGACACTGGGCCAGAAGTAGCTTTCCGAGGCGGATGGCTCTCGCTGTTGCATCAGGGCGCCTCGGTAATCAGGCCAACGTTACCGACACCGGCCTTCTGCAACCCGCCCATGGCACCCATGACCGCGCCATAGTCGACAGCCTTGTCGCCACGAATGAACACCTGGGTCTGCTTGCCCTGGTCACGGCCGGCAGCAATGATCTTGGTCACTGCATTGGTCATGTCAGGCAAGGTCATGGCCTTGTCCATCTGCTTGTCGGTGTCGACTTCGCTGCCAAGGTTCCAGTAGTAGGTCTTGTCGGCCTTGATGGAGATGGTGAGGATCTGGACGTTGTTGTCCTGCGGCAAGGCTTCGCTGGAAACCTTGGGCAGGTCGACCTTCACGCCCTGATTGAGCATGGGCGCCGTCACCATGAAGATGACCAGCAGCACCAGCATCACATCGATGTAGGGCACCACGTTCATCTCGGCGACGGGCTTGCGTTTGTGGCGAACTCGGGCCATGGGCTTCTACCTGATTACTCTTCGCTGGTGTGCACTTTGCGGTGCAGGATCGCCTGGAACTCGTCGGCGAAGGTGTAGTAACGACCGATCAGCACTTCGCTGCGCGCGGCAAACCGGTTGTAGGCGATTACTGCCGGGATTGCGGCGAACAGGCCGATGGCGGTGGCGATCAGTGCTTCGGCGATACCCGGGGCAACGGTGGCCAGGGTGGCCTGCTGGGCGCTGGCCAGGCCGCGGAACGAGTTCATGATGCCCCACACGGTACCGAACAGGCCGATGTAAGGGCTGGTGGAACCGACGGTGGCCAGGAACGGCAGGCTTTGCTCGAGTTTTTCTTCCTCGCGCGAAATGGCCACGCGCATGGCACGGCCAACGCCTTCCATGACGGCGTCCGGGTCAACGCCTGGCTGCTGGCGCAGGCGCGAGAACTCCTTGAAGCCGGCACGGAAAACCTGCTCGACACCCGAGTCCGGGTCTGGGTTGCTGCCTGCCTGGCGGTACAGCTTGGACAGGTCGATGCCCGACCAGAAGCGCTCCTCGAAGGCATCCAGCGCACGACGACCGGCACGCAGCATGGTGCTGCGCTGGAAGATCATGATCCATGAAGTGACCGAGGCGGCCACCAGGGTCAGCATTACCAGCTGTACCACCACGCTGGCATTGCTGACCAGACTCCACATGGAGGTATGGTCGACGACGTTAGCTTCCACGCTTATTCTCCTGCATTCGATTGATTACCCGAGCCGTCCGCCGCAAAGGCGTCGCGTAGCTGGGGGGGTATGGCTCGGGGTTTGAAAGTGTCGGCGCGCACGGCAGCCACCAGGAACTGCCCTTCGCAGAGCAGCGTTTCATCCTTTTCCCGCCAGACCTGCTGTACGAAACGCAGGCTGGCGCGATTGAGTTCAAGTACGTGCGCGGTGACCCGCAGCTCGTCGTCCAGCCGCGCCGGCGCGTGATAACGCGCTTCGCTGGAGTGGACCACGAACAACAGGTTGTCTTGCGCCAGTTGCGACTGGGAAAAGCCCAGGTGCCGCAGGCGTTCGGTGCGCGCGCGCTCCATGAATTTCAGGTAATTGACGTAATACACCACGCCACCGGCATCGGTGTCTTCGTAATAGACGCGACAACGGTGTGCGAACGGTTCCAGGCCATTTTGCGCGCGCATACTCTAGTGCTTACTCCTCAGCTTGCCAATCCGCTGTGGCAACTGTTTTTTCTTCATTAATGTCTTATTGCCAGCGCACCTTCGGCATGCCAGCGGTAGGACCACGAAAAGCCGGTTTTGATCTGTCATTCATCGCCTGCTTCGGAAAAATCACCACCCTCCCCCAGACGCCCGGGTATGTTCAGGCCAAAGTGCAGGTAGGCATGCCGGGTAACCACGCGGCCGCGCGGCGTGCGCATGATATAGCCTTGCTGGATCAGGTACGGCTCAAGCACGTCCTCGATGGTGTGGCGCTCTTCGCTGATGGCTGCAGCCAGGTTGTCGACCCCTACCGGGCCACCATCGAACTTCTCGATCATGGTCAGCAGCAGGCGGCGGTCGGAATGGTCGAACCCGCGCTCGTCGACATCCAGCAGGTTCAGCGCCATGTCGGCCACGGCCTTGGTGATCTGGCCCTTGCCGCGCACTTCGGCGTAGTCGCGCACGCGGCGCAACAGGCGGTTGGCGATACGTGGCGTACCACGGGCACGCCGGGCAATCTCGTAGGCGCCCTGGTCTTCGATGACCAGGCCCAGGATGTTGGCCGAGCGGCTGACGATGGTGGCCAGGTCCTTGTCGCTGTAGAACTCCAGGCGCTGGACGATACCGAAGCGGTCACGCAACGGGTTGGTGAGCATACCGGCACGGGTGGTGGCACCAACCAGGGTAAACGGCGGTAGGTCGAGCTTGATCGAGCGGGCAGCAGGCCCTTCGCCGATCATGATGTCGAGCTGGAAGTCTTCCATGGCCGGGTACAGCACCTCCTCGACGACCGGCGACAGCCGGTGGATTTCGTCGATGAACAGCACGTCGTGCGGCTCGAGGTTGGTCAGCATGGCCGCCAGGTCGCCGGGGCGCTCAAGAATCGGCCCCGAAGTGCTCTTCACCGACACGCCCATTTCATGGGCAATGATATTGGCCAGGGTGGTCTTGCCCAGACCCGGCGGGCCGAAGATCAGCGTGTGGTCGAGCGATTCGCTACGGCCACGGGCGGCCTGGATGAACAGCGACATCTGTTCGCGCACCACCGGCTGCCCGATGTACTCGTCCAGGCTCAGCGGGCGGATTGCCCGGTCCTGAACCTCTTCACGGTCGCGGCCACTGGCGGCGATCAGGCGGTCGGCTTCGATCACTTGGTAATCATCCCTTTCAGGCTGCGGCGGATCAGCTCTTCACTGCTCAGGCCGGCCTTGTCCTTGATCGCGGCGATTGCCTTGCTCGCTTCCTGCGGTTTGTAGCCCAGCGAGACCAGCGCGCTGACGGCGTCAGCCTCTGCGCTGGATTCGCTGGCGACCGGCAATGGGCCATCAGAGACCAGGGTGAACATGGCTGGTGAGGTTTCCCAGGCCTTGAAGCGGTCCTTGAGCTCGACCAGCAGGCGCTCGGCGGTTTTCTTGCCGACACCGGGCACGCGCACCAGGGCCGATGTGTCCTGGGCCTGCACGCAGCGCACCAGTTCGTCGACCTCCAGGCCAGACATCAGCGCCAATGCCAGCTTCGGCCCCACGCCATTGAGGCGGATGAGTTCGCGGAACAGCTCGCGCTCGCGCTTTTCGGCAAAGCCGTAAAGCAGGTGGGCGTCTTCGCGCACCACCAGGTGGGTGTGCACGGTGACGCTTTCGCCCACTTTGGGCAGACGGTACAGCGTGGTCATGGGAACTTCCAGTTCGTAACCCACGCCGTTGACGTCGATAATCAGGTGCGGCGGCTGTTTTTCCGCCAGGGTGCCGCGCAAACGTCCAATCACGTTCCGATCCTTCTTCTCGGGGAGCCGGTCAAAGACCGCTCAACCCTATCAGCAAATGCAGCGGGTGAACGCTTCACCCGGACAAAATGTGTATCAGCGCATGAAGCGCCTACAGACGCAAGCGCCCGCCGCGTCGCCGTGCCGTGGCCAGGCCATGTGGCACCAGGCTGGAACGGGTATGGGCGTGACACAGGGCAATGGCCAGGGCGTCGGAGGCATCGATCTGCGGCTTTTGCGTGAGTTTCAGCAAGTGCATGACCATCATCATCACCTGCTCCTTGTTGGCCCCCCCGGTGCCGGCGACGGCCTGCTTGACCTGGGTGGCACTGTATTCGGCGATCTCCAGGCCTGCTTCGGCGGCGGCAACGATGGCTGCGCCACGGGCCTGGCCAAGCTTGAGCGCCGAGTCGGCATTACGGGCCATGAACACCCGCTCGATGCCCATGGTCACCGGGCCGTGCTGGGTGATGATTTCACTCACACCACGAAAAACAATCTGCAGCCGCTCGTGCAGCTCGCCGCTGCCGGTGCGGATGCAGCCCGACGCCACGTACTCGCAACCACGGGCGGTCTGGCGGACCACGCCATAGCCGGTGATGCGCGAGCCGGGGTCGATACCTAGAATCAGAGTCATAGTGCCTGTTTGTTCAAAATGTACCGGCCTATTCGCGGGCAAGCCCGCTCCCACAGGGACCGCACCAAACCTGAACCTGGTGCAATACCTGTGGGAGCGGGCTTGCCCGCGAATAGGCCCTCAAGGCCAACGCAACAACCTTAGCCGAGGTTTTCCATGATCTCATCGGAAATCTGGGCATTGGAGTAGACGTTCTGCACGTCATCCAGGTCTTCGAGCATGTCGATCAGCTTGAGCACCTTTTCGGCACCTTCCTGGTCGAGTTCGGCGCTGGTGGTCGGCTGCATGACGATTTCCGCGTCAGCGGCCTTGAAGCCCGCCTCTTCCAGGGCATTACGCACGGCATAGAAGCTGTTGAACGAAGTGAATACATCGAACGAACCGTCATCGTTGGCCACCACGTCGTCGGCATCGGCTTCCATCGCCGCTTCCATCAACGCGTCTTCGTCCACGCCCGGCGCAAAGCTGAGCTGCCCCTTGCGCTCGAACAGGTAGGCCACCGAGCCGTCGGTACCGAGGTTGCCGCCACACTTGGTGAAGGCATGACGCACAGCGGCAGCAGTGCGGTTGCGGTTGTCGGTCATGGCTTCGACCATGATCGCCACGCCACCCGGGCCGTAACCTTCGTAGCTGAGCTCTTCGACGTTGTCGCTTTCGTTGGTGCCGGCACCACGGGCCACGGCGCGATCGATGATGTCGCGGCTCATGTTGGCGCCCAGGGCCTTGTCCAGCGCCAGGCGCAGGCGCGGGTTGGATGCCGGGTCAGGGCCGCCCTGCTTGGCAGCGACCGTCAGTTCGCGGATCCACTTGGTGAAGACCTTGCCTCTCTTGGCATCCTGGCGCTCTTTGCGGTGCTTGATGTTCGCCCACTTGGAATGACCAGCCATAACGACTCCGAATCCTTTGTTTCACAAACAGCCCCGCCCCTGTACGGGGCGGGACGGAAAAATACCTGCGCCGAAACGCAAAGGCGCATCCATGTGGATGCGCCCGGGGACCGCTTACTCGACCTTGGTCTGTTCGCGCAGTCGGATGTGCAGCTCGCGCAGGGCCTTGGCATCGACCAGGCCTGGGGCCTGGGTCATGACGCACGCGGCGCTCTGGGTTTTCGGGAAGGCGATCACTTCACGGATCGACTGGGCGCCGGTCATCAGCATGACCAGGCGGTCCAGGCCGAAGGCCAGGCCACCGTGTGGCGGTGCACCGAACTTCAGGGCGTCGAGCAGGAAGCCGAACTTCTCTTCCTGTTCTTCTGCCTCGATACCCAGCAGGCGGAATACGGCTTGCTGCATCTCTTTACGGTGGATACGGATCGAACCGCCACCCAGCTCGGTACCGTTCAGGACCATGTCGTAGGCACGCGACAGCGCAGTGGCCGGGTTGGCCTCGAGCTCTTGCGGGGTGCACTTAGGCGCGGTGAACGGGTGGTGCAGCGCAGTGAAGCTGCCGTCTTCGTTCTCTTCGAACATCGGGAAGTCGACAACCCACATCGGCGCCCACTCGCAGGTGTGCAGGTTGAAGTCGTTGCCGACCTTGATGCGCAGTGCGCCCAGGGCCTCGCTGACGATCTTGAACTTGTCGGCACCGAAGAAGACGATGTCGCCATCAACCGCGCCAACGCGATCGAGGATCACGTTGAGGTTGGCCTCAGGGATGTTCTTGACGATCGGCGACTGCAGGCCTTCGACGCCCTTGGCGCGCTCATTGACCTTGATGTACGCCAGGCCCTTGGCACCGTAGATGCCAACGAACTTGGTGTACTCGTCGATCTTGCTGCGCGGCATGCTGGCAGCGCCTGGCACGCGCAGGGCAGTAACGCGGCACTTCGGATCGTTGGCCGGGCCTGCGAATACCTTGAAGTCGACATCCTTCAGCTGATCGGCAACGTCGACCAGTTCCAGCGGGTTACGCAGGTCCGGCTTGTCGGAACCGTAGCGGCGCATGGCTTCTTCGAAGGTCATGTGCGGGAATTCGCCGAATTCCAGGTCCAGCACTTCCTTGAACAGCTTGCGGATCATGCTTTCGGTCAAGCCCATGATCTCGCTTTCATCGAGGAAGCTGGTCTCGATGTCGATCTGGGTGAATTCCGGCTGGCGATCGGCACGCAGGTCTTCGTCACGGAAGCACTTGGCGATCTGGTAGTAGCGGTCGAAACCGGCAACCATCAGCAGCTGCTTGAACAGCTGTGGCGACTGCGGCAGGGCGAAGAAGCTGCCAGCGTGGGTACGGCTTGGCACCAGATAGTCACGCGCGCCTTCCGGAGTGGCACGGGTGAGGATCGGGGTTTCGACGTCGAGGAAGCCGTTGTCGTCCATGAAGCGACGAATGCTGCTGGTGATGCGCGAACGCAGGCGCAGCTTTTCGGCCATCTCTGGGCGACGCAGGTCGATGAAGCGGTAGCGCAGGCGGGTTTCCTCGCCAACGTCGGAGTACTCGTTCAGCGGGAACGGCGGGGTTTCTGCTTCATTGAGCACGGTCAGCTGGTAGCCGAGGATCTCGATGGCGCCGGAGGCCATGTTGGCATTCACCGCACCGTCCGGGCGCTTGCGCACCTTGCCGGTGACCTGCACGACGTATTCGCTACGCACGCGGTCGGCGGCGGCGAAGGTTTCGGCGCGATCCGGGTCGAACACGACCTGGGCCATGCCTTCGCGGTCACGGATGTCGAGGAAGATCACCCCGCCGTGGTCGCGGCGACGATGGACCCAGCCGCAAAGGGTGACTTCCTGGCCGTCCAGGCTCTCGTTCAGTTGGCCGCAATAATGGCTGCGCATCATGATGGTGGTTTCGCTTCTCGTGATTCGTGTATTCGGTGGAGGCCTTGGCCGCCCGGAGGGCTAATACTGCAAGACCCGGTCACAGCATTCAACTCAGTCGGCCTTGTCGCCGCCTGCCAGATTCTTTTTCGCCCCGGTCTTGAAGTCGGTTTCGTACCAGCCATTACCGCTCAGGCGAAAGCCCGGCACCGACAACAGCTTCTTGAGCGCGGGCGCCTGGCAGGCCGGGCAATCGGTCAGCGGCGCGGCGCTGATCTTCTGCAGCGCTTCCATGCGGTGCTCGCAGGACGCGCATTGATAGTCATAAAGGGGCATGGGTGTCTCTCGTCAACCATAACGCTGGCTGCCGGGGCAGCAAAAAGCGGGATTATATATGGTTAGCAAGCACTGCGCAGCCCGCCCGGCGATCAGCGCGCACTTGGCGGGTTTTGCAGCCAGGCCACGCAAATGACCCGGATCAGCCCACTGAAGTTGCGCACCCCACCCTGGCGCAGGTGCACCTCGCGGTCCACGTAGGACAATACTGCACTGACCGAACAGCGGTTGGCTGCGGCAATTCGCTCCAGGATACCCCAGTAGACGGCCTCCAGGCGCAGGCAGGTGGAAAACCCGTTGAGCCGCACTGAACGCGACACCGGCTGGATCTGCAGCATGTCGAAATCCGCCTTGAACGGATCAATACACTGTTTTCCTGGCCAACTGCCCTGGCCAGCCACACGCTTGCTCGCTTGCATGATGCGCCCTACTCCCTAGTCACAGGTACCTGGCGACCTATGAAGCGCTGACGGGCGAGCTAAAAGCAGCGGCAAAATCTTCCTGCACAAAAACCAATTCTGGAGGGTAGCGCGAACCCTGTGGGAGCGGGCATGCCCGCGAAGCCGGCGACGCGGTGCATGGCACCGGCCTTGCCGGTGTTCGCGGGCGCGCCCGCTCCCACAGGGTTATGTGACAGCTTTGAGTGCTTACTTGCCGTCGAGCAGCACCCGCAGCATCCACGCGGTTTTTTCGTGAACCTGCATGCGCTGGGTCAGCAGGTCGGCGGTCGGTTCGTCACTGACCTTGTCCACTACCGGGAAGATGCTGCGCGCGGTACGCACCACGGCCTCCTGGCCCTGCACCAGTTGGCGGATCATCTCCTCCGCCGGGGGCACGCCCTCCTCCTCCTTGATCGAGGAATGCCGCGCATAGAATGCATACGACCCCGGCGCCGGGAAGCCCAGGGCACGGATGCGCTCGGCAATCGAATCGACCGCCAGCGCCAACTCGTTGTACTGCTCTTCGAACATCAGGTGCAGGGTGCGGAACGACGGACCGGTGACGTTCCAGTGAAAGTTATGGGTTTTCAGATACAGCACGTAGGTATCCGATAACAGCCGGGACAACCCATCGACGATGGACTTGCGATCTTCTTCACTGATACCGATATCGATTGCCATGAAGTTCCCCTTTCCATAAGGCTTGAGACTCAAGCGGACGCCGACCACTGTAGCAACACTTGACCTACATCGCCTGTGACATGGCGCAACACATCGCCCGGCGGGCAGCCTGCAGTTTGAGAAGCCTGCGGCTTTACTGTTAAATAGGCACCGTGCCACCCGTGCGGACTGTCATTGCCGGGTGCATAGGCTGGCCTGCCACGTGTTCGCGCCCTACACCTCATGCGCACCGTGCTGCCAGCTCTTCCTGTGATCGGCCTTATCAACTGTGAGCCAACCCCATGTTCAAGATCGTCCATCTGGTGACGGGCGTGGCAGCCTTGCTGCTATCGCTCATACCCAGCCTGAAAACCGATGCGACACCCTTCCTGCAACAACCTGATGCGGTTTACCTGGCCCTGCTCGGCCTGCTCAACCTGGTCCTGGCCCCCGTTGTGCCGCTTTACTACCGCGGCGCACGGCAGCAATTGCAGCACCTTGCCTGTGCCTTGCTGGTAGTGGCAGTGGTACTGCAAACCCTGACGCTGCTGGCCCGCCCGGAAATGGGCAACCTTGCTGCGCTGGTTTGCGCAGCACTGGCCGTGGCCCTGCACCTGGCCGTGGGCTTTGCCCGCACCCCGCGCAAGGCACGCAACAGCCAGCACACGACGCAAGATGGCGTCAACCGTGATACCGGCACCGTCAAGTGGTTCAACACCTCGAAAGGCTTTGGTTTCATCTCCCGCGACTCGGGCGATGACATCTTCGTGCACTTTCGCGCCATCCGCGGCGAAGGCCATCGCATTCTGGTCGAAGGCCAGCGCGTAGAGTTTTCGGTGATGCACCGCGACAAGGGCCTGCAAGCTGAGGATGTAGTTGCGGTAGCCCGCCGCTGATTCCCGCACTATCCTGAGCCCTATTCACCGGCATGCCGGTGAACAGGGCTTTGCAACCATCAATAATGAGGCGGTGGCGCCTCTTCCCCTTCGCTGCCGTACTGGCCGACCATCTCTTCATAACGCTTGATCAGCTCGGCCATCTGCGATTGCAGCCGCTCGATCACCCGCGCCTGCTCGAAAACTACGTCATTCAACGCCTGAAGGGTGTCATCCTGGAACGCCTGGCGGGTTTCCAGTTCGACAATACGCAATTCCAACGACATGTCAGGCCTCCTGATAGCCAGCAAGTTGCAGCCCACGCAAGCGCTGGCGAATGGCGTGCAGCTGATCGTCGCTATAGGCCACGGCCGGACACTTGCCCCACACCGGTGCCGGCCAGGCAGCGTCGTCACGCTGACGTACGATCACATGCATGTGCAACTGGCTGACCACATTGCCCAAGGTGGCCACGTTCATCTTGTCGGCGCTATAGCTGGCTTTCAGCGCTTCAGCCAACAGGGTGGTTTCCTGCCACAACTGCTGCTGCTCTGGCGCATCCAGCTCGAACAGTTCGCTGATACCGGCGCGCTTGGGCACCAGGATGAACCATGGGTAGTTGGCATCCTTGCTCAGCAGCAACTGGCACAGCGCAAACTCCCCCAGCACCAGGGAATCCTGTTGCAAACGCGAATCGAGGACGAACACGGTATATCTCCTTCAGGCAAATCCAACCCGCTTCGAGCGGAAAACAGGCTTGCAAGGATACCTTGCACATTCCCGGTAACACAGCGCTACTTTTCGCACCAAAATGAGGCTACCTACTCACCCGCTCCACACCTATCACCCCACAAATGACTCTGGATGAACATGCTGCGGTAACACATTGACTTTGTTGGCAGCTTTTTAAATTTTAATGATTCTCGACTCCAACATGAACCAACGCGGCCCTCGCCCCGTGTTTACGGCGCTTTCCGACCCTCGGTAGGCGCTTTTGTGAAAATTTCATGAAGTGTTGCGAATTTTGAGCACGCTTGTTGCATTCCCTTCACGTCAAGTCGGCACGACATCTGCAATGGCAGGTGAACGCGACAAATAACAACAGCGGCATTGGTTACCAGGGAGTTTCCTTAACCGGAATCGGTAGTTACAGATTCGTTACGGTGAGAGGAACAGCGCTGGCGTTGTACGACCCATAAACCGGGGCGTGATTTGCGACATGGAAATACCCAAAAGCGACATGGAAAAAAAGTTCCGTAAAGAGTGCTTATAGCCATATCGCCAACAACAGTCAGCGTGCTATACATTTTCGCCGACATAACAAGAAAGAGCTGCACCCTATAACTAAAAGACTTGGACGCAGCGGTACTCTTCCTAAAAACCAAAGGAGCAAATCACGATGCGCGTGATGAAGTGGAGCATGATCGCCCTGGCCGTTACGGCGGGGACCTCGCAGTTGGCAATGGCCTCGGCACAAGACGAGTCCAAAGGTTTCCTCGAAGACAGCAAGCTGAACGTAAAAACCCGCATGCTGTACTTCAGCCGTGACTTCCGTAACAACGACAGCGGCAAGAGCCGCGTGGAAGAAACCGGCCTGGGCTTCCTGGGTACCTTCGAGTCGGGCTTCACTCAAGGCACCGTGGGCTTCGGCGTTGACGCCATCGGCATGCTGGGCCTGAAACTGGATAGCGGCAAAGGCCGCGCCGGCACCGGCCTGTTCCCGACCGCCTCCGACGGCCGCTCGCAAGATGATTACTCCGAAGGCGGTGGTGCAGTAAAACTGCGCATTTCCAACACCGTGCTGAAGTTCGGCGACCAGTTCACCGCCCTGCCAGTACTGGCCACCGACGACAGCCGCCTGCTGCCAGAAGTTGCTGAAGGTGGCCTGATCACCAGTAACGAAATCGATGGCCTGACCCTGCACGCCGGTCACTTCACCGCCCTGAACGCCCAGGCCCAGACTTACCACGACAGCCTGCGCCTGACCGAGGCCAACGTATTCGGTGGCACCTACGCCATCAACGAAAACCTCAGCACCAGTGTCTACTACTCGCGCATCGAAGATCACTTCCGCAAGTGGTACGGCAACATCAACTGGGCACTGCCGATCAGCGACAAGCAAGGCCTGGTGTTCGACTTCAACATCTATGACACCAAGTCCATCGGCGATAACCTGACCGGCGCATTCGTCAGCAAAGCCGACGGCAGCAACGAACTGGACAACATCGCAGCCAGCCTCTCGGCCGCCTACAACATTGGCGCCCACACCTTCACCCTGGCTTACCAGAAAGTCAGCGGCGACGGCGACTACGCCTACGGCGTCGACGGTGGCGGCACCATCTTCCTGGCCAACTCCGTGGCCCGTTCCGACTTCAACGCCGAAGACGAGAAGTCCTGGCAGGCTCGCTACGACCTGAACTTCGCCGAATACGGCGTACCTGGCCTGACCTTCATGACCCGCTACGTCCGCGGTTCGGGTGCCACCACCCAGTCCACCGACAGCGGCAAGGAATGGGAACGCGACGTAGACGTCAAATACGTGCTGCAGAGCGGCCCGGCCAAAGACCTGAGCCTGCGCGTACGCCAGGCCACCTACCGTTCCAGCGACGGCGTTTACTACGGTTCGAGCTCGATCGACGAACTGCGCCTGATCGTGGAGTACCCGCTGAGCATCCTGTAAGCCTGGCTTGCAGTGCCCCGCACCTGAAAAAGCCCGGCGATCACGCCGGGCTTTTTCTTGGCTGACAAGCGTCACGCCCTGGGGCATCCTGTACGCCTTCGTTTCACCCCCGTACAATGCGGGGCTATTTCAACGTCTTAGGCAATCGACACGGCTAACCATGCGCACCAGTCAATATTTGCTCGCCACCCAGAAAGAAACCCCTGCCGACGCAGTGGTCATCAGCCATCAGCTCATGCTGCGTGCCGGCATGATCCGCAAACTGGCCTCTGGCCTGTACACCTGGCTGCCGATGGGCTTGCGGGTAATGCGCAAGGTCGAGGCCGTGGTGCGTGAGGAAATGAACGCCGCCGGCGCCCTGGAAGTGCTGATGCCAAGCATCCAGCCTGCCGAGCTGTGGCAGGAGTCCGGCCGCTGGGAGCAGTACGGCCCTGAGCTGCTGCGCCTGAAAGACCGCCACCAGCGCGATTTCTGTGTCGGCCCGACCCACGAAGAAGTCATCACCGACCTGGCCCGTAACGAGCTGTCCAGCTATAAACAGCTGCCACTCAACATGTACCAGATCCAGACCAAGTTCCGTGACGAGATCCGCCCGCGCTTCGGCTTGATGCGTGGCCGCGAGTTCATCATGAAAGACGCCTACTCGTTCCATGCCGACCAGGCTTCCCTGCAGGAAACCTACGACCGCATGCACCAGGCGTACAGCAACGTGTTCACCCGCCTGGGCCTGGACTTCCGCCCTGTGCAGGCCGACACCGGCTCCATCGGTGGCAGCTACTCGCATGAATTCCACGTACTGGCCGAGTCCGGCGAAGACGACGTGATCTTCAGCGACAGCTCCGACTACGCCGCCAACATCGAGAAGGCCGAGGCCATCCCGCGCGAAACCGTGCGCCCAGCCCCTACCGAGGAGCTGCGCCTGGTTGACACGCCAAACGCCAAGACCATCGCCCAGCTGGTGGAAAACTTCGGCCTGGCGATCGAGAAAACCGTCAAGACCCTGATCGTACGCGGCGCAGAAGAGGGCAAACTGATTGCCCTGATCGTCCGTGGCGACCACGAGCTGAACGAAATCAAGGCCACCAAGCTGGAACAGGTTGCCGACCCGCTGGTCATGGCCACCGAAGCCGAACTGCGCGACGCCATCGGCGCTGGCGCCGGCTCGCTCGGCCCGCTGAACCTGCCGCTGGAAATCATCATCGACCGTTCGGTTGCCCTGATGAGTGACTTCGGCATCGGCGCCAACATCGACGACAAGCACTACTTCGGCGTCAACTGGGAGCGCGACCTGCCGGTTCCACAGGTTGCCGACCTGCGCAACGTGGTCGAAGGCGACCCAAGCCCGGACGGCCAGGGCACGCTGGTGATCAAGCGCGGCATCGAAGTGGGCCATATCTTCCAGCTGGGCACCAAGTACAGCGAGGCACTGAAGTGCCAGGTACTGGGCGAGAACGGCAAGCCGGTAACCCTGGCCATGGGCTGCTACGGCATCGGCGTGTCCCGCGTGGTCGCTGCCGCCATCGAGCAGAGCTATGACGACAAGGGCATCATCTGGAACGACGCCCTGGCCCCGTTCCAGATCGCCCTGGTGCCGCTGCGCTACGAAACCGACGTGGTCCGCGAGGCAACCGACAAGCTGTACGCCGAACTGACCGCTGCCGGCTTCGAAGTGCTGCTGGACGACCGCGACAAGAAAACCAGCCCAGGCATCAAGTTTGCCGATATGGAGTTGATCGGCATCCCGCACCGCATCGTCGTCAGCGATCGCGGCCTGGCCGACGGCAACCTGGAATACAAGCACCGCACCGAGCAGGACGCTCAGCCATTGCCCGTCAATGAAGTGCTGACCTTCCTGCAGGCCCGCGTTCGCCGCTGATAACCAATGCACGAGTGATCATGTACAAGCGAAGTACCTTTACCCTGGGGGGCGCCGCACTGTGCGGCGCCCTGCTCGTCAGCGGCTGCGCCAACCAGATGTCCCAGCGCAGCGACCATGAGGAGCGCGTCGAGCGCAAACTGCTCGAGCACACCCTGCAGATCGATGTCGGCGAGCCGAAGGTGATGGAGCTTCCGCAGCGACGTGTGCGTGTGCATGAGCAGAAGCGCTTCGAAGTCACCGAGTTCGAAGTCACCCGGCGCTATGACCGCTACACGCCCTACCAGCCCTGGCGGGAGATCTACGAGATCCCGCTGGGCGCAGTGGCCGTGGTGGCGGGTGTTGGTGCCAACGTGGTCAACGTCTTCGCCTTGGGCAACCTGCCGCAAAGCATTACCCATGATTGGCTCAGCTATGGCGTGGACGGGCTCAACCCGTTCATGAACGTGCCGTCCAACGGCCGCGCCCAGCAGAACCTGGCGGGTATCAGCGAAGTACAGAAAGGCAAGCGCGAAGAATCCAACAGCGTGCCCTGGAGCGAACGCCTGGTCGAGGTCAAGGCTGGCAAGATGACCCACGAACTGACTACCGACAGGAATGGCGTGCTGCGCCTTAACCTGCTCGACAGCCCGTTCTCCGAGCAGAACCTCAACCACGTCGGCACCCTGCACTTGCAGGTACTCGACGAGGACAATGCGGTACGCGGCGATGCCAGCCTGCTGGTCAGCGCCACCTTGCGCAACAAGCTGCTTGAAGCCCACGAACTGATCTTCGATGACCTCGAAGATGACGATGTCGGCCAGTGGGTACACCGGGTCAAGCGCCTGTCGGAGCTGGGCCTGGAAGAAGAAGCCAGTGAAATGGAACAAAGCCTGATCGAGCTGACCCGCAACGATCCGGAACTGCAGCAGGAGTTTCTACAGTCGCTGACCAAGGCCACTGGCCGGTTGGTGGCTGATCCCGGCGTGCAGTGACACATTGGGGCTGCTTTGCAGCCCAATCGCCGGCAAGCCAGCTCCCACAGGTATTGCGTCAGGCTCAAGGGCAGTGCAACCCCTGTGGGAGCTGGCTTGCCGGCGATTGGGCCGCAAAGCGGCCCCTGTTCATTTAGGCGGGAACAGCTCCAACTGCTCATGCGCCCCGCGCAAATCGCGCAACCTCACCCCTACCCCCAGCAAGCGCACCGGCTTGCTACCACGGGCGAATGCCTGCCCCAGCAGCTGTTTATAACTCTCCAGATCCCTGCCGGCCCCGGCTTGCTCCATGGTGGTCTGGCTAAAGTCGTGGAACTTCACCTTTACAAAGGGCTTGTCGGGCCGGTAACTGCTGTCCATGCGGGCGATGCGTTCGTTAAGGCTCTCCAGCAGCTCAGGCAACCGCGCCAGGCAACTGGCCAGATCAGGCAGGTCGGTGTCGTAGGTGTTTTCCACGCTGACTGACTGGCGGCGGCTGTCATTGTGTACTGCACGCTCATCTATCCCGCGCGACAGCCCCCATAACCGCTCGCCAAAGCTGCCGAACTCGCGCACCAGCGCCAGCCGCGACCAATCGCGCAGTTCCAGGCAGGTTTCGATGCCCAGCCGCGCCAGCTTGTCTGCCGTTACCTTGCCCACCCCATGCAACCTGGCCACCGGCAAGGCGGCGACGAATGCCTCTACCTCGCCCGGGGTAATCACGAACAGCCCGTTGGGCTTGCGCCAGTCACTGGCGATCTTTGCCAGAAACTTGTTCGGCGCCACGCCCGCCGACACGGTGATATGCAAGGTGCGGGAAACCCGTCGGCGGATATCCTCGGCGATGCGCGTGGCACTGCCTGAATACCACTGGCTATCGCTTACATCCAGGTAGGCTTCATCCAGCGACAAAGGCTCGATCAGTTCGGTGTAGTCACGGAAGATGGCATGTATTTCTCGCGAGGCCTCCCGGTAAGCCTCGAAGCGCGGCTTGACGATCAACAAGTCGGGGCACAGCTTAAGCGCATGCCGGGAAGACATGGCAGAACGAACGCCATAGGCGCGAGCTTCATAGTTGCAGGTGGCGATCACCCCACGCTGGTCTGGCGAGCCCCCAACCGCCATGGGTCGGCCAGCCAGGCGCGGGTCGTCACGCATCTCGATTGCGGCATAGAAGCAATCGCAGTCAACGTGGATGATCTTGCGCAAGGACATGGATGACCGTCAGCACTGTAAATTCATACAGATAGTATCGCATGCACCCTGTTGTGAAACAGCTCACCCGTGTTGCCATACGATAATCGGCCGCAAAGCCCCGCCGCACCTGAGCTGCGACCTGTTGTCAGGCGCTAAGGGTTTGAACAAAAAAGGTTTTTCCAAAACAAGTGCTTGACAATGGTCGGCAAATCCGTAGAATTCGGTCTCACAGGCGCGGGATGGAGCAGCCTGGTAGCTCGTCGGGCTCATAACCCGAAGGTCGTCGGTTCAAATCCGGCTCCCGCAACCAGATTCGAGAAAAGGCCACTGTTATCACAGTGGCCTTTTTCTTTGCCTGCGATAAAGCAGTTTCGAAAAAACCTCGAAAAATCAAAGCCTAGCGCTTGACATACACATTACAAGCTGTAGAATCCGCCCCACTGACGCGGGATGGAGCAGCCTGGTAGCTCGTCGGGCTCATAACCCGAAGGTCGTCGGTTCAAATCCGGCTCCCGCAACCAGATTCAAAAAAAGGCCACTGTTAACACAGTGGCCTTTTTCTTTGCCCGCTGAAAAGCATTGCTGAAAAAGCCTTGATAAATCAAAGCCTGGCGCTTGACATACACTCGGCACGCTGTAGAATGCGCACCTCTGACGCGGGATGGAGCAGCCTGGTAGCTCGTCGGGCTCATAACCCGAAGGTCGTCGGTTCAAATCCGGCTCCCGCAACCATATTCGTCAGAACAAACCCCGCCTGTGTAACAGCAGCGCGGGGTTTGTTGTTTCTACCCTCCCTGCTTTTCGTCGCCCCAATTTTCCCTCGCCCGCAAGCCAACCCGCAGGCTTGAGACGTTGTGCCCTGCATGAACTATCTTTAACCCTGCCGGGTCGCTGAAAGCGCCTGAGGCCGGAGTAACATTGGATACGTTTTCCTAAGGGACTTTCACTTGGCCGCACCTTCCCTCCACCTCGCGCAGCATGCCCGGGGCAATTCATGACCTCACACAATCCCGAACCTCCGGTGCCGCTCGCCTCGGCGCTGCCCGGTGCCGTGCAGCGCCTGCCCTTGCTTGAACGCCTGAGCCGCTACCGCCAGCCGATCGGCCTGGGGGTGACCCTGGTGCTGTTCACCATGGCCTTGATTGCCTGCCGCCACCTGCTGAGCGAGCTGGACATCTATGCCTTGCACGATGCCATGCTCAGCGTGCCGGCCCAATCCTTGTTGGGCGCCTTTGTGGCGACGGTCGTCGGCTTCGTGATCCTGCTGGGTTACGAATGGTCGGCCAGCCGCTATGCCGGTGTGAAACTGCCAGCACGCAGCCTGGTACTGGGCGGTTTCAGCGCCTTTGCCATTGGCAATGCCATCGGCCTGTCGATGCTCTCGGGCGGCTCTGTGCGCTACCGGCTGTATGCGCGCCAAGGGCTTGCCGCAGGTGATGTTGCACGGATGACGGTTTTCGCCAGTTTGTCACTGGGTTGCGCACTGCCGCCACTGGCCGCGTTGGCGACCCTGAGCGACCTGCCTGCGGCCTCGACCGCACTGGGCTTGGCGCCTGGCTTGCTGGGGGGTATCGCCACTGCCGTGCTGGTGGCGTGCGCCCTGCTGCTGTTCGGTTTGTACCGCCGGCGCCTGGCAGAACAACCGCTGGCCAATAACCTGCTGGTGCAACTTGGCCGCCGTACACTGCGCCTGCCAGGCGCGCGCCTGGCCGCCCTGCAACTGCTGATCACTGCGCTGGATGTGGCGGCAGCCGCCACCGTGCTGTACCTGCTGCTGCCCGAGGCGCCACCGTTCGGCGCGTTTGTGCTGGTATACCTGCTGGCCTTGGCCGCAGGCGTGCTCAGCCACGTTCCCGGCGGTGTCGGGGTGTTCGAAGCGATCCTGCTGGCGGCCTTTGCCGACCAGCTCGGCGCTGCGCCACTGGCGGCCGCCCTGCTGCTGTACCGGCTGATCTATGTGGTCATGCCATTGCTACTGGCCTGCGTGCTGTTGCTGGCCAACGAGGCCCGGCGCCTGCTGTTCGCCCAGCAGGCCATCAAGGCCGCTTCCGGGCTGGCCGCACCGATCCTGTCGATACTGGTGTTCCTTTCTGGCGTGGTGCTGCTGTTCTCGGGCGCCACACCCGAGATCGACACGCGGTTGGAGCACATGGGCTTCCTCGTACCGCACCGGCTGATCGACGCCTCGCACTTTGGCGCCAGCCTGATCGGCGTGCTGTGCCTGCTGCTGGCCCAAGGCCTGCGCCGGCGGCTGTCCGCCGCCTGGCTACTGACCACCGTGCTGTTGCTGGTCGGAGCCCTGCTGTCGCTGCTCAAAGGGTTCGACTGGGAAGAGGCTTGCCTGCTGACCTTCACCGCCACCCTGCTGGCCCTGTTCCGCCGCTCGTTCTATCGCCCCAGCCGCCTGCTGGAACTGCCATTCTCGCCGGTGTTCCTGGTCGCCAGTGCCTGCGCAGTCGGTGCCTCGGTATGGCTGCTGCTGTTCGCTTATCAGGACGTGCCCTACAGCCATCAGTTGTGGTGGCAATTTACCCTTGATGCCGATGCCCCGCGGGGCCTGCGTGCCGCCATGGGCAGTGCCCTGCTGTTGGCAGCCGTGGCACTGACCTGGCTGCTGCGCACCGCGCCGCCGGTGATCCACTTGCCCGATGATGAAGAGCTGCAGCGCGCCAACCGTATCCTGCTGGCCTCCGACCAGCCCGACGGCGGCCTGGCCCTGACCGGCGACAAGGCGTTGCTGTTCCACCCGCGTGACAATGCCTTCCTCATGTACGCCCGACGCGGGCGTAGCCTGGTGGCCCTGTACGACCCGATCGGCCCGGCCCAGGAGCGCGCCGAAATGATCTGGCAGTTCCGCGACCTGTGTGACCTGCACCACGCCCGCCCGGTGTTCTACCAGGTACGCGCCGAGAACCTGCCCTTCTATATGGACATCGGCCTGACAGCGCTGAAGCTGGGCGAAGAAGCCCGGGTCGACCTGCGCCGCTTCGACCTGGAAGCCAAGGGCAAGGAGATGAAAGACCTGCGCTACACCTGGAACCGCGGCGGCCGCGACGGCCTGAGCCTGGAAATTCACGAACCTGGCCACGCTCCCCTGGCAGAGCTGAAGGAAATTTCCGATGCCTGGCTAGGCGGCAAGAACGTGCGCGAGAAAGGCTTCTCGCTGGGACGCTTCAGCCCGGACTACCTGCAACACTTCCGCATTGCCCTGATTCGCTTCCAGGGCCGCCCGGTGGCCTTCGCCAACCTGCTGGAAACCCATGGCAACGAACTGGCCAGCCTCGACCTGATGCGCGCGCACCCCGAGGCCCCGAAGCTGACCATGGAGTTCATGATGATCGGCCTGATCCTGCATTACAAAAACCATGAATACGCCCGCTTCAGCCTGGGCATGGTGCCGCTGTCCGGCCTGCAGCCACGGCGCGGCGCGCCCTTGACGCAACGCCTGGGCTCGATGGTGTTTCGCCGGGGCGAGCAGCTGTACAACTTCCAGGGGCTTCGCCGCTTCAAGGACAAATTCCAACCGGATTGGGAACCCCGCTACATGGCCGTGCCGGCCGGGCTCGACCCGCTAGTGGCACTGGCCGACACCGCCGCCCTGATTGCAGGCGGCCTGACTGGATTGGTGAAACGTTGATGACCCGACGCTATTGGCTGTACCTGCTGGTTCCCCTGCTGCTGGCCGCCCTGGGGGGTGCGCTGGCCTTCTGGCTATGGACGCGCCCGGCCCCCGAGGCGCGCCTGGAGCAACTGAGCGTCAATGACACCAGCATCACCCGGGTTACCCCTGGCGTACACCCCAAGGCCCGGGTAGCCATTGGGGTGCCACAAGACCAGGCACTGACTGACAAGCAACTGATCGACCTGAGCCAGGCCGGCGAAGCCCAGTTGGTGCAGGTGATCCTGCCGCCGAACGACTGCAGCAAGCAGCAGCAGGCGATGGACCAGGCCCTGGCCGAGCTGCCGGAAAAGCCGACGCTGGTCGCCGGTATCGGCCCTGGTGCCGCCCAAGCCTGGCGTTGGCTGGCTGGCCAGAACGATGACAAGGCGCGGGCGATTTCCGTGGACTTCAGCCTGGAGCAACCCGGCTGCCAGGCCCCACTGCCGAAGGCAGCTGCCCATGGCCACTGGAACGTCGCCTGGAACGACAACCCGGATGACGCCAGCGCCGCCTTCGTACGTGACCAGGCCAACGCCGAAACCAGCATCAGCGACTACGACATCCACCTGCCACAAGTGCTGAAGGCGCAGCTGACCCAGGCTCTGGTTGGCCACGACGGCAACGCCCTGGCCATCCCGGTGGTCGAAGTACCCGCCGGGCAGACGACTGATACGGTCACCCTGTTCCTATCCGGCGATGGCGGCTGGCGCGACCTGGACCGTGATGTGGCCGGTGAAATGGCCAAACTGGGCTACCCGGTGGTCGGCATCGACACGCTGCGCTACTACTGGCAACACAAGACCCCGGAGCAAAGCGCCGCCGACCTGTCCGAGCTGATGCAGCACTACCGGCAGAAGTGGGGTACCAAGCGCTTCGTGCTGACGGGCTATTCGTTCGGTGCCGATGTGCTGCCGGCCATCTACAACCGCTTGCCGGCAGAAGACCAACAGCGCATCGATGCCGTGATGTTGCTGGCCTTTGCCCGCAGTGGCAGCTTCGAGATCGAGGTCGAGGGCTGGTTGGGCAAGGAAGGCCAGGAAGCGCCTACCGGGCCAGAGATGGCCAGGCTGCCGGCGTCCAAGGTGGTGTGCGTGTATGGCGTGGAAGAGACCGATGAAAGCGGTTGCACCGAAAAGACTGCGGTGGGTGAACGGCTGAAGCTGCCTGGGGGGCACCACTTCGACGAGAACTACCCGGCGCTGGCCAAGCGCTTGATTGGTGAGATCGAGACACGCCAAGGCAAATCCAGCGTAGCCGAACAGAACTGATAAGACCCTACGGCCCATTCGCGGGTAAACCCGCTCCCACAGGTACAGCGCAAGCCTTGAAAGCCATGCGGATCATGTGGGAGCGGGCGTGCCCGCGAACACCGGCGAAGCCGGTGCCCTACACCGAGTTGCCTGCTTCGCGGGCACGCCCGCTCCCACATAGGGCGAGTCTTGCCTTGAAATCTAGGGTGCCAATCAGATCTCGACCTGGGTCCCCAGCTCGATCACCCGGTTCAGCGGCAGGTTGAAAAAGCGCAGGTTACCGTTGGCATTCTTCAGCAGGAACGCGAACAGGTTGCCCCGCCAGCGCGACATCCCCTCCAACCGTGAAGCAATCACCGTCTCGCGGCTGAGGAAGTAGGTAGTGCGCATCGGGGTGAAGTCCAGCTCATCCAGATGGCACAGTTTCAACGCAGCCGGCACATCCGGTTCGTCCATGAAGCCAAAGTGCAGCAACACGCGGAAGAACCCGTCACCGTAGGCCTCCACTTCGAAACGCTCCTGCTCCGGCACTCGCGGCCGGTCTTCGCTGACCACCGTCAGCAACACCACCTGGCTGTGCAGCACCTGGTTATGCAGCATGTTATGCAGCAGCGCATGGGGTACGGCGTCGGCCCGCGCGGTGAGGAACACCGCCGTACCTTCGACCCGGTGGGGCGGCTGGATGCGGATACTGCTGATGAACAGCTGCAGCGGCAGCGCGCCTTCGTCGATACGCTCGACCAGAATCTGCTTGCCACGCTTCCAGGTACTCATCAGCAGGAACAGCACACCACCGGCCAGCACCGGGAAAGCGCCGCCCTGGACGATTTTCGGCACGTTGGCAGCAAAGAACAGCCCATCCACGAACAAGAAGCCCACCAGGATCGGTACCGCCAGCACAGGCGGCCACTTCCACAGCAGCAACATCACCGCCGACACCAGAATGGTGGTCATCAGCATGGTGCCCGTCACCGCCACACCGTAGGCCGCAGCCAGTGCACCGGACGACTCGAAACCGATCACCAGCAGCACTACGCCCACCATCAGCGTCCAGTTCACCGCGCCAATGTAGATCTGCCCCTGCTCGTCGCTGGAGGTGTGCTGGATCTGCATGCGCGGAATGTAGCCCAGCTGGATAGCCTGGCGGGTCAGGGAGAACGCTCCCGAAATCACCGCCTGCGAGGCAATCACCGTGGCCATGGTCGCCAGCCCGACCAACGGCAGCAGCGCCCAGCCCGGCGCCAGCAGGTAGAACGGGTTACGTGCCGCGTCCGGGTTTTGCAGCAGCAGCGCACCCTGGCCAAAATAGTTGAGCACCAACGCGGGCAACACCAGGATGAACCAGGCGCGGGCAATCGGCTTGCGGCCAAAGTGGCCCATGTCGGCGTACAGCGCCTCGGCACCGGTCAGCGCCAGCACCACCGCGCCTAGAATGGCCACGCCCATGCCGGGGTGCACCACGAAGAAGTTGACCGCCCAGCCCGGGTTGAAGGCCTTGAGTACTTCCGGGCTCTGCGAGATACCATGCACGCCCAGCGCACCCAGCACCACGAACCAGGTAACCATGATCGGGCCGAACAGCTTGCCGATCTTCTCGGTGCCGTGCTTCTGCACCAGGAACAGCGCCACCAGCACCACCAGCGAGATCGGCACCACCCAGTGGTCGATACCGTCAAACGCCAGGCCCATGCCCTCCACCGCCGACAGCACCGACACCGCCGGGGTGATCATGCTGTCGCCATAGAACAACGAAGCGCCGATCAGGCCGCAGATCACCATCAGCGTCCGCAACCGCGGGTAGGCCGCTGTGGCCCGCCGCGCCAGTGCGGTCAGGGCCATGGTGCCGCCCTCGCCCTGGTTGTCGGCACGCAGGATGAACATCACATATTTGAACGACACCACCCACAACAGCGACCACAGGATCAGTGACAGGATCCCCAGCACGCCATCGTGGTTGACCGGCACTCCGTAGCCGCCGGAAAAGACTTCCTTGAGGGTGTACAACGGGCTGGTGCCGATATCGCCATAAACCACCCCGACCGCCGCCACGAGCAGGCCCAGCGACCGCGCCGCGCCCTGCTTACCCTCGTGCCCGCCCTCGGCGTGACTGCTTGCCTGAACCATCGACCACTCCCGCAGACGGCCATCACGGCCTTTAGTATTCACTCGCGCACAAGGCCCGTTGGGGCACCCTCGCGCAACGGCGCGAAGCATAGCGCAGCGTTCGTCGTATTTCTGCTGGTCAAGCGACGTTACGCTCGCTAGAATTGCGCACTTTTTGATCAGAGGCGCCAAAAAGCGCCCGTCAAGATCGCCCGCGATTCCGGCCGGGCGACCTGCATTCAATACCGAGGTTAGTCATGTCCACCACGCCCGCCACCCCCAAGGTAGGTTTCGTAAGCCTGGGTTGCCCAAAAGCCCTGGTCGATTCCGAGCGCATCCTTACCCAGCTGCGCATGGAAGGCTATGAAGTCGTGCCCACCTACGAGGACGCCGACGTGGTGGTGGTCAACACCTGCGGCTTCATCGACAGCGCCAAGGCCGAGTCGCTGGAAGTGATCGGCGAAGCCATCAAGGAAAACGGCAAGGTCATCGTTACCGGCTGCATGGGTGTCGAAGAAGGCAGCATCCGCGACGTGCACCCGAGCGTGCTGTCGGTCACCGGCCCGCAGCAGTACGAGCAGGTGGTCAACGCCGTGCACGAGGTGGTACCGCCACGCCAGGACCACAACCCGCTGATCGACCTGGTGCCGCCACAGGGCGTCAAGCTGACCCCGCGTCACTATGCGTACCTGAAAATTTCCGAAGGCTGCAACCACAGCTGCAGTTTCTGCATCATCCCGTCGATGCGCGGCAAGCTGGTCAGCCGCCCGGTGGGTGAAGTGCTGAGCGAAGCCGAGCGCCTGGTCAAGGCCGGGGTGAAGGAGATCCTGGTGATTTCCCAGGACACCAGCGCCTACGGCGTCGACGTCAAGTACAAGACCGACTTCTGGAACGGCCGCCCGGTCAAGACCCGCATGCTGGAGCTGTGCGAGGCGCTGAGCAGCCTGGGCGCCTGGGTACGCCTGCACTACGTGTACCCTTACCCGAACGTCGACGACGTGATCCCGCTGATGGCCGCTGGCAAGATCCTGCCGTACCTGGACATCCCGTTCCAGCACGCCAGCCCGAAAGTGCTCAAGTCGATGAAGCGCCCGGCCTTCGAAGACCGCACCCTGGCGCGTATCAAGAACTGGCGCGAGCAGTGCCCTGAGCTGGTGATCCGCTCCACCTTCATCGTCGGCTTCCCGGGCGAGACCGAGGAAGACTTCCAGTACCTGCTGGACTGGCTGACCGAAGCCCAGCTCGACCGCGTGGGCTGCTTCCAGTACTCGCCGGTAGAAGGCGCGCCGGCCAACGACCTGGGCCTGGAAGAAGTACCGGACGACATCAAGCAGGCGCGCTGGGACCGCTTCATGGCCCACCAGCAGGCCATCAGCACCGCCCGCCTGCAACTGCGCATCGGCAAGGAAATCGAAGTGCTGATCGATGAAGTCGAGGAGCAAGGCTCGGTTGGCCGCAGCTTCTTCGATGCCCCGGAAATCGACGGCAGCGTGTTCATCGATGGCGACCATGGCTTCAAGCCAGGCGACAAAGTACGTTGCCGTGTCGTGGATGCCGACGAATACGACATGTGGGCAGAGCCCATCTGAAGCGGCTTAACCACTGAAAAGCCCCTGCCTCGCCATTGCGCAGCAGGGGCTTTTTTGTCAGAACGTGTGAAACAGCATCAGGCCGCCCTCGGCATCCGGGCTGGCATCCGAGAAGCCTTTGACCGCGTAGAGTTGAACCTTCCATTGCTGGTTGAGCTTGTGGGTCAGGAACAGGGTAAGTTCCTGGATCTGCGACCCCGTGGAGACCACTTTCTGCCGCCAGTCGTAGGAAGCGCCCGCCGAAGTGCCCGTAGCCACGGGTATTGCGAAACCGAGGCTGACAAATACCGGGTCGTCAAAATCGCTGTCGGGCGGGTCGCCAAACTTCTTCCAGCCCAGTGTCGCAAAACCGGTGACCAGGCCAAAGCCTTTGGTGATATCGACCTGGGCGGTGTAGTCATACTCACCGGTACCCAGGCACTGGTCTTCATCGGCGGTGGGGAATTTGACCTTGCCGATAAGGTCGAGCATCAGGCCACCGTCACTGCCATCGAGCAGCGCGTACCCGGCGCTGGCAACCGTGTCACCCAGGCCGCTCTCCACACTCCGGCAGCCACCGGGCAAGGGGTCGCCATTGGGGCCTACTTCAGGATTGGTGATGCGTAACCAGGGCACGGTGACCTTGTAGGTCATCGGTCCTGTTTCGTACTTGCCGACCACGGGAACGTACCAGATTTCCGAAGTGGTGCCCGTGCCATAGTCGCCGCTTGAATAGTCCATGCCGATGGCGGCGCTGAAGGTATCGGCCACGGCTGACGCGCCTGTACATGACAGCAGACAGGCCAGAAGCGGGAGGGTGGGTCTCATCGGCACCTCTGTATCCTGTCGGGAAGTGTGGTCGGACTAACCCAGCCTAGTTGCCTAACGCCCCGATCGCTCCGGATGCTCTACTTTTTCGACGCTCTCTACCTTTTCCGGCTTCTCTACTTTTTCTACTTTCTCGACCTTCTCTACTTTCTCAACCTTTTCGGCTTTTTCTACCTTTTCGACTTCAACCCTTTCTACCCGATCAGACCTGCCGCTGTTGCTGCTTTCGCGCTGCTCCACAGCTTCGACATGCTCTGACTTGCCAGACCTGTCCACGCTTGCAGAATCGCCACGCCCACTGGCGTCTTCGACAGCGCTGCGCCCACTGTGATCTTCACTGCCTTCGTTACGAACACGGTTCGATTCGCCAGTGCCATCACCACTGCTGGCGGAACCACCGGAGCCGCTGCTGTCGTGCTCGCTGCCATGCCCCGAATGGCCTTTGTCCGGGTTATCGACGTGGTCATGCTGGAATTCCACGCGGGTTGCCCGCAGCTCGTGCGTACCACTGAGCACTCCACTTACCCGAACACGCTGATCCAGCAACGGCTTGCCAACGATCACCGTGCCCTGCCCCAGCGTCACATTGATGCCTGCCACCACCAGTTGCCGAGCCTGCGCGCGCTGCACCAGCCCTTCGACCACGGTCTGCTGCACACGGCCAGCAAACGGCAGGCTCGGGTCTGGACGGGTTTGCGCCACTTCCAGCTGGCGCCCGGTCCACCGGCCACGCACCAGCACTTCCCGTGCGGGGGCTACACGGGTGCCCAGTTGCAGCCCTTGCAGGCTACCTGGACGATCAATTGCACCAATTGCACTGGCCTCGCGCAGGCCCGGTGCCCGCTCGATGCGGGTCGCCACCACCTCGCCCCTGGCATCGCGCAGGCCGCTGACCCTGACCGGCTCGCCTGGGCGCAGGCCTTCAGCTACCCGCGCGCCAGCAGCAAGCCGCACGGGTTGGCCCATGACCCGCAGCGGGGCCGAGGCGTTGGGGAGTGCCGTCAGTGGCCCTTCGAAGACGTTGAGGATCGAGATACGCCCTGCCTGCAGGCCACGCTGGGTGGCAACGGCCTCCACCGCCACAACCTGCCCGATTGCCAGGTGAGCACTGTTGGCGGGGGCGCCGTTTTCACTCACCGGTACGTCCTTGCCATAGTGCACTTCCATGCCATTGACGCAGATCGAGGCGAACCCGGTGATGGTGCCGACGATGCCGGTACCACCGGTACCGCCCGGGCGCAGGATCGGTGCACCGGTACCGCCTACCCCGCCGCTGCCGTGCTCGAAGTAGGTACCGTCCACACCATCGGCCACCGCGCCAGTACCGCCTGTGCCGCCGGGGCGTTGCGGGAGCGGTGCGCCAGTGCCGCCGACGCCACCGTTGTCACTGCGCGCACCGGTACCACCCGTACCGCCCGGAAACTGCAGGCCGGCGGCGCCGGCCATACCCGCTTCCTCACGGCTGACACAAACCGGCGCTGCGGCTACCTCGGCAGGCATCACCAGGTTCAACCCGAAAACCAGGGCGAACGTGACGACACTGAGGCAGCGCGCAAGCGGAGTCATGGGCCGGGCGTCTTCGACAAATCGGGATCGGTAGCTTCAGTGTAGAAATAAAGCCCGACAGTGATGCGTTGACGTTGCTCGATGCCGGGCTCATCAACACTTTCCAGATCTGCAGCGAGCCGGCTGAAGGCCAGCAGCGCCTGCATGCCGTCCTTGGCAACCACGTCACGCAATTGCTCGACGCTGGCCGGGCTCAGGGCATCGTAGTGCGTGCTGCGTTCAAAGAACGGCAGGCCTTCGCCGCTGAGGTTGTGCACCGCTGCGCAAGCATGATCATGCAGGTTGTGGCCGAAGTACGCGGCTTTTTCATCAAAGCCTTTCTGCGGCACGAATGCCTGGGCCTCCAGGTGCACGCAATCCTGTTCATCGAGCCGGACGATGCCAAGGCGCAACCACTCATCCAGCACCACCCGGCCGCGGATATCGGTGCTGACCGTGGCCACCAGGGCATCGAATGAACAGTCGCCACCCACACTCGCCAGACGCGGCAAAGCCAGCGCCTGGCCAGGTGCCGAGCAGAACGGTGGGCTAAAGGTCCATGCATTGACCAACTGTGCGCCCAGGGTGATATTCGCCGGCAGGGCCTCGGGTGCCATACCCGCTTCGCTGCGCAGTCGCCGGACATCCTTGCGATGCACGCCTGTGAGCAGGCTGATGCGGCTGTCGCTGGGTGGGGTGTGGTCCAGGCGGAACTCGCGGTCGGCCACCTCGACGAAGACTTCCTTGAGCAGGTCGGCGAACAGGGTGTAGGTCACCCCTTTGCGCAACATCAAGCGCACCAGCGGGCGCATGACACGCCGCAGTGCGCTTAACATCGAAGGGGGTAGAGTCGGGCTGATCAACGCCTGTCAGCTCCTGCTGTTGTCATCACCCGGTTCGCCACCCACATGGTTGCCGCGATCGTCACCAGGTTCACCACCCACGTGATTGCCGTGATCATCGCCAGGCTCGCCGCCGACATGGTTGCCATGATCATCACCCGCTTCAGCATGGTTGCCGCTGCGTCCAGCGTTTGAACTACCGTCGTGGCCGCTGCCACTGTTGCCGGCATGGCCGCCACCGTCGCCGCCACTGCCGTGGCCACCGCCACTTCCGCCGCCACCGCCATGGCCACCACCGCCGCCGCTTCCTCCACCGCCGCCATGACCACCACCACCGCCTCCACCACCGCCATCCTTGGCATAGGCGCTGGAGCCTTGGGAAATCGAGTCAGGGATCAAAACAATGGACGCTGACAGCACGCCAGCCACGGCAGCCGCCAGCAAGGCCTTCTTGAACAGCAGGTGGATTTGCATAGTCCGTCTCCAGGTCGTCGCCACGAGAACGCAAAATCAGTCATGAATCTTGTTGTCAGTTTTTATCTTTTCGATGCGTGGGATTTTTTCCCACGCTTGATTAATAGACCTCTGCGCCCCGCCCTTCAAGTGCAGCACGCACAAGCCGACCGGTGGCTGGGCTGCTATGTTTTCCCCATCGCCATGGAGGACCACCGGCATGCCCGCGCTACTGACGTTGCAAACTCCGCGTTTTAGCGACTACAACGAGCTGGTACAGGTGTGGGAGGACTCGGTACGCGCCACCCATCTGTTCCTGCCGGAGGGCTACATCCTGCTGCTGCGCGAACACGTGCTGCGCCGCTACCTCGACGCGGTGATGCTGGTCTGCTGCAAGCACAGGCAACGCATCTGTGGCTTTGCCGGGGTCGCCAACGGGCGCGTGGACATGCTGTTCGTGGCGCCAGACTACCGTGGCCAAGGGGTTGGCAAGCGCCTGCTGCACTATGCGATCGACGAACTGAACGCCGAACGCCTGGACGTCAACGAACAGAACCCGCAAGCCTTGGGCTTCTACCTGCATGAAGGTTTCGAGGTGGTTGGCCGCTCGGAAACCGACGGCCTGGGCCAGCCCTACCCGCTGCTGCACATGCACCTGCGCAAAACGGCGTAAATGACACAGATTCCCAGCCCCTCTACCGCTCAGGCAGGTACAATGCTGGCCTTTCCCTGCCTTTGCGAATTGCCGTCATGTCCGAACCCGTCCGCCTGTCCAAACGCCTTATCGAGCAGTTGGGTTGCTCCCGCCGCGAGGCCGAGTTGTATATCGAAGGCGGCTGGGTAACCGTCGATGGCGTGGTCGTCGAGCAGCCGCAGTTCAAGGTCGACCAGCAGCGCGTCGAACTGCTGCCGGGTGCCCGCGCCGAAACGCTGGAGCCAGTGACCCTGCTGATCAACCAGCCAGCCGGTATCGACAGTGAAACCGCACGCGCCAGCATCAACATGGGCAGCCTCAGCGAGGCTCACCGCGAAGGCGTGCGCGCCCTGCACGGGCATTTTGCCCGGCAGGACTGCGTGGCGCCGCTGGAGCGCGGCGCCAGCGGCCTGCAGGTATTCACCCAGGACTGGCGGGTAACGCGCAAGATCAACGCCGACCTACGCCGCCTGGAGCAGGAGTTCATCGTCGAAGTGCGCGGCGAAACCACGCCCCAGGCGCTGGAACGCCTGGCGCGCGGGGCTACGCGCAATGATCGCGAGCTGCCCAAGACCAAAGCCAGCTGGCAGAACGAGACCCACCTGCGCATGGTGCTGAAAAACCCGCAACCTGGGCAAATTTTCGAGCTGTGCGCCTACCTGCGCCTGGAACTGCTCAGCATGCGCCGCATTCGCCTGGGTGGCGTATCGATGGGCAAGCTGCCGCTGGGCCAATGGCGCTACCTGGCTACAACCGAACGTTTCTAAGCAATACGCCACGCACACGCGTGGCACCTGAACAGGATTCTGCAGCAATGAACCACAACGATGTCCTGCGCAGCCTGCGCTACATGCTCAAGGTGAACGACGCCAAGATGGCCGAGATCATCGGGCTTTCCGGCCTCGAAGTGCATCCCCTGGTGCTGGCCACCTACCTGAAGAAGGAAGAAGAGGAAGGCTTCGTGCGCTGCCCTGAACGGGTAATGGCGCACTTCCTGGACGGGCTGGTGATCTACCGCCGCGGCAAGGACGACACCCGCCCACCGCAACCGGTCGAGCTGCCAGTGACCAACAACCTTGTCCTCAAGAAACTGCGGGTAGCCTTCGAACTCAAGGAAGACGACCTGCATGCAATCCTCAAGTCGGTCAACTTCCCGGTCAGCAAGCCGGAACTCAGTGCGCTGTTCCGCAAGGCCGGCCATGACAACTACCGCCCGTGCGGCGACCAGCTGCTGCGCAACTTCCTCAAGGGCCTGACCCAGCGCGTGCGTGGCTGAGTGGCCATGCAGCATACGGTTGCCCCGGTCGGCATTGTCCGCTCCTGCTTCAAGGAAAAATTCGCCATCCCGCGCCAGCCCCAGCTGGCGCCCGCGGCGCGCGGCGTGCTCGAACTGCTGCCGCCGTTCGACCAGGGTGATGCGGTTGCAGGCCTTGAGCAGGTCAGCCATGTCTGGCTGCTGTTCCTGTTCCACCAGGCCCTGGAGGACAAACCGCGCCTGAAGGTACGGCCACCGCGCCTGGGTGGTAACAAGAGCATGGGGGTGTTCGCCACCCGCGCCACCCATAGGCCCAACGGCATCGGCCAGTCGGTGGTGCGCCTGGAGGGCGTGGAGCCTGGGCGCCTGCTGCTGTCCGGGATCGACCTGCTCGACGGTACACCGGTACTCGATATCAAGCCCTATGTGCCCTACGCCGACAGCATTGCCGGCGCCAGCAACCAGATGGCCAGCGAAGCGCCTGCGGCGATTGCCGTGCAGTGGGGTGACAACGCCCTGCCCCAGGCCCGCGAGCATGCGCTGCGCCTGGGTGAGCCGCTGGTTGAGTTGATCGAGCAATGCCTGGCACAGGACCCTCGGCCCGCTTATCAGGTACCACCGGCGGAGCGGGTGTATGGGGTGAGGTTCTGGGATGTGCAGGTACGCTGGCATTATCCGCACCCTGAGCAAATCCGGGTGTTGGAGGTGGTGAAAGATTAAGGATCGCAGGCCCGGCCCTATCGCCGGCAAGCCAGCTCCCACAGGATCACCACAGGTCTGAGCATTGTGGGATCCCTGTGGGAGCTGGCTTGCCGGCGATAGAGCCGGGCCTGAAAACACATCCACAAAAAAGGCGACCCTCAGGTCGCCTTTTTCGTTTTACAGCAGTGCGATCAACGAGCAGGGCCTTCGGCCACGCCCAGGTCATCGACAGGACGGGTATCGACCAGCGGTGCACCACCGGAGGCCAGTTCCGACGCCAGCTTGTCGTTGTCCATTTCCTTGACCCACTTGGCCACGACCACGGTGGCAACTGCGTTACCTACCAGGTTGGTCAGCGCACGGGCTTCGGACATGAAGCGGTCGATGCCGAGGATCAGCGCCAGGCCGGCAACCGGCAGGTGGCCAACGGCCGACAGGGTAGCGGCCAGTACGATGAAGCCCGAACCGGTCACGCCGGCAGCACCTTTGGACGCCACCAGCAGCACCAGCAGCAGGGTGATCTGGTGAGTGATGTCCATGGTGGTGTCGGTGGCCTGGGCGATGAACACCGCAGCCATGGTCAGGTAGATCGAGGTGCCGTCCAGGTTGAACGAGTAGCCAGTCGGGATGACCAGGCCAACCACCGACTTCTTGGCACCCAGGCGCTCCATCTTGGCCAGCATGCGTGGCAGCGCCGATTCCGACGAAGAGGTACCCAGCACGATCAGCAGTTCTTCACGGATGTAGCGGATCAGCTTGATGACGCTGAAACCGTGGGCGCGGCAGATACCGCCCAGCACCACCAGCACGAACAGCAGGCAGGTGATGTAGAAGCAGGCCATCAGGTAGCCCAACTGCACCAGGGAACCCACGCCGTACTGGCCGATGGTGAAGGCCATTGCACCGAACGCACCGATCGGGGCCAGCTTCATGATCATGTTGATGATGTTGAACATCACATGGGCAAAGCGGTCGATCAGGTCCAGCACCGGCTTGCCGTAGCTGCCCAGGCGGTGCAGGGCGAAGCCGAACAGTACCGAGAACATCAGCACTTGCAGGATGTCACCGTTGGCGAAGGCGCCAACCACTGTGTTGGGGATGACGTTGAGCAGGAAGCCGACAGTGGTCTGCTGCGCGCCGGCGGCAGCGTAGGCAGCCACGCTGCTGGCGTTCAGGGTGCTGACGTCGATGTGCATGCCAGCGCCTGGCTTGACCACGTTGACGACGACAAGGCCGATGATCAGGGCGATGGTGGAGACGATTTCAAAGTACAGCAGCGCGTAGCCGCCGGTCTTGCCGACCGACTTCATGCTCTGCATGCCGGCGATGCCGCTGACCACGGTACAGAAGATGATCGGGGCGATGACCATCTTGATCAGTTTGACGAAGCCGTCACCCAAGGGTTTGAGGGCGACGCCCGTTTCCGGGTAGAAGTGGCCGAGCAGAATGCCGATGGTGATGGCAACGATCACCTGGACATACAGGGATTTGTACAGCGGCTGACGTGTCGTCATGGCTCATTTTCCTCAAGTGTGCCGGTTCACCCTTCCCAGGGTGAAGGGGCACCTGAATCGCTAACCCTCCTGCACCTGGAGGGATTTGTCGTTGTGTTCGAGCTGCCTGGGCAGGCCTCTGACAGGATCAATAGCAAGGGTGGTGCCAAAATGCCCATGAAGGGTGCAAAGGCCGTGTTTGCGAGGGATAAATGCCCAACGAAGGGGCGATTTGCCTAAGGAAGGCTGGCGGATTTCCGCCCGCTGGCGGGATTTGTACAGGGGGAGTTGGCGGGAATCCGCCCATTGTGGTTTGCCTGTGCCGGCCCTTTCGCGGGCTTGCCCGCTCCCACAGGTATTGCGCAGGGCCTGAATGCAGCGCGGTCCCTGTGGGAGCGGGCAAGCCCGCGAAGAGGCCGGTAAGACCAGCCAATCACTCCAGGTGGAAGGTGATCCTGAACGCCGCCCCACCCAAAGGCGAATCCCCCAGGCTCAACTCGGCGTCATAGCTGTCGACGATATCCTTGACCACCGCCAGCCCGATCCCCTGCCCCGGATGCTGGCTGTCCAGCCGCTCGCCACGCTCCAGAATGCGCTCACGCTGGTCGGCCGGCACCCCCGGCCCGTCGTCCTCGATGCACAAGGTCAACCGCCCCGGCGACTGCTCCAGGCTCACCCGTACCTCTCCCAGGCTCAAGCGGTAGGCGTTTTCCAGCAAGTTGCCCAGCATCTCCAGCAATGCGCCCTGCTCCATCGGCACCTGCGCCGCATCGGGCAGCTCCAGCGCCACGTTCACCCGTTTGTCCCGGTAAACCTTGGCCAAGGTGCTGCACAGGCTGTCGAGCAACGGCCGCAACCTCACGCTGTGGCGCACCAGGCCACTCTTGCGCAGGCTGGCGCGTTGCAACTGGTAGTCGATCTGCTGGCTCATGCGCTCGATCTGGCTTTGCAGCACCCGTGCCTGCTCGCGCTCGCCGCTGCGCTGCTGCAGGCTCTCGCCCACGCCTTGCAACACGGCCAACGGCGTTTTCAGGCTGTGCGCCAGGTCATCCAGCGAATCACGGTAGCGTGTGCGCTGCTCACGTTCACTGCGCAACAGGCGGTTGAGCGAGCGGGTAAGGCGCAACAGCTCGCGAGGGTGCTCGCCACTCAAGCCATCGCGCGCCCCCGACTCCACCTCATCCAGTTCGTGGCTGAGCCGGCGCAACGAGCGCAGCCCCCAGGTCAGGCCTGCCCAAAGCAGCGCCATCAACGCCAGCAAGGCCGCACCGAAGCCAAGGTAGAGTTTTTCCCGCAGGCCATTGAGGGTGGCCTTGTATTCGCTCACCGGCTGCAGGGCGACAATGCTGTAGGCGGCGCTCTGGCCACCCAGCAACTTGATCTCGACGTCGTAGACAAAGAACTCTTCGCCATCGGCCTGATGGATACGGGCAAACTCGTTGCCGCGCCCGTCGTAGCGTGGGCGGTAGTTGATGTGCCGGTCAGCGGTGGCCCGCGACTGCCAGACCAGGTTGCCGTCGCGATCGAAGATGTAGCCGAGCAGGCCGGTATACGGCAGGTTGTAACGCTCGTCCGGCAGCAGCGTCGGCATCTGCAACTGGCCATGCTCGATGCGTGCAGCGGAAATCAGCGTGGTCACATCCGAAGCCAGGCGCTGCTCGATCGACTCCTGCAAGGCCAGGCTGAAGGCCTTTTGCAAGGCTGGCAGCAGCGCCAGCATGAATAACAGCGCCAGCACCGCGGCGGCCAGCATCAGGCGCACCCGCAGCGAGCGGATCATCGGCAGCGCTCGGTGAACAGGTAACCCAGGCCGCGCACGGTGTCGATGGGTTTGAAGCCGTTTTCGCCCTCAAGCTTGCGGCGCAGGCGGCCTACCAGCACTTCGATGACATTGGGGTCGCGCTCCTCGTCGCCGGGATACAACTGCTCCATCAGGCGGTCCTTGGCTACCACCTGCTGATGATGGCGCATGAGGTATTCGAGAATGCGGTATTCGTAGGCGGTCAGCGCCAGGGGTTGTTCGTCGAGGGTGGCCTGCTTGCGGTTGAGGTCGAGCACCAAGGGGCCAGCGGCGATGGTCGACTGGGTGAAGCCGCTGGAGCGGCGTAACAAGGCATTCAGGCGCGCTTCCAGCTCTTCGAACTGGAACGGCTTTACCAGGTAATCGTCGGCTCCGGCGGCCAGGCCTTCGACTTTGTCCTGCCAGTTGCCACGGGCAGTGAGTATGAGGATGGGGAAGGTCTTGTCCTGGCTGCGCAGGCGCGTGATCAGCTCCAAGCCACTGATGCCGGGCAGCCCCAGGTCGATGATGGCCAGATCGAAGTGGTATTGCCCGGCCTGGTACAGGGCCTCTTCGGCGTCGGCAACGGCCTCGACCACATGGCCGCTTTCGCCCAGGCGGGTGTAGAGGTGATGGCGAAGCAGGGCTTCGTCCTCGACCACCAGCAGTTTCATGTGCAGCTCCTTATGTGTATTGCCTGTACCGGCCCTTTCGCGGGCACGCCCGCTCCCACAGTAATCGCACAGTTTCTGGGACTGGTGCGGTACCTGTGGGAGCGGGCGTGCCCGCGAAGAGGCCGGTACAGGATAGCGCGGCTCGCCCGTCAGAACTTGTAGCTAGCTGCCAGGTAAGTCTGCGCGCTGCTGGTCAGGCGCAAGGTGCCGTCCTTCGGCCCACCTCGCTCACCCACCTCGGTCGCCGCATTGGTACGCAGGTAACGGTAGCCCAGTTCGACCGAGGCCTTGTCGGTGATGTCCTGGATCACGCCGGCCTGCAGGCCGTAGGCGTAACCGTAGTCGGTATCACGGCTGGCACCTGGCGAGTCCTGGGTGAGCTTGGTCACGCCCAGGCTGCCACCGCCAAACAGCTTGGTGGTGTCACCCACCGGCAGGAACAGGTCATAGCTGCCCAGCAGGTTTTCCTGGCGCAACTTGAGGCCGCTGTGGTCGCCCGAGACGTTGTCGTAGGTCATGTAGTAGCGGCCCTGGTCATTGATCTTGCCCAGACGCACGCCCCAGGTGTCGTCCTTGCCGATGATGCCATCGGCGTTGAGGTTGTCGGTATTGCGCTGCAGCAGGCCCGACTTGCGAACCTTGTCGCTGGTCTGGCCGTAGGTCAGGCTGGCAAAGTTGTCATCAGCGGCCTGGGCGGTGGTGATGCCAGCGGCACAGACGGCCATGGCGGCAAGCAGGGTGTTGAAGGTTTTCATGGCTGGGTACTCCAGTTGGGTGCGCTGTTTCGGTCTGGAAGCTAGAGTAAGCAGGGCACCCTGAACCGCGACTGAACCCTGGCTGAACCTCGGCTGAACGAACCGTCTGCAAGACAAGGAGTAGTAAACATGCGTGCCCTGCTGGCCCTGACCCTGATGTGCAGCGCCGCCCTCGCCCAAGCGGCGGTACAAACCCGTGAAATCCCCTACCAGGACGCCGACGGCAATCGCCTGGTCGGCTATTACGCCTACGACGACGCCGTCGAGGGCAAGCGCCCCGGCATTGTCGTGGTGCATGAATGGTGGGGGCTGAACGACTACGCCAAGCGCCGTGCCCGCGACCTGGCGGCACTGGGCTACAACGCGCTGGCCATCGACATGTATGGCGACGGCAAGCACACCGAACACCCGCAGGACGCCCAGGCGTTCATGGCCGCGGCAATGAAGGACCCGGCAAAGGCGGCAGCACGCTTCGACGCCGGCCTTGAGCTGCTGAAGCTGCAACCGAATACCAACAAGCATCAACTGGGCGCGGTAGGCTACTGCTTCGGCGGCAAGGTGGTGCTCGATGCCGCACGCCGGGGCGAGAAACTGGACGGTGTGGTGAGTTTTCATGGCGCCCTGGCGACCCAGACACCGGCAAAACCTGGCGTGGTGCGGGCCGATATCCTGGTCGAGCATGGGGCTGCGGACAGCATGGTCACCCAACAGCAGGTGGAGGCGTTCAAGGCGGAAATGGACGCGGCCAAGGTCAACTACGAGTTCGTCAGTATCGAGGGCGCCAAGCATGGGTTTACCAACCCGGATGCTGACCGGCTGAGCCATGGCGAACATGGTGGGCCGGACATTGGCTATAACAAGGCCGCGGACGACAGTTCCTGGGCGGATATGCAGGCGTTTTTCAAGAAGGTGTTCAAATAAAGATCGTCGGGGCCGCTTTGCGGCCCATCGCAGGCAAGCCAGCTCCCACAGGATCACCACAGGTCTGAGCATTGTGGGATCCCTGTGGGAGCTGGCTTGCCGGCGATGGGCTGCAAAGCAGCCCCGGCTATTGCATCTCCCACACCGCCCCCGCGACTGGCACAATAGCCGCCATGAACACACTCCCCGCCTGCTGTTCCCCGCTCCAGCACCACTGGCCCCTGCCCCGCCCACTGCCCGGCGCAGTATTGGTCAGTTGTGCCTTCGACCCCGCCCACCTGGCCCCCGATGACTTCCAGCGCGCCGGCATCGCGCCCAGCGCCAGCCTCCAACGCTCGGTAGCCAAGCGCCAAACCGAGTACCTGGCCGGCCGTGTGTGCGCGCGCGCCGCGTTGCAGCGCCTGGACGGTCGCGACTATGTGCCAGGTACTCATGAAGACCGCTCGCCCATATGGCCAGCGGGCATCCGCGGCTCGATCACCCATGGCAAAGGCTGGGCCGCCGCCGTAGTTGCCGCCGAGAGTAGCTGCCAAGGCCTGGGGCTGGACCAGGAATCGCTGCTGGATGACGAGCGCGCCGAACGGCTGATGGGCGAAATCCTTACCCCGCCCGAGCTCGAACGCCTGGACCGTAGCCAGCTCGGCCTGACGGTCACCTTGACCTTCTCGCTGAAGGAGAGCCTGTTCAAGACCCTCTACCCGCTAACCCGCCAGCGTTTTTACTTCGAGCACGCCGAAGTGCTGGAATGGTCCGCAGATGGCTTGGCGCGCCTGCGCCTGCTCACCGACCTGTCGCCACAATGGCAGCACGGCGCAGAACTGCAGGGCCAGTTCAGCCTGCAAGACGGCCACCTGCTCAGCCTGGTCAGCGTCTGACCCTTACAGCGGTGCCTGCTGGCGTGGCCAGCTCAAGCTGAAGCAGGCACCGCCCAGCGCCTCACTGCGCCCCACCGTGGCCCGCCCGGCGTGCCAGTAGATGATCCGCCGCACAATCGACAGGCCCAGGCCATGCCCACCCGAGGCCCGGGTACGGCTGTCGTCAAGGCGGGTGAACGGGGTGAAAATGCGGTCCCAGAAACCCTCGGGGATGCCTGGGCCGTCATCTTCCACATCAATACGGCAGCGTTGCTGCCCCAACTGGTAGGTCAGGCGCACTTCGGACTCGGCGTGGCGCATGGCATTGCCTACAAGGTTCTGCAAGGCCCGATGCAGGTAACGTGGCTCGGCCTCGACCCACGCGCCTTCGGCATCCGCACCCTGGCAGTCGCCGCGCACCACCTGCACCTCGGCACGCAACGGTGCCAGCTCTTCGATCACGCGGGCCAGCAAGGCATCCAGATCGACCCGCTGAAACTTCAAGGCCGGCGCGCCCTGCTCCAGGCGGGCGTAGGTCAGCATTTCGTCGACCAGCTTGTCGAGGTCCTGGATATCGCCATCCATGCCCGCCAGGTGCTTGGCCCGCGCCTGTTCGGTGGTGGCGGTTTCGATCATCTCCAGGCCAAAGCGCAGGCGCGCAACCGGGGTGCGCAGCTCGTGGGACACCGCCCGCACCAGCTCGCGCTGCATGGTCAGCGAGCGCTGCAGGTGCTCGGCCATACCATTGAAGGCGGCAGCCAGGCGCCCTACCGAGTCAGCATCGTCGGCGGGCACACGGGTGTCCAGGCTGCCCTGGGCGATGCGTGTGGCGGCAACCTCCAGGCCCGACACGCGGCGCTCCAACTGGCGCACCAGCAGGTACACCACCAGGCCGATCAGGCACAGCCCCAGGAAGGCAATCAGGATCAGCAACTGCGGCGGATAGGGGTTGAGCTGGTACAACGGGCCGATCTCCAGCACCCAGGGCGAACCTGATAGCCCGGCAAATACACGTATCGAGTCGCCATCCCTGCCCAGCGCCATCACGGTGTCGCCCTCCTCCACGCGACGCCGCTGGTCATCGTCCAGGCTTGCCCGCTCGATGCGCTGCAGGGCGACACCAAAGCCGAAGCCTTTCTCCTGCTTGATTTGTGCAAGCCGCTGCTGCTGTTCGGTTACCGGGTAGCGCACCAGCTCATCGGCCAACAGATACAGGGTAGCCCGCGCCAGTTGCTCGCTGATCTGTTTGATCTGCGCCACCAGCATTAGGTCTTCCTGGCCAACCTTGCGTAGCACTTGGGCCGCATGCGGGCCGGTCTTTTCCACCACCACCAGGCCACGGTACAGCCGCGCCCGCTGGCCGCCATCGAGGCTGCGCGCGGTCATGGGTTGCAGCGCCAGCGGCACGCCCAGCAGGCGCTCCCAGATCAGCAGTGAGCGCTTGCGTTCGGTGTCGTTCTGCTGCGCGAGGTTGTCGGCCATCAGGCTGAAGGTGCCCTGAGCCAGGCCTTCGCGGTGTTGGGCGGCGCGTACTTCGTTCACCAGGTGCAGGCTGAGTACGCCGAGCAGCGCCACCAGCACCAGCACCGCCAGCATGCCACCGTATATACGCAGGAAGATCGAGTTGTTCATGGCGCCTCGCCAACGAACAGGTAGCCCTTGCTGCGCAGGGTCTTGATCAGGCGCGGTTGAAGTGGGTCATCGCCGATCTTGGGGCGGATTTTCGAGATACGGATGTCGATGGAGCGGTCCTGCCCGTCGTAGCCCACGCCGCGCAGCGCGGTGAAGATCTGCTCGCGGGTAAGCACCCGCCCAGCGTTGCTGGCCAACAGCCAGAGCAGGTCGAATTCGGCACCGGTCAGCTCGATCAACTGTTCGCCCAGGCGCGCCTCGCGCAAGCGGTTGTCGATACGCAGGGCGCCAAAGGCCAGGTCCTGGCGCTTGTTGTCCACGGCCTCGCTGCGGCGCAGCAGGGCCTGGATTCGCGCCAGCAGCAGCCGTGGGCGTACCGGTTTGCACACGTAGTCGTCGGCCCCCAGGTCCAGGCCCTGGATCTGGTCGAGTTCGTCACTGCGGGCGGTGAGCATGAGGATCGGGCCGGGGTACTGGCTGCGCACCCGGCGGCAGATGCTCAGGCCGTCTTCGCCGGGCAACATGAGGTCGAGGATGACCAGGTCAGGCTGGCTGTCGACGATGCGCCGTGCGGCGCGGGCACCGTCGCCCTCGACGCTGACCTCGTAGCCGTTGGCCTGCAGGTACTCAGCGGTGAGTTCGGCCAGGCGCTGGTCGTCTTCGACGATGAGGATGCGGGGGGTGGGGTGGTCCATGGCCTCTGCCTTTAATTGTTGTTTTTCTGTTGCCTGTGCCGGCCCCTTCGCGGGCGCGCCCGCTCCCACAGGGGAGTTGCGCAGCACCTGTGGGAGCGGGCATGCCCGCGAAAGGGCCGGCACTGGCAACATAACCCTTTAACCAAAAGGCAACATCCCCCTCGGATACTACGTCCCACCACAAGCACTGCCAACCCGCCCACAAGCCCCTCGACTGAACCGTTTTTTGTGGTAGGGTGCGCCCCCGAAAAAAACTGCCCTGGGGCAGCAAGGCGCAGAAAAATACTGCAAACCACTTGGCACAAGGCCTACAGCGAATACTCACCATTCACTCACAAAGTACGCACACGTTATCCACAGGCGCTCGCCTTGCAAAGCCCCCAATACCGCATTATCTTGTATCCCGATCGCAGCGAACCACTAGATGTTGGGGTTCGTGCAAAATCACACACAAAAGTCAACCCGCAAGATCAAGCTATTTTCCGGGCTGAACTTCAGGTGATTTCAGCAGCCAAACCGCTCCTGCGGAGGCGACCGAGGCAAGCCCTTCCAGGGCGTTGTTCGGGTATGAGTGTTGTAGGCAACGCCTGGCACTCATCAGCACCGGTTTTTGGGGTTTCATGCCCAGAACCTTTGACTTCGGCCAGGGAGCGGCAAGCTATTGCCCCTTATTCCTGAGTCTGTCCCGAAGTCGGTACGCCCACGCGGGCGGATGCGCATGCATTGCGCATCCCCGCCGGGCAATCGAGCAAGTGGACGGAACGGTGGGCGCCCAAAAGGCGCCTGAACAATATAGAAACTGTGGAGACACCCACCCATGCAAACCGACACAACTCGCGAGAACCCGCAAGCCAAGGTGCCGCAGGCCGCCGATTCCAACCAGGATCTGGCCGCCACCGCCCCTGGCCAACTGCGTGTGATCAAGCGCAACGGCACTGTCGTCCCTTACACCGACGACAAAATCACCGTGGCCATCACCAAGGCGTTCCTTGCAGTTGAAGGCGGCACCGCTGCCGCTTCGTCGCGCATCCACGACACCGTCGCGCGCCTGACCGAACAGGTTACCGCCACGTTCAAGCGTCGCATGCCATCGGGTGGCACCATCCACATCGAAGAAATCCAGGACCAGGTCGAACTCGCCCTGATGCGTGCCGGTGAGCAGAAAGTCGCCCGCGACTATGTGATCTACCGCGACCAGCGTGCGAAAGAGCGCGCCACCCGTGCCAACACCGACTCGGTGGTCGAGCCACACCCGAGCATCCGCATCACCCTGGCCGACGGCAGCCTGGCGCCTCTCGACATGGCCCGCCTGAACACCATCATCAGCGAAGCCTGCGAAGGCCTGGCCGAAGTCGATGGCGACCTGATCCAGCGCGAAACCCTGAAGAACCTGTACGACGGCGTGGCCATCAAGGACGTCAACACCGCCCTGGTGATGACCGCCCGTACCCTGGTAGAGCGCGAGCCGAACTACTCGTTCGTCACCGCCCGCCTGCTGATGGACACCCTGCGCGCCGAAGGCCTGGGCTTCCTGAACGTAGCCGACAGCGCCACCCACCACGAAATGGCCGACCTGTACGCCAAGGCCCTGCCGGCCTACGTCGCCAAAGGCATCGAGTTCGAGCTGCTGAACCCGGCCCTGGCTGATTTCGACCTGGAAAAACTGGGCAAGGCGATCAACCACGAACGCGACCAGCAGTTCACCTACCTGGGCCTGCAGACCCTGTACGACCGCTACTTCATCCACAAGGATGGCGTGCGCTTCGAACTGCCGCAGGTGTTCTTCATGCGTGTGGCCATGGGCCTGGCGCTGGAAGAGAAAGACAAGGAAGCCCGCGCGATCGAGTTCTACAACCTGTTGTCGTCCTTCGACTACATGGCCTCGACCCCGACCCTGTTCAACGCCGGCACCCTGCGCCCGCAGCTGTCCAGCTGCTACCTGACCACCGTGCCGGACGACCTGTCGGGCATCTACCACGCGATCCACGACAACGCCATGCTGTCGAAATTCGCCGGTGGCCTGGGCAACGACTGGACCCCGGTCCGTGCACTGGGCTCGTACATCAAGGGCACCAACGGCAAGTCCCAGGGCGTTGTACCGTTCCTGAAAGTGGTCAACGACACCGCCGTTGCCGTGAACCAGGGTGGCAAGCGCAAAGGCGCCGTGTGTGCCTACCTGGAAACCTGGCACCTGGACATCGAAGAATTCATCGAGCTGCGCAAGAACACCGGTGATGACCGCCGTCGTACCCACGACATGAACACCGCCAACTGGATCCCTGACCTGTTCATGAAGCGCGTCTTCGATGACGGCAAGTGGACCCTGTTCTCGCCTTCGGAAGTGCCAGACCTGCACGACCTGACCGGCAAGGCCTTCGAAGAGCGCTACGAGTACTACGAAGCCCTGACCGAGTACAACAAGATCAAGGTGTTCAAGACCATCCAGGCCAAAGACCTGTGGCGCAAGATGCTGTCGATGCTGTTCGAGACCGGCCACCCGTGGCTGACCTTCAAGGACCCGTGCAACCTGCGTTCGCCGCAGCAGCACGTGGGCGTGGTCCACAGCTCGAACCTGTGCACCGAGATCACCCTGAACACCAACAAGGACGAGATCGCGGTCTGCAACCTGGGCTCGATCAACCTGCCGAACCACATCGTCGATGGCAAGCTGGACACCGCCAAGCTGCAACGCACCGTGAACACCGCCGTGCGCATGCTCGACAACGTGATCGACATCAACTACTACTCGGTGCCGCAAGCGCGTAACTCGAACCTCAAGCACCGCCCTGTCGGCCTGGGCATCATGGGCTTCCAGGATGCGCTGTACCTGCAGCACATTGCCTACGGTTCCGATGCGGCCGTCGAGTTCGCCGACAAGTCGATGGAAGCGGTCAGCTACTTCGCCATCCAGGCCTCCTGCGACCTGGCCGATGAGCGCGGTGCGTACGAGACCTTCCAGGGCTCGCTGTGGTCCAAGGGCATCCTGCCGCTGGACTCACAACAGATCCTGATCGAAGCCCGTGGCCAGAAGTACATCGACGTCGACCTGAACGAAACCCTGGACTGGGCGCCGGTACGTGCCCGCGTACAAAAAGGTATTCGTAACTCGAACATCATGGCCATCGCGCCAACCGCGACCATCGCCAACATCACCGGTGTGTCGCAGTCGATCGAGCCGACCTACCAGAACCTGTACGTGAAATCGAACCTGTCGGGCGAGTTCACCGTGATCAACCCGTACCTGGTTCGCGACCTGAAGGCCCGCGGCCTGTGGGACTCGGTCATGATCAACGACCTGAAGTACTACGACGGTTCGGTGCAGCAGATCGAGCGTATCCCGCAAGAGCTGAAAGACCTGTACGCCACTGCGTTCGAAGTGGAAACCAAGTGGATCGTCGATGCTGCCTCGCGTCGCCAGAAGTGGATCGACCAGGCTCAGTCGCTGAACCTTTACATCGCTGGTGCCTCGGGCAAGAAGCTGGACGTGACCTACCGCATGGCCTGGTACCGTGGTCTGAAAACCACCTACTACCTCCGTGCCCTGGCCGCGACCAGCACCGAGAAGTCGACCATCAACACCGGCAAGCTCAACGCCGTTTCCAGCGGTGGCGACAGTGCCCCGGTCCAGGCAGCGGGCCCAGCGCCAGTGCCGAAGGCCTGCGCGATCGACGAGCCTGACTGCGAAGCCTGCCAGTAAGGGCTAGATGCCGCGCGGGGTGCCCAAGGGTGCCCCGCGCGGCATTTTTGTATCTGCGCCCCGGAGAAACCTTGCCCTTTGCCCAGCGTTTGCGCTGCTCGGTAAAAGAACAGGACTTCTCACAAAAGGATGTAAGCCCATGGCGCGGAAAAAAGTGGCAACTCGCAAGATTGGCCGTAACGCAGAAACCGGCCGCTTTACCTCGGTGGAGCAGGCACGCAAGCACCCCAAGACACACATTGTCGAAACGCTGCACAACCCTCGCAGCTAGTGCCCGCCTGAACTGGCCTCATCGCCGGCAAGCCGGCTCCCACAGGTACTGCATCGCCCTTGCGCCATGCGCAGTACCTGTGGGAGCTGGCTTGCCGGCGATAAGGCCGGTACAAACAACACAACCCTCCAGGAAACACCATATGATGTGCCTGAAAATTTAAACTGGCACAACATATAGGTTGGCGCTACACTCTCCCCCCGTGGCAAACCACAGAAACCCGGTGAACGGACGCACGCAATTCCGGTCGAAAAAGTTACCCTCGCCCGCAAGAGACGCGCCCCGATCCAAGGCGAAATCCGATATACTTCGCCCCCTCTGAAAAGAGCACCATTCAATTGTCCTGGCCCCTCCCCGAGGCCTGGCCAGGTACAAGCCAGAACACATTCAGATGTAAACGAGAGTCAGCCTCTCGAGCTGTCCATTCGCCGTTACGGCCTTGCGTCAGGCATCACATTCTTTAAATCCAAGCGGTTGCCCCAGGGCAACCCTCAAGCAGGAGCCAAACCATGCTGAGCTGGGACGAATTCGACAAAGAAGACGGCGAAGTAGCCGCCAAAGGCAACAACCCTGCGCAGGCCGCTGCCGCCGCCACCCTCGACAAGCTCGACAGCGCCGGTGGTGCCGCCGCTCTGGAAGCCCGTGCGGCCACCGCTGCTGACTCCGACGCGGTCAAACGTGCCAAGGCAGCCCTCGACGCCCTCGACGTTGCCGAAGGCCTGGCCGAGCTGGAAGGTTCCTCTGCCCGCGTTGCGGTAGACGAAAAGCGCATGATCAACTGCCGTGCCGACCTGAACCAGCTGGTACCGTTCAAGTACGACTGGGCCTGGCAGAAGTACCTGGACGGCTGCGCCAACCACTGGATGCCGCAAGAGGTCAACATGACCGCCGACATCGCCCTGTGGAAGAGCCAGGACGGCCTGACCGAAGACGAGCGCCGCATCGTCATGCGCAACCTGGGCTTCTTCTCCACCGCCGACTCGCTGGTTGCCAACAACCTGGCCCTGGCCGTGTACCGCCTGATCACCAACCCGGAGTGCCGCCAGTACATCCTGCGCCAGGCCTTCGAAGAGGCGATCCACACCCACGCCTACCAGTACTGCATCGAATCGCTGGGCATGGATGAAGGCGAGATCTTCAACATGTACCACGAGATCCCGTCGGTCGCGAAGAAAGCCGCCTGGGGCCTGAAGTACACCCGCGCCATCTCCGACCCGGAATTCAACACCGGTACCGTCGAGACCGACAAAGAGCTGCTGCGCAACCTGATCGCCTACTACTGCGTACTGGAAGGCATCTTCTTCTACTGCGGCTTCACCCAGATCCTGTCGATGGGCCGCCGCAACAAGATGACCGGCGTCGCCGAGCAGTTCCAGTACATCCTGCGTGACGAGTCGATGCACCTGAACTTCGGTATCGACGTGATCAACCAGATCAAGATCGAGAACCCGCACCTGTGGGACGCGGCGATGAAGGAAGAAGCGACCCAGATGATCCTGCAAGGGACCCAGCTGGAGATCGAATACGCCCGTGACACCATGCCACGCGGCGTGCTGGGCATGAACGCAGCGATGATGGAGGACTACCTCAAGTTCATTGCCAACCGTCGTTTGACCCAGATTGGTCTGAAGGAAGAGTACCCGGGGACTACCAACCCGTTCCCATGGATGAGCGAGATCATGGACTTGAAGAAAGAGAAGAACTTCTTTGAGACGCGTGTGATTGAGTATCAGACTGGTGGTGCGTTGAGCTGGGACTGATTGTCCGGGCTGAGCATCGAGAAGGCTGCCGAATGGCAGCCTTTTTATTAGCTGTTCAGTTAGAGCATCTCGGCTGCCGGGTGCCTGTCGCAAGACTGTTAATCGTCTTTGAGATCGACCGACGTAACTGGGGCTGCTTTGCAGCCCTTCGCGGGCTTGCCCGCTCCCACAGGGACCGCGCAAATCATAGGCTCAGCGATATATCTGTGGGAGCGGGCGAGCCCGCGAAGGGGCGCAAAGCGGCCCAATTTGCCTGACTGACTGACATTAGGGTTCACCGGCGAACACCGGCGTATCCGGTGCCATCCACCGAGTCAGATTCTATAGGTCATCCAGTTGGACCGTCACACGCAGCGGAGAAGACAGCCGCTCATTTACCGTCGCGATGAAATCTTCATCTTCTTCGGCCACTTTGGCTGGCTCGAAGGGCAGCTTGCCCTGCTCTGCTACATATTGCAGAACCTGGTGCATCAATTCGGAGGGGGTTACACCTAGGCGTTCGAGCTCTTCGTAGGCGCGGGCTTTGAGTTCGTCGTCGATGCGGATGTTGATGGACGCCATGGTTCGACTTTCGAGTAAAAAAGAGGCCCCGCCCACGCCGACAAGAGGGGTACGGCACAACGAGGTGCCGGGACTGGACATGCCAGTCTACGTGGTCGAGGGCGAGGCCAGATCTGAAGATAGCGCAGCGTAGCGGCAGGGTCCACAGGCGATTGGATTGGATTTGTAAATTATGTCTCCGGTTTGCCTGGGACTACCTTGGTCGTAGTATGTCTCTAGGGTGCTCGCAGTAGAGCTTCTACAGCCCGGTCGTTGCCATCTCACCCCTAAATTGCTCAGCCATCAGGCGTTGACAGCCCCCCACTCGCTTGCTAATAATCGTCCACAGTTGTACGACAACACATAACAAGAACAACAATCAGTGGACGAACCCATGTCGATACCCATCCCGCTACACCCACGTCTGTTGCATACCCCTCTTCCCACGGCCTGCTGGCGTACCCCCTCGAGTACCTAGCGCCGGGTTACCGCGTTTTTACCCCTGGCCCTGACCGGCCCGTTACCTACCCGCCCCTGCCGCAGGCCGCTTGTGCGTGCCCGGTGGACGGGCTGCCATACCCTTCGGGAGCACAACAATAATGAAAATCTGCCACACCCTGCCCTTCGCCCTGCTTGGCGCCGGGGTTATCGCCGGCTTGCCAGGCACCAGCCTGGCTGCGGGTTTTGTCGAGGACAGCAAGGCCACGCTCGGGCTACGCAACTTCTACATCAACCGTAACTTTACCAACCCGAGCAACCCGCAAAGCAAGGCTGAAGAGTGGACGCAAAGCTTCATTCTCGACGCCCGTTCGGGGTTCACCGAGGGCCCAATCGGCTTTGGTGTGGATGTGCTGGGGCTGTGGTCGGTCAAGCTTGATGGCGGTGGCGGTACCTACGGCACGGCGTTGCTACCGCGCCATGACGATGGCAAGCCGGCAGATGACTATGGGCGACTGGCGGTGGCGGGCAAGGCGCGTATCTCGAAGACCGAGTTGAAGATCGGTGAGTGGATGCCGGTGCTGCCGATACTGCGTTCGGACGACGGGCGCTCGTTGCCGCAGACGTTCCGTGGCGGGCAAATCACCTCCAACGAGATTGCCGGGCTGACCTTGTACGGCGGCCAGTTCCGCGGCAACAGCCCGCGCAACGACGCCAGCATGGAAGACATGAGCTACGGCGGTGGGGTGTCGGACCGTTTCAACTTTGTCGGTGGCGAGTACAAGTTCAACCAGGACCGCACGTTGGTCGGGCTGTGGAATGCGGTGCTGAAGGATGTGTACCAGCAGCAGTACCTGCAACTGAGCCACAGCCAGCCGCTGGGTGACTGGAACCTGGGCGCCAACCTGGGCTACTTCCACGGCGATGACGACGGCTCCAAACGCGCCGGCGAACTGGACAACAAGACCTACTCGGGGATGTTCTCGGCCAAGTATGGCGGCAGCACCTTCTGGGTCGGGCTGCAGAAGGTCGACGGCGATACCTGGATGCGGGTCAATGGCACCAGTGGCGGGACGCTGGCCAACGACAGCTACAACTCCAGCTTCGACAACGCCAACGAACGCTCGTGGCAGGTGCGCCATGACTTCAACTTCGTGACGGTCGGGATACCGGGGTTGACCCTGATGAACCGCTACATCAGCGGGCGCGATGTGCACAGTGGCGTGGTGACCGATGGCAAGGAGTGGGTGCGCGAGACGGAGCTGGCGTATGTGATCCAGAGCGGGGCGTTCAAGGATTTGAGTGTGAAGTGGCGTAACTCGTCGATTCGACGGGATTACAGCAATAACGAGTTTGATGAGAACCGGTTGATTTTCAACTACCCGTTGTCGCTGCTGTAACCAAGGGCGAACGCGATCCCTGTGGGAGCGGCCTTGTGTCGCGAAAGGGCTGCGTAGCAGCCCCAGCATGGTGCAGGCTTTAGAGTTTTGGGGGCGCTGCGCGCCCCTTTCGCGACACAAGGCCGCTCCCACAACAGACCGCGTAACCCGCAGAGGGCTGTGCATGCCTCATTGACAACCACCAGACCCACCGCCAATAATCACCAAAGTCATACGACAACCTACAACAATTAACAACAAGAGCCGGCCATGACCACTACCCCCCTCAATCGCCTGCTGCTCACCGGAGCCGCAGGCGGCCTGGGCAAGGTCCTTCGCGAACGCCTGCAAGGCTACGCCGAGGTCCTGCGCCTTTCCGACATCAGCCCCATGGCACCTGCCGCTGGCCCGCATGAAGAGGTCGTCATCTGCGACCTTGCCGACAAGGCTGCCGTGCATACCCTGGTCGAAGGCGTCGACGCCATCATCCACTTCGGCGGCGTGTCCACCGAGCACTCCTTCGAAGACATCCTCGGCCCCAACATCTGCGGCGTGTTCCACGTCTACGAGGCGGCGCGCAAGCACGGGGTAAAGCGCATCATCTTCGCCAGCTCCAACCACACCATCGGTTTCTACCGCCAGGATGAACGCATCGACGCCCACTCCCCGCGTCGCCCCGACAGCTACTACGGGTTGTCCAAGTGCTATGGCGAGGATGTCGCCAGCTTCTACTTCGACCGCTACGGCATCGAAACCGTCAGCATCCGCATCGGCTCATCGTTCCCGCAACCGCAAAACCCCCGCATGCTCTGCACCTGGCTGAGCTACGACGACCTGGTGCAACTGATCGAGCGTGGGCTGTTCACCCCCGACGTTGGCCACACCATCGTCTACGGCGCCTCTAACAACCGCACCGTGTGGTGGGACAACCGCCATGCCGAGCACTTGGGCTATGCACCCAAGGACAGTTCGGAACCCTTCCGCGCCGCCGTGGAAGCCCAGCCGGCGCCCGCCGCCGATGACCCGAGCATGGTCTATCAGGGCGGTGCCTTCGCCGTGGCCGGCCCGTTCAACTGACCCCACCCACGCCAGGAGGCACGGCCATGAACTGCGAACTGATTGTCGACGCCCGCAACGGCACCGGCGAAAGCCCCGTGTGGCACCCCAGCGAACAGGCCCTGTACTGGGTCGACATTCCCGCGCGCCAGCTGCACCGCTGGCAGGCGGCCGATGGCACGCACCGTGTCTGGCAAGGCGACCAGATGCTTGCCTGTATCGCCCGTAGCGGCGACGGCTGGGTGGCCGGCATGGAAAGCGGCATTTTCCAGCTCCGGGCAAACGCCGATGGCAGCCTGCACAGCCACCTGCTCAGTGGCGTGCAGCATGCCCAGCCAGGCATGCGCTTCAACGATGGCCGCTGCGACCGCCAGGGCCGCTTCTGGGCCGGCACCATGCTGCTCGACATGCAGCAAGGTGCCCACGTCGGTGCGCTTTACCGGCATGACGGCGAAGTCCGGCTGCACCTGCAACAGGACGGCATGATCGTACCCAACGGCCTGGCCTTCAGCCCCGATGGCAAGCGCATGTACCTGTCCGACTCGCACCCCAACGTGCAGAAGGTCTGGGCCTTCGACTACGACACCGACAGCGGCACGCCGCACAACAAGCGGCTGTTCGTCGACATGCGCGGCTACCCCGGCCGCCCCGATGGCGCCGCCATCGACCAGGACGGCTGCTACTGGATCTGCGGCAACGATGCCGGGCAGATCCACCGCTTCACCCCCGACGGCCGCCTCGACCGCTCGCTCAGCGTGCCGGTGAAAAAGCCGGCGATGTGCGCCTTCGGTGGCGCCAACCTCGACACCCTGTATGTCACCTCGATCCGCCCCGCGGGCATCGAGCTCGGCGACCAGCCACTGGCTGGCGGGGTATTTGCCCTCAACCCTGGCACCCGGGGCCTGGAGGAACCTGCCTACCGGGGCTGAATCCCACTGCCAACACCACAACACTCTTTGCACGCCCGAAACCGGATAATAAAAACCACGGAGTTTCATCATGACGTTCAAACGCAAGCTGCTTCTTGCCGTACTCCCGTTCGCCTTCAGCGTGGCCATGCCCGCCTCGGCGCTGGACATCAAGTTCGCCGAAATCCACCCCGCCGGCTACCCGACCGTGGTCGCCGAGCAGAACATGGGCAAAAAGCTGGAAGAAGCCAGCAATGGCGACATCACCTTCAAGATGTTCGCCGGCGGTGTGCTGGGCTCGGAGAAGGAAGTGATCGAGCAGGCGCAGATCGGCGCCGTGCAGATGACCCGCGTCAGCCTGGGGATCGTCGGCCCGGTGGTACCGGATGTGAACGTGTTCAACATGCCGTTCGTGTTCCGCGACCATGACCACATGCGCAAGATCATCGATGGCGAGATCGGCCAGGAGATCCTCGACAAGATCACCAACTCCGACTTCAACCTGGTGGCCCTGGCCTGGATGGACGGCGGCTCGCGCAGCATCTACACCAAGAAGCCGGTGCGCAGCCTGGAAGACCTCAAGGGCATGAAGATTCGCGTGCAAGGCAACCCACTGTTCATCGACATGATGAACGCCATGGGCGGCAACGGCATTGCCATGGACACCGGGGAAATATTCAGCGCCTTGCAGACCGGGGTAATCGACGGTGCCGAGAACAACCCGCCGACCCTGCTCGAGCACAACCACTTCCAGAGCGCCAAGTACTACACCCTGACCGGCCACCTGATCCTGCCAGAGCCGGTGGTGATGTCCAAGACCACCTGGGACAAGCTCACCCCCGAGCAGCAGGTGCTGGTGAAAAAGGTGGCACGTGAGGCACAGATGGAAGAGCGTGCGCTGTGGGACGCCAAGTCTGCCGCCAGCGAAGAGAAGCTCAAGGCCGCCGGTGTCGAGTTCATCACCGTCGACAAGAAGCCGTTCTACGACGCCACCGCATCGGTACGGGAAAAATACGGCGCGCAATACGCCGACCTGATGAAACGTATCGACGCGGTGCAGTAAGCCCAACCTCTCCTACCGACCTCGGCAGTGCGGCGCCAGCCGCCCTGCCGCTTTGGTGATGCCCATGAAAAACCTGTTTCTGCGTGCCAACGACACGCTGTACCGCGCTTGTATCTGGGTCGCCGGCCTGTCGATCCTGACCATGTCGCTGATCATCCCGTGGGGCATCTTCGCCCGCTACGTACTTGGCACCGGCTCCAGCTGGCCGGAGCCGGTGGCCATCCTGCTGATGGTGGTGTTCAGCTTCGTCGGCGCCGCCGCCAGTTACCGCGCCGGGGCGCACATGGCGGTGGCGATGATTACCGACCGCCTGCCGCCACTGCAGCGCCGGCTGGTGGCGCTGCTGGTGCAGGTGCTGATGATTCTGGTGTGTGTGTTCATGACTTACTACGGCACCAAGCTGTGCATCACCACCTGGAACCAGTTTCTGGCATCGCTGCCGGGTGTGCGGGTAGGCATGACCTATGCGCCGATCCCGGTGGGTGGCGTGCTGACCCTGGTGTTCGTGCTGGAGAAACTGCTGCTGGGCGACCAGAGCCACCGCAAGGTGGTGCGCTTCGACCAGCTGGAAGAAAGCGAAGGAGCGGCATAAATGGATGCGTTCATTCTGTTGGGCAGCTTCATCGTGCTCATTCTGCTGGGTATGCCGGTGGCCTATGCCCTGGGCCTGTCGGCGCTGGTCGGCGCCTGGTGGATCGACATCCCGCTGCAGGCGATGATGATCCAGGTGGCCAGTGGCGTTAACAAGTTCTCGCTGCTGGCCATTCCGTTCTTCGTGCTGGCCGGCGCGATCATGGCCGAAGGCGGCATGTCGCGAAGGCTGGTGGCGTTTGCCGGGGTGCTGGTGGGCTTCGTGCGTGGTGGGCTGTCGCTGGTCAACATCATGGCCTCGACGTTCTTTGGCGCGATTTCCGGCTCGTCGGTGGCCGATACTGCATCGGTGGGCTCAGTGCTGATCCCGGAAATGGAGCGCAAGGGCTACCCGCGCGAGTTCTCCACCGCGGTGACCGTCAGCGGTTCGGTACAGGCGCTGCTGACCCCGCCCAGCCACAACTCGGTGCTGTACTCGCTGGCAGCGGGCGGCACGGTGTCGATTGCCTCGCTGTTCATGGCCGGGGTGATGCCCGGCTTGCTGCTGAGCGCGGTGATGATGGGCCTGTGCCTGATCTTCGCCAAGAAGCGCAATTACCCCAAGGGCGAAGTGATCCCGCTGCGCCAGGCGCTGAAAATTGCCGGTGAAGCGCTGTGGGGCCTGATGGCCATGGTGATCATCCTGGGCGGCATTCTGTCGGGCGTGTTCACCGCGACCGAGTCGGCAGCCGTGGCGGTAGTGTGGTCATTCTTCGTGACCATGTTCATCTACCGCGACTACAAGTGGCGCGACCTGCCCAAGCTGATGCACCGCACGGTGCGTACCATCTCGATCGTGATGATCCTGATCGGCTTTGCCGCCAGCTTCGGCTACGTGATGACGCTGATGCAGATCCCGTCGAAGATCACCACGGCGTTCCTGACCCTGTCGGACAACCGCTATGTGATCCTGATGTGCATCAACTTCATGTTGCTGTTGTTGGGCACGGTGATGGACATGGCGCCGCTGATCCTGATCCTGACCCCGATCCTGTTGCCGGTGATTACCGGTATCGGTGTGGACCCGGTGCACTTTGGCATGATCATGCTGGTGAACCTGGGGATCGGGCTGATCACCCCGCCGGTGGGGGCGGTATTGTTCGTCGGCTCGGCGATTGGCAAGGTGAGTATCGAATCGACGGTGAAAGCACTGCTGCCGTTCTACCTGGCGCTGTTCCTGGTGCTGATGGCGGTGACCTACATTCCGGCCATTTCGCTGTGGCTGCCTAGCGTGGTGTTGTAAATAAAAGCGGGGCCGCTTTGCGGCCCATCGCCGGCAAGCCAGCTCCCACAGGGACCGCATCGCTTTCAAGGCTTGCGCGATAACTGTGGGAGCGGGCTTGCCGGCGATGGGCTGCAAAGCAGCCCCCTTGGCCCTACCTGCAAACGGATCCTGCACATGGCTGTCCCCTCCTCTGCTATCGCTCTGTTCCCACGCAAGCTGGCCATCGCCCTATTGGCTCTGCTTGCCTGTTCATTCGCCGGCAACCACATCGCCGCACGTATCGCCTTCGATGACGGCACCGGCGTGCTGCTGGCCATCCTCTGCCGCTCGGGCATCACCTTCCTGGTGCTGGCCGGCCTGCTGCTGTGGCAACGCCAGGCCCTGGCCCTACCCTCCGGCACCCGCCGCTGGCAGTTGTTGCTCGGCCTGCTGATCGCCACCCAGAGCCTGTGCCTGTACTCGGCGGTTGCGCGCATTCCAGTGGCGTTGGCACTGCTGGTGGGCAATACCTTCCCGATGCTGCTGGCGCTACTCACCTGGGCACTGGGCGGGGCACGGCCCACTGGTCGCACGGTGCTGTTCATGGGCCTGATCCTGTGCGGCCTGGTCCTGGCGCTGGATGTGCCGGCACGCCTGACAGAAAGCGGCGCGGCCAATCCGCACTGGGCGCTGGGCGTCAGCCTGGCCTTCGCCGCTGCCTGCGCCTTTGCCTGTGCCTTGTGGATCACCGACCACAAGCTGGCCGCCGTGCGCGGCCCCGTGCGCAGCCTGCTGACACTGCTGATCGTGTTCTCCAGCATGCTGGTTGCCGGTTTCAGCGGCGTGATGCCGTCCGGTTTGTCGCTGCCGGGCAGCAGCAGCGGCTGGTTTGCCCTGGCCAGCCTCGTGGTGCTGTACGGCCTGGCGTTCACCTTGCTGTTTGTCTGTGTGCCAAGGCTGAACATGGCACAGAACGCGCCGGTGATGAACGTCGAACCGATCGCGACCTTGCTGCTGGGTTGGGCCTTGCTCGACCAGCAACTGGGTACCCTGCAATTACTCGGCGGTGCCGTGGTGGTGTGCGGCATCGTGCTGCTCACTTACCGGCGCCCCGGCTGACACTTTTACAAAGGAGCCCTGAATGGCTGTGACCGAACTGCACCTGCAGGACCGCCTGACCCGTCTGAGCCTGGCCCCGGAGCTGGGCGCCAGCCTGGTCAACTGGCAGGTCAAGGCGACCGGGCAGGCGCTGCTGCGCCACACCGATGCCGACGCCTTGGCCAGCGGCACACCGCGGCGCCTGGCTTGCTACCCGCTGGCGCCATGGTCCAATCGCATTGCCGAGGGTGGCTTTGCCCGGCCCGAGAGCTGGCAGGCACTGGCGCCCAATACCGAACACGACCCCTACCCGATTCATGGCAGCGCCTGGCAGCAGGCCTGGCAGGTGGAGCACCACAGCGAGCGACGCGCACGCCTGACGCTGCACAGTGAAGTGCCGTTTGCCTACCTGGCGACGCTCGATGTGCACTTGCATGAGGGGTGCCTGAACCTGGACCTGCACGTGAAGCACCTGGAGCAGCGAGCTAACTGGTATGGGTTGGGATTGCATCCTTACTTTCCGCGGTACCCCGACACCAGGCTGTATGCCGCAGCCCGCAAGGTTTGGCTGGCCGAGGACGGGCAACTGCCGTCGTATCAGGCCGAGGTACCGGAGCAATGGCGGTTTGAAACGCTGGGCAGCCTGCCGGAGACGGTGGTTGATCACGCGTTCAGTGGCTGGCCGGGGGAATGTGTGATTGAACAGCCGGGTGCCGGGTATCGGTTGGCGTGCAGCGCCAGCGAGGCTGAGCACTTCTTGCTGTTCTGTCCGCAGGGGCAAGGGTTTTTCTGCTTTGAACCGGTTACTCACCCGGTCAATGCACATCACCTGCCGGGGCGGCCGGGGTTGAGGCTGTTGCAGCAGGGGGAAGAGATGAGCCTGGGGTTCAGGATGCAGTATCGGGCGTTGTAGTTGTGTTGCCTGGATTGGGGCTGCTTTGCAGCCCCAAACTCTCAACCCTTACGCCAATGCCTCGGTAGCCCCCACCACTGGCTTGGCAGAAACATCCCGCCGCACCTCGCGTGCCACCTTCCACACCAACACCGCCGCGACGATATCAAACGCCGCCAGCACCACAAACAGCGGGCTATAGCCGATCTGCGTCACCAGCACCCCAAACACCAGGGTAAACACCGCCGCCCCCAGGTACCCGCACATGCCCCCCATGCCGGTCGCGGTGGCCACCTGGTCCTTGCTGAACGAGTCGGAGGTAATCGAATACAGCGCCCCCGACAACGTCTGGTGGGCAAACCCGCCAATGCACAGCAACAGAATCGCCGTGTACGGGCTTTCCACCAGGCCGATGCAGGCCGGGCCGATCATGCAGCTGGCACCGAACACCAGCACCATCTTGCGTGAGGTGAACAACGACACCTTGCAGTAGCGGTGGAACAGCGGGCTGAGATACCCGCCCAGCACACAGCCAATGTCGGCAGCCAGGAACGGCAGCCAGGCAAACATCGCGACTTCCTTGATGTTCATGTGCCGCTCGGTCATCAGGTACAACGGAATCCAGGCGTTGAAGGTTTGCCAGGCCGGCTCGGAGAGGATCCGCGCCGACGCGATGGCGTAGAAGTTGCGGGCCTTGAAGATACGCTTCCACGCGCCCTTCTCGCGGGTGTCCTGTTTGAAGTGCGCTTCCTGCCCGGCCAGGATGTAGTCGCGCTCCTCGTCACTCAGGCGCTTCTGGTCGCGTGGGTGCTTGTACAGCAGCATCCACAACAGGGTCCAGGCAACACCGGAAACGCCGACGATCACGAACGCCAGCTGCCAGCCACTGTGCAGGATCGCCCACACCACCAGCGGCGGCGCCAGCAAGGCGCCAAGCGACGAGCCGATGTTGAACCAGCCAATCGCCACCGAACGCTCCTTGGCCGGGAACCACTCGGTCGTAGCCTTGACTCCGGCTGGCAAGCCAGCGGCTTCGGTCATGCCCAGCAACCCGCGCATGAACGCCATGCTCTGCCAGCCGCTCGCCAAGGCTGCACCGGCACAGGCCAGCGACCAGGCCATGGCGAACACGGCAAAGCCCAACTTGGTGCCGATGAAGTCGATGAACCAGCCGGCAATCGGCTGCATGAGGGCGTAGCACACCTGCCAGGTGGCGACGATCCTGGCGTACTGCTCGGTACTGATGGAGAGGTCGGTCATCAAGGTGGGCGCGGCCACCGAGAGAGTGTTGCGGGCGAGGTAGTTGACGACGAGCCCAGCCGTCACAAGGCTGACCATCCACCAACGGATGCCTTTGATCTTCATGGTTCACCTGAATTTCTTGTTTTTAGAGTGGCGAGCGATTGGCGCAAATGCCGGCAGGGCTATTTGCGACAAATTGTTTCAGGCGAAAGAGTGCCATGTCATAGGTCGTCGTACAACAATTATTATTTCCGACTATTTCTGCCGATGTTGTACGACCTCAATCCAGCTGCTGGGCCCGCAGTGTCTGCGCCAGCATGTCGATAAAGGCCCTGACCTTGGCCGAGCCGTACTTGCTCTCCCGGTGCAGCACGTGGATCGGCCAAGGCGCCTCTTCGTACTCGCCCAGGATCACCTGCAACTGCCCGCTGGCCAGCTCATCTGCAACCTGGTACGACAACAGGCGGGCAATCCCCAGCCCACCACAGGCAGCAGCAATGGCCCCGTCATTGCTGGTCACCGTCAGCCGCGGCTTCATGCGCACCATTGTCGGCTCTTCGGTTACCCCGAAACGCCAGCCTGCCCTGGGCGACAGGTTGCTGGTGCCGATCACGGCATGGCCAGCCAGGTCCGAGGGATGCCTGGGCACGCCATGGCGGGCCAGGTAGTCGGGGGAGGCACACAACATCCGCCGCACCCTGCCGACCCGCAACGCCTTCAGGCCGGAGTCGGGTAATGGACCGATGCGCACGGCCACGTCCATGCCCTCCTCGACCATGTTCACCACTCGGTCGAGGAAGTAGGCAGACACATCAACTTCGGGGTACTGCTGCAAGTAGCGGACGATGCACGGCATGACGAATTTCTTGCCGAACAGGATCGGCGCGGTAACCGCCAGGTCACCTTTGGGGGAGGCGTTGACGCCCGCAGCGGCTTCGTTGGCCTCGTGGATGCTGGCGAGGATATGCCGGGTGTCTTCCAGATAGCGGCCTCCGGCTTCGGTCAGGCGTACGCTGCGGGTGGTGCGCAGCAGCAGCTTGACCCCGAGCTGCTCTTCCAGGGCGCTGACGGCACGGGTGACGGCGGCCGGGGAGATGTCCAGGCGGCGGGCGGCCGCGGCGAAGCTTTCCAGCTCACCGACGGCGACGAACACCTTCATCAGGTGGATCTGGTCCATGCGGGCTCCTGGGGGCTATGAGGTGGCGAGATTATCTTTTATCTGGGCGTTTTGTGTTGCCTGTAATGGCCTCTTCGCGGGCAAGCCAAGGCATGCGCATTCCTGTGGGAGATTGCCCAGCCCATTGGGCTGCGCTGTCGCGCAGAGAACTGGTCCCGGGCGTACCGCGTACCCTGTGGGAGCGGGCTTGCCCGCGAAGAGGCCCGCCCAGGTAACTCAGGCATCCAGCACCAACGCCTGCCCTCCCTCCTCCACCTTCGCCGGAACGGCGCAGCAGATCAGCACCGAACCCGGCTCCGGCATCTCTGCCGGTGGATTGGGGTAATGCACCTGCCCACTGACCAGCCGGGTCTTGCAGGTACCACACGAGCCACCCCGGCAACTGAACTCCGGCGCCAGCCCGCGCGCCTCGGCCAGTTCCAGCAGCGTGCCGCTACCCGGTGCCCAGCGCGCCTCCTTGGCCGAGGCGGCAAAGTACACCGGCACCGGCTCACTGGCCGCAGGTGGCTGTTGCAAGGTTGGCAGGTCCGCGTCCGTGTACCGCCGCAGCGTCGAGGGGCCAAAGGCTTCGGAATGAATCCGCGCATCGGGCACATGTACCTCGCGCAGCCCTTCATACAGGTCCTGGGTGAAGCCGCCCGGGCCGCACAGGTAGAAATCGTAGTCGTCCAGCGCCAGCGTCGCCTTGACCTGCTCGATGCCCAGCCGGCCGATGAACTCGTAATCTTGCCCAAGCAACGCATGATCTTCAGGCTGGCTCAGGGCACGATGCACGTGCAACCGTTCACCGGCCTGTTGTCGCAAGCTAGCCAGCTCCTGCTGGAACGGCAGGTCGCCCAGGCTGCGAGCGCCATGGAACAGGTGAATGAGCCGAGGCTGGCCTTGGCTCAACTGCTCACGCAGCATGGCCAGCAGCGGCGTAATACCCACGCCCGCACCTATCAGCACAAGCGGTCGCGTACTCTGCAAGTCCAGTGTGAAGCTGCCCATGGGTGGGCGTACGTCAAGCACATCACCTGGCGCGATGCGCTCATGCAAGTGCCGGGAAACCGGACCTTGGGCTTTGACGCTGATACGCAAGTAGCCGTCGGAGGGTGCGCTGGACAGGCTGTATGTACGGATCAGCGCCGCTTCACCCTCGCGCCGCACTTGCACCGGAACATGTTGCCCGGCTGCAAAAACCACTGCGCTGTCGGCCGGCGGCTGGAGGTAGAACGAGCGGATATCGCGGCTTTCCTGTTCCACCCGCAACACGCGCCAGGCCTGCCATTGGCGCTGTTGCTGGCGTTGTTGCAAACGCACGTCGGCTTCGGCCCAGGTGCCGGTCATCAGGCTGGTCGGTGCGTACTCCTTGAAGGCCCAGCGCAAGGACACCGCGGCCGGCCGCCACACGGCCTGCTCGACCGTCAGCGTCCACAGCCGCTCTGCACCTTCGAAAGCCTGGATGGCCGGGCTTTCCAGCAGCACCTCGGCACGCCCGCACAGTTGCAGCACGTTGCCGGTGTTGAAGTCGATGAACAGCAAGCCTGCCCGCGGGTTCAGCAACAGGTTACCCAAGGTGTTGAAATGCAGGTTCCCGGCGTAGTCGGGAATGGTCAGCGTATTGCCTTCGACCTTGACGAACCCCGGCCGGCCGCCACGGTGGGAAACATCCACCGAGCGCTGGCCGTTGTCATGTTCGACATAGCTGGCGACGAAGAACGTGTCGGCGGCCTGGATCATGCTGACCGCCCTGGCATCCAGGGTTGCCGCATCGACACGCCCCTGGGCGGGTTCGGTGACGCGGGTGTAGTCACGCAACTGGATGTACTGCGGGCAGTTGCCGAACGACTGCTCCACCGCCACCTGCAATTGCCCACCTGCAGCCTGGCGAATCTGCCCATTGATGCGGTTGCGCCGACGGGTGTGTAGCTCGATGCCCAGCAGGCCAACCGCCTGGCCGGCCACCAGCCCCGGGGTAGCGGGGTCATCTGCCGGCAAGGTGGTGTCGATCATCAGCTGGCGAGGGTCAGGCGAGCTGACGAAACCTTCTGGCCCCTCCAGCAGTGTCGCCCAGGGCCGGCCCTGGGCGTCCACGCTGGCCGCCACCATGAAGGGTAACTGGTGATAGAAGATGCGGTGCTGGTCGGGCATATGGTCACGTATGACCTTTTGCCCGAACGCCTCCATGCGCTCTGCTACACCGACCTTTTCCTGCAGGGTTTTCTCGCCGGCATGCCAGGGCGAGGGGCGGTGGTGCTGGAGCTGTTGCATGGTGGCGTTCCTCCCGAGGGCGGGGTGTCAGGCGCTGGTTTGCAGCCCGATCACGGTACGTGGCATAGGCACGAAGCCCGGCAGCGACTCGATCCGGGCCAGCCAGCTGCGCACGTTGGCGTAGGGCTCCAGCGACACGTTGCCCTCCGGTGCGTGGGCGATGTAGGAGTAGTTGGCGATGTCGGCGATGGTGGGTGTGTTACCGGCCAGGAACGGCGCCTTGGCCAACTCGGCGTCGATTACCTTGAGCAGGGTATGGGCGCGGGTTATCACTTCGTCGGTGTTGAACGCGGCACCGAACACGGTCACCAGGCGGGCGGCAGCCGGGCCGAAAGCCAGTGGGCCTGCGGCGACTGACAGCCAGCGTTGCACGCGGGCGGCGGCCGCTGGCTCTTCGGGCAGCCAGGTGCCGTTGTCATATTTTTTCGCGAGGTAAACCAGGATGGCGTTGGAATCGGCGATCACCGTGCCGTTGTCATCGATGACCGGTACCTGGCCGAACGGGTTGAGGGCCAGAAAGTCCGGCTGCTTGTGCGCGCCCTTGGCAAGGTCGACGAACACCAGTTCGGTCGGCAGGTCCAGCAGCGACAGCATCAGCTCGATGCGGTGGGCGTGGCCAGACTTGGGGAAGTTGTAAAGCTTGATCGGGTTCGACATGGGCTTGGCTCCTGGTCAGCACCGAAGTGGGCTGGTGGAACACATGCTGCACCGGTTCGGCTGGCAGCAGAATCCGTGCGGTGGGGAAACCATAATTTCGCGGGGCGAAACAATAGCCCTGTGCATCAGCCACACACTGCTGTTGCCGCTGAAAAGCCAATTTGCATAGAATGCAAGTCGTTCTCAATAACGAATACATCTGTTGCCCATGTCCCCCGACCGCGCGCCCATCCAGCAGCTCTACCGCAGCCATCACACCTGGCTGCAAGGCTGGCTGTACCGCCGCGTCAACGATCGCTGCGATGCCGCGGACCTGAGCCAGGACACGTTCGTCAAACTGCTCACCCATGCACCGCCCACCGAGCTGCGTGAGCCACGCGCCTACCTGGCCACCATCGCCCGACGCCTGCTGCTCAACCTCTACCGCCGCCGCTCCCTGGAGCGGGCCTACCTGGAAGCACTGGCGAACCTGCCGCAAGACCAGGCGCCCAGCGCCGAATGCCAGGCGGCGTTGCTGGAAGCCTTGAATACCGTGGACCGGGTGCTGGCGCGTTTGCCGGGCAAGGCACGGCGGGCGTTTCTCATGGCGCAGGTGGAAGGGTTCAGCCAGGAGCAGATCGCCGAGGAAATGGGCGTGTCCGTGCGCTCGGTGCAACGTTGGCTGGTGCGCGCGTTCGAGGAGTGCATCGTACTGGGATCGGAGGGCTGGGCATGATGTCGCCTCCCGTATCACGCCCTGTAGCCCAGCAGGCCGCGCGCTGGTTCCTGTGCTTGCAAGGTGGGGCCAGTGAAGGAGAACAGCAGGCGTGCGCAGCCTGGCGGGCGGCCAGTGCCGAACACGAGCGGGCCTGGCAGCTGGCGACACGCTTCAGTGCCCAGGTGCAGTCGATCCCGCCCAGCGTGGCCCGCTCGACCTTGCAGCGGCCTGCGGCATTGGGCCGGCGCGCAGCAGTGAAGGCGCTGACCTCGCTGGTGATACTGGGCTCGCTGGGGGTGAGCCTGTCACGCACAGGGACGATGGACGCGTTGCTGGCGGATATCAGCACTGCCGTCGGCGAACGCCGCCAGCTGACCCTCGACGACGGCACCGAGCTGCACTTGAATACCGATACCGCCGTGGACATCCGCTACAGCGCCGGCGAACGCTTGCTGGTGCTGCGCCGGGGGGAGTTGTATGTCAGCACCGGCAAGGACCCACGGCCGATGCTGGTGCGCTCGGCATGGGGCGTGTTCCAGCCGCTGGGCACGCGCTTTGCCGTGCGCCAGTACGATCAGCACGACGAACTGAAGGTGCTGGAAGGCACGGTGGCGGTTACACCGAGGGCAGGCGGAACCCTGCGCATTGAGGCAGGAGAACAAGCGCTGGTCAGTGCCAACCGGGTAAGGCGCGTGGACAGTGTGCAGCCGAGAGTGGACTGGCTGGATGGCGTGCTGCGAGTCGAGCGTATGCCGCTGGCGAGCTTCCTGGCCGAGCTGGGGCGCTACCGGCATGGCTGGGTGCGCTGTGCACCGGAGGTGGCCCGGCTGGAGATTTCCGGGGTGTATCAACTGGCAGATAGCGATGCAGCGCTGCGGGCGCTGGCGATGGCGTTTCCGTTGCGGGTGAATTACCTGTCGCGGTATTGGGTGACCGTGGTATCGGCCGAGGGTTGAGGTGATGCCTCAGGCCCCTTCGCGGGTGAACCCGCTCCCACAGGATTACTTCAGGTTCGAGTCCTGTGTAATCCCCTGTGGGAGCGGGCGTGCCCGCGAAGAGGTCTGCAAAACAGAACATGAAAATGACCGTGTCGTGTTTTATCAGCCTCAGGTGTCCTCTTCCTGAAACCACCCTTCAGCCCTTCAGGAAGCCCCCATGCACTTGCGCCTCACCCTGCTCGCCAGCTTCATCGCCTCGCCCTTCGCCTGGGCCGAAGACGATCGTCATTACGTCATCCCTGCCGGCCCGTTGGCCCAGGCCCTGGCCGAGTTTGCTGCCCAGGCCGGGGTGACCCTGCCGCTGGACCCGGCCATGCTTGGCGACTTGCAAAGCCCCGGGCTGCAAGGCGACGTGGGTACTGCCCAAGGTTTCGACCGACTGCTGCAGGGCACCCAGCTGGAGGCCGTACCACAAAGTGGTAACACCTACATCCTGCGCGCCAGGCCGACCTCCTCCGCCCTGCAACTGGACTCGACCAACATCAATGGCCTGCACGACCTGCGGCATTCGGCCATCGGCCCGTTACAAGGCTACAAGGCCTCACGCAGCAGTGTCGGCACCAAGACCGATGCCCCCCTGCGCGATATCCCGCAATCCATTCAGGTGGTGCCGCGCCAGGTGCTGGAAGACCAGCAGGCCAACAGCATGGCCGACGCCCTGAGCAACGTCAGCAGCATCCAGCGCGGCAACACCCATGGCGGCAGTGTCGAGAGCTTCATCGTGCGTGGCTTTCAGGGCACCACCTATGCCATAGACGGGGTGCTGACCAACTCGCTGACCGTGCGCCCGGAAATCCTCACCGACCTGGCCGGCGTGGAGCGTATCGAAGTGCTCAAGGGGCCGGCCTCGGTGCTGTACGGCCGCGGCAACCCGGGCGGGCTGATCAACGTGGTGACGCGCAAGCCGACGCTGGTGCCGGAAGCCCAGGTCAAGCTGCAAGCCGGTTCCTACGACTATCAGCGCGGCCAGGCCTGGCTCAGCGGGCCGCTGTCGGCCGAACATGGTTTGGCCGGCAGCCTGGCCATGGCTTACCAGACCGAGGGCAGTTTTCGTGACCTGTACCGCGACAGCCACCGCCGCCACTTTGCCCCGTCGCTGTCGTGGGCACCGGGTGAACACACCCGGATAGACATGGGCCTGGAATACACCGAGACCGATGCCCAGTATGACCGCGGGCTGCAAGTGATCGGCGACCGCGTCGACTCACGGCACAAGGTCTTCCTGGAAGAGCCCTGGTCACACAGCAACAGCGACAAGACCGCCGCCTGGTTCAAGCTGGAACACGACCTGAACGATTGGCTGACCCTGCGCCAGGTCACCCGTTGGGACAAGTCGAACAAGACCATGCTCAACATCTCTCAGCGCACACTGGAGAAAGACGGCTTTACCCTGACCCGCCGAGCTACCGACTTTGACGAAACCCAGCGCTCGCTCAGCGCCCAGTTCGAGGCGGTTGCACGCTTTACCACCGCCGGGCTTGCGCATCAGCTGCTGGCGGGGGTGGAATCGGTAACGGGGAGGCGCAGCGTGACCATGCTGCGTGCCGATGTCGCCCCGCTGAATATCTGGAGCCCCGTGCATGGCGCACAGCCAGGGCTTTTCCGCTTTGGCGAGGACTCGCGCTTCGATCAGGAGACTTACGGTGTATATGTGCAGGACCAGATAGACCTGGGCGAGCAATGGAAGCTGCTACTGGGGGTGCGCCATGACCAGGTCAAGCAGCGCAACCGCAACTACACCGCAGCAGGTGACTATGCCGACATCGACATCGAGCCCTCCGACACATCGCCCCGTGCTGGCCTGGTTTACCAGCCCACCGATCGTTTGGCGCTGTATGTCAGCTACAGCACCTCGTTCGCGCCACAGAACCGCCTGACCCGGGAGCGCAGCGTGCTCGACCCGGAAACCGGTGTGCAATACGAGGTGGGCGCCAAGTACGACATCATCCCCGAGCGCCTGTCGGCCACACTGGCGGCGTTCGAGATTCGCCGCAAGAACCTGGCTGCCAACGACCCGCTGGACAGCAGCTATTCGATCCAGACGGGCGAGCAGCGGGTGCGTGGCGTCGAGCTGGATGTGAGCGGCGAGATTCGTGACGGCTGGAACGTGATCGGTAACATCGCGGTGCTCGACGCCAAGCTGGTCGAGGATACGCGCTACGAGGAAGGCAACCGGCTGGAGGGTGTGCCGGTGGTCAGTGGTTCGCTGTGGTCAACCTACCAACTACAGGGCGGACCGCTACAAGGGCTGGGCTTTGGTGCGGGCGTGTTCTTTGCCGGCAAGCGCTATGGCGATTTGGCCAACAGCTACAGCGCCAGTGGTTACGGGCGGCTGGACCTGAGTGTGTTCCACGACTTCGACGAGCACCTTCGGGTGTCGCTGAACGCACGCAATGTGCTGGACAAGGACTACATCGAGACCATTTCCAGTGCGGGCAATTATGCAGGGGAACCGGCATCGCTGGTGGCGACGGTAAGCCTGGGGTTCTGAGCAGGTTATATGCCGGTGCTGCAGGCCTCTTCGCGGGCGAGCCCGCTCCCACAGCTACGGCATGATCCCTGTGGGGGCGGGTTACACCGCGAAGGCCAACACCGTCTTTAAAATGAACACCCTGTGATAGCCACTCAAGCCAATCGCTGCTGGCGTTGGTACAGATAAAGCACATGTATAGCATCGACTACCAACGGAACAGTCGCCTGGTGCTCATCCAGGCTCATCTTGTCGAGGATGGAAAAATTTTCTTCCATGCCGTGCATGGCTATCGCGTCAAGATGGACTTGAAGAGTGGCAGGCAACGGTTCCCACTGCCCAAGTCGAATGCCCCTCATGTACCCGAAGCACCATTCCTCAAGCACTACGATCTGACCCTGCTCGGTATCTCTGACCTCGAAGAGCAAGTCCAACTCGTCACCGGCTTCGCTGAGCATCACTGCGACAGTGTTGTAGAACTTGATGAGCAGATCCATGTAGCGCTGAGCCTGAGCTTTGGTTTTGAACCGAGGCAGTTCTCCACCGGATACCTCCGGCAGCCATTCACTCGGTGTTACCAGGCGCGGCGAGCTGCATAGGGCGTTGAAAAAGCCATCGAGCTCGCTGATATCAAGAATGGCGTCATCGTTGCCATACTTGAATAGCAGTTCTCCCAGCTCGTCCAGTTCTGGACCGGTGATCGCGTTTGTCATCAGCGTCAATTCTGCAGGCGGTGGTAACGGTAAAGCTTACGTGCTGCATCGATCACTTGAGAAACACACGCCTGAATATCCTGCTCAGACATCTGATCCAGCAGCTCGAAATTATCCTCCAGCCCATGCAGCGAAATGGCCTTGAGCAGTTGGTCCTGCTCGGGCGGCAACTCACTCCAGCCGGCGACCTGGGTACCGCGCATGTAGCCGAAGCACCATTCCTCCATGACGATCACATTACCTTCCTCGCCCTCGCTTTCCTCGAACAGCGGCTCGAAGTGGTCGACGTTGTCACCCAACGCCTCTGCAACCTGATTGGCATAGCGCAGCATCAATGCGGTGTACGCTTCTTCATGCGCAGGCTTCTTGAACTTCGGCACCTTGCCACCGGCTACCGCAGGCAGCCATTGCTCCGGGTAGACGGTTACCGGCGAGCTGGCGAGCGCGGTAAAAAAGCCATTGAGTTCGGCCAGATTGAGCACTGAGTAATCGTTGCCGTAAGTGATCAGCAGATCTTCGAGGCGGTCGAGTTCTTTTTCGCTGAGTGCGGGGAGCATGGTGTAAATCCTGGGAAGCAAAAGTGTGTGCACCCTAGCACATGCGGGGCGCAAGGGGATGTGACTGCTGGGGATCGGTGTGGCCCCACTGACTTGGTGGAGAAGTCTTGTGCAATCTCCGTGGGAGCGGCCATGGCCGCGAACACCGGCGAAGCCGGTGCCATCCAACGTGTTGGGGTCTTCGCGGGCATGCCCGCGCCCACAGGTACGGTGCAGGGCTCCGTACCTGTGGGCCTCAGGGCTTATACCGCCAGGGCGCGCTGACGCAGTTCGCTGTTGAGGATGCGGTCGTTTTCGCTGTAATCGACCGGGCAGTCGATCACGTGCACGCCCGGGGTCTTGATGCAGTGTTCCAGCAGCGGCAGCAGGCCTTCGGCGCTTTCCACGCGGTGGCCATTGGCACCGTAGGCTTCGGCATATTTGACGAAGTCCGGGTTGCCGTAGTCCAGGCCGAAATCGGTGAAGCCCATGTTGGCCTGCTTCCAGCGGATCATGCCGTAGCCGTCGTCACGCAGGATCACCACAGTGACGTGCATGTTCAGACGGACTGCGGTTTCCAGTTCCTGGCTGTTCATCATGAAGCCACCGTCGCCGCATACCGAGATCACTGGGCGGTCCGGGTAAACCAGGTGCGCAGCCATGGCCGATGGCAGGCCGGCGCCCATGGTCGCCAGGGCGTTGTCCAGCAGCACGGTGTTCGGCTTGTGCGCCTTGTAGTTACGGGCGAACCAGATCTTGTAGATGCCGTTGTCCAGGGCCACGATGCCTTCGGATGGCAGCACGCGACGGATGTCGGCAACCAGGCGCTGCGGGTAGACCGGGAAACGGTTGTCGTCAGCACCTTCGGCAATCTGCGTTTCGTTGGCTTCGCGGATGGCCAGCAGGCGGGTGAAATCCCAGTGCGAGGTGTCGGTCAGCGCTTCGCTGATCTGCCAAACGGCGTTGGCGATGTCGCCGATCACTTCGACCTGTGGGAAGTACACGGCATCGACTTCGGCGGAGCGGAAGTTGATGTGGATGACTTCAGTACCGCCACGCACCATGAAGAACGGCGGCTTCTCGATTACATCGTGGCCGATATTGACGATCAGGTCGGCAGCTTCGACGGCGCGGTGCACGAAGTCACCCGACGACAGCGCGGCGTTGCCCAGGAAGCGCGGATGGCGCTCGTCGACCACACCTTTACCCAGCTGGGTGGTGATGAACGGGATGCCGGTCTTGTCGATCAGTTGCTTGAGGACCTTGGCGGTCATCTTGCGGTTGGCACCGGCGCCGATCACCAGGA
>NZ_JBIVXJ010000014.1:0-23315 GCF_044769185.1 Pseudomonas sp. NPDC090592
TGATACATAGATGCAACCGGGTTCCTATGTTCAAAAGCAATTAGACAGTGTGGGCGAGTCCATACATAGGAGCGGCCTTGTGTCGCGATGGGCTGTGCAGCAGCCCCAGATCCCCGATTCAGCATAGACCTTGGGGCTGCTGCGCAGCCCATCGCGACACAAGGCCGCTCCTACAGGGGAAGTGGTTGTCGCTAGGAAATATGCGCCGGGTTCACCTTGGCTTCGCGCTGGTTGGCCCAGTACTGGATAAGCTCGCGCAACTGCGACAGCTCCACTGGCTTGGCCATGTGCCCGTCCATGCCCGCCAGCCGTGCGCGTTCCTTGTGCTCAGCCAGAATGTGCGCAGTCAATGCCACCACCGGGGTGCGCTGGCGCTGGTTGGCCGCTTCCCAGGCGCGCAACTGCTGGGTGGCTGAGAAGCCGTCCAGTATCGGCATCTCGCAATCCATCAACACCAGGTCATAGCGCTGCGCTTTCATCGCCTGTAGCGCCTCTTCGCCATTGCTGGCGGTGTCCGGCTCAAGGTTGAGCTTGCCGAGCATCCCGCGGATCACCTTGGTCGAAATGCTGTTGTCCTCGGCCACCAGCACCCGGAAGTCGCCTGGCAGGTCCAGCGCCTGCGGGATGCCAGGCAAGCTGGCAGGCACCGCCTGCTCGCGGCCGCGCTGGGCCAGTTCCTCGGCCAGGGTCGTCTTCAGCGTGTAGCCGGCGACCGGCTTGGCGAGTATCCGCTTGACCCCGGCGTTGCGCGCGATGACCTTGCTCGGGGCATTGCTGATACCGGTCAGCATCACCACCAGGATGTCGTGGTTCAGGCTTGGGTCTTCCTTGATCTTGGCAGCCAGCTGCATGCCGGTCATGCCCGGCATGTTCTGGTCCAGCAGCACGGCGTCGAAGTAGTCGCGCAGGTGCGCCTTGGTGCGCAACAGGGCCAGCGCCTCCTTGCCCGACGGCACCGCGCTCACATTCATGCCCCAGGCGCTGCACTGTTGCACCAGCACCTTGCGGCAGGTGTCGTTGTCGTCCACCACCAGCACGCGGGCATCGCGCAGCGGGCTGTCGAGGTCGGCGGGTGGCTGTTCCAGGCGCGACGGGTCCAGCGGCAGGGTCAGCCACAAGGTGTTGCCCATGCCGGTACTGCTTTTGATACCGAACTCGCCCTGCATCAGGCCAATCAGCTGTTTGGCGATGACCAGGCCCAGGTGCCCGCCCAGCTTGCTGCTGGACAGGAAGTGGTGGCTGTGCAGTTCGGCCTGTAGCAAGGCTTCGCGGTCGGCGGCGGGCAACGGTTCGCCGCTGTCCTGCACGGCAATGCGCAGGCGCGGTATTTCGCCGCGTTGGTCCAGCGCAACGACCAGCAGGATCTCGCCCTGGTCGGTATTTTTCAAGGCGTTTTCCAGCAGGCTCGACAGCGCCTGGCGCAGGCGCGTCGGGTCGCCGCTGATGACCTGCGGTACCTGCGGCTGGGTGAAGCTGATCAGCTCGATGTTCTGTTGCTCGGCCTTGGCGCGGAAGATGTTCAGGCAGTCCTCGACCAGCGCGTTGAGGTCGAATTGCACGTCATCCAGTTCGATCTGCCTGGACTCCAGTTTGGAAATGTCGAGAATTTCGTTGATCAACGTCAGCAGTTCGTTGCCGGCACTGTGGATGGTCTGCACGTAGTCACGCTGCTTGACCGACAGTGGTGTGCCCAGCAGCAGCTCGGTCATGCCCAGCACGCCGTTCATGGGGGTGCGGATTTCGTGGCTGATCTTGGCCAGGAACTCGGCCTTGGCGTTGATTTCGGCATCGCTGGCGGCCAGTGCGCGGCTGGCGCTGAAGCGCTCTTCGCTCATGCGCCGCAGGCGTTCGCTGACGGCCAGGTTGAGCAGCAAGCCGCTGGCCACGGTCAGGCCCAGCAAGATGCACAGCAGCCAAGGCGTGGACGTGCGGGTCAGGCCCAACAGCGCCGGCAGCAGCACCAACCCGCCCAGGTTGAACACCACCATGGCCAGGCTGAACAGGCGCCCGGGTGCATAGCCCCGGTACCAGTGGTAGCTGCTGACCAGCAGCATGCTGACGCTGCCCAGGGCCAGCAGGGCGTAGGTCATCAGGTTGAGGGGCAGGGTATCGACAAACAGCAGCACCAGGCCGCTGACCCCGACCACCAGCATTTCACCTTGCAGCAGGCGGTTGAGCCGCGGTGAGTTGCAGGGGGTGAAGAAGTGCTGGGTGAAATACAGCCCGGCCAGGCCCGCCAGAACCAGCGTCAGATAGGCGGCCGGGGTTTGCGCGTTGTGCCACAGGTGCCACCAGGGGCCAGTGAGGTTCAGCAAAATCAGGCCGCTGAGCAGCATCAGGCCGTGGTACAGCGCCAGGATCAGGGTGGTGGTGGAGCGGCTGTAGAGGAAGCGGATCAGGTTATGCAGGATCAGCATCACCAACCCGCCGAACAGCATGCCGAACAGCAGCGGCTGGCTCTGGTCCGAGGCGGCTACGGCTGCGGGCTCCAGGCTGATGGCCGGGCGCAACTGATGTTCGGAGACCAGGCGCAGGTAGATATCCAGCGGTTGCCGGCTGTTGGGCAGGGGCAGTACATGGTCGCTTCCCCGCAGGGTCGGGCTGGCATTGCCGGCCAGGCGCCCGTGGTGCAGCTGACGCAGAAGCTTGTCGCCTTCGAGGGCGTAGAGGTCAAGGCCAGAGAGGTCGGGTGCAAATACCCGTAGCAGTTGCTCCTGGTCGCCTGGTGCCAGGCGGTAGTGCAGCCACAAGGCCTGTTCTGGTGGGGCAGCATCCAGCTCGGCAAGTACCAGCGGGCTGAACTGGTTACGGTAGCGTTCGGAGCGTACATCGCTCAGTTGCAGGTTGGCCTGTTCATCGAGCAGAACGGTCCAGCCTCCGTCAGTTTCGGCAGCAGCCGGGAACAGGCAGAGCAAGGTCAGCAAGCTGACGATCAGAGCTGAGGCAATCCGAAGCCGACGCACTACGAGATCCCTTCTTAGCCGATGTGCCGGGTGTTAACTATGCGCGGCGCGCCAAGTCGAAGGCAAGGCCCATGCCGGGCCTTGTCGACGAGCCGGAACCGATGCGCCGGGCGTTTGACCGCCCCGGGCAGCACGGCGCTCCGGTACAACTTACTGCTGGTGCTCACCGCGCTCACGGGCGATGGCCCGGTAGCCGATGTCGGTACGGTAGAAGCTGCCGTTCCAGCTCACTTCCTTGGCCAGGCGGTAAGCCTGCTGCTGTGCATCGGCAACGGTGCTGCCCATGGCAGTGGCGCACAGCACGCGCCCGCCGTTGGTAACCACCTGGCCGTCCTTGAGCGAAGTACCGGCATGGAATACCTTGCCTTCGATCTTGGCAGCAGCGTCCAGGCCGTTGATGGCGTCGCCCTTGGCGTAGTCGCCCGGGTATCCGCCAGCCGCCAGTACTACGCCCAGGCTTGGGCGCGGGTCCCATTGGGCTTCGACCTTGTCCAGCGCCTTGGCGAAGGCGGCTTCGATCAGCAGCACCAGGCTCGATTCCAGGCGCAGCATGACCGGTTGGGTTTCCGGGTCGCCGAAGCGGCAGTTGAACTCGATGACCTTGGGGTTGCCCGCCTTGTCGATCATCAGGCCAGCGTAAAGGAAGCCGGTGTAGACGTTGCCTTCCTCGGCCATGCCGCGCACGGTCGGCCAGATAACCTGGTCCATCACGCGCTGGTGAACGTCGGCGGTGACCACCGGGGCAGGGGAGTAGGCACCCATGCCGCCCGTGTTCGGGCCGGTGTCCTGGTTGCCAACGCGCTTGTGGTCCTGGCTGGTGGCCATGGGCAGCACGTTGTGGCCGTCGACCATGACGATGAAGCTGGCTTCCTCGCCGTCGAGGAACTCTTCGATCACCACGCGCGAGCCTGCTTCGCCGAAGGCGTTGCCAGCCAGCATGTCACGTACCGCGGCTTCGGCTTCTTCGAGGGTCATGGCGACGATCACGCCTTTGCCCGCAGCCAGGCCGTCGGCCTTGATCACGATGGGTGCGCCTTTCTCTTGCAGGTAGGCAAGTGCAGGCTCGATCTCGGTGAAGTTCTGGTAGTCGGCGGTCGGGATCTTGTGGCGCGCCAGGAAGTCCTTGGTGAAGGCCTTGGAACCTTCCAGCTGGGCCGCGCCCTTGGTTGGGCCGAAGCAGTCCAGGCCGCGGCTGCGGAACAGGTCGACCACACCGATGACCAGTGGCGCTTCCGGGCCGACGATGGTCAGGTCGACGTTCTTCTCGGCGAAGTCGGCCAGTTGGTCCAGGGCGCAGACGTCAATGGCGACGTTCTCGCACTTGGCTTCAATGGCGGTGCCGGCGTTGCCCGGGGCAACGAAGACTTTCTCGACGCGTGGGTCCTGGGCAACTTTCCAGGCCAGGGCGTGCTCACGGCCGCCGCTGCCGATGATCAAAACTTTCATGTCAAAACCTCGATTCAGGTGATCCTCGGGCTTGCGCCGAACACTGTGGGAGCGGGCGTGCCCGCGAATGCGGCGGTGCATGCACCATCGTATTCGCGGGCGCGCCCGCTCCCACAGGATCTCCGCTTGCCAGGGATCCGCGTAATTAGTGGCGGAAGTGGCGCATACCGGTGAAGACCATCGCGATGCCGGCTTCGTCGGCAGCGGCAATGACTTCAGCATCACGCATCGAACCACCCGGCTGGATCACGGCGCTGATACCCACTTTAGCCGCATTGTCGATGCCATCACGGAACGGGAAGAACGCATCCGACGCCATGACCGCGCCCTGCACCTGCAGGCCAGCATGCTCGGCCTTGATTGCAGCAATACGGGCGGAGTTGACGCGGCTCATCTGGCCGGCGCCGACGCCGATGGTCTGGCGCTGCTTGGCGTAGACGATGGCGTTGGACTTGACGAACTTGGCCACTTTCCAGGCAAACACCAGGTCGTGGATTTCCTGTTCGGTCGGGGCACGCTTGGTGACGATTTTCAGGTCATCGGCGGTGATCATGCCGATATCGCGGCTTTGCACCAGCAGGCCACCGTTGACGCGCTTGAAGTCCCAACCGGCTGCGCGCTCGGCAGGCCACTCGCCGCATTCCAGCAGGCGAACGTTCTGCTTGGCAGCCACCACGTCGCGTGCAGCCTGGGAAATTTTCGGGGCGATGATCACTTCGACGAACTGGCGATCGACGATGGCCTTGGCGGTTTCGCCGTCCAGTTCGCGGTTGAAGGCAATGATGCCGCCGAATGCCGACTCGGTGTCGGTGGCGTAGGCCAGGTCGTAGGCCTTGCGGATGCCGCCTTCTTCTTCAGGCACTACCGCCACGCCGCATGGGTTGGCGTGCTTGACGATGACGCAGGCCGGCTTGACGAAGCTCTTCACGCATTCCAGCGCGGCGTCGGTGTCGGCCACGTTGTTGAACGACAGTTCCTTGCCCTGCAGCTGCACGGCGGTGGAAATGCTGGCTTCGCCTTTCTTGGCTTCTACGTAGAACGCCGCGCTCTGGTGCGGGTTCTCGCCGTAGCGCATTTCCTGGGCCTTGACGAACTGGCTGTTGAAGGTGCGCGGGAATTCGCTGCGCGCTTCGGTGCTCAGGGTGTCCTTGGCCTGGTCGATGGTGCCCATGTAATTGGCGATCATGCCGTCGTAGGCCGCGGTGTGCTCGAACGCCTTGAGCATCAGGTCGAAGCGCTGGGCGTAGGTCAGGCCACCGGCCTTCAGGCCTTCGACGATGCCGGCGTAGTCGCTGGCGTTGACCACGATGGCCACGTCTTTGTGGTTTTTGGCAGCCGAACGGACCATGGTCGGGCCGCCGATGTCGATGTTCTCGATGGCCGTCGGCAGGTCACAGCCAGGCTTGGAAATGGTGGCTTCGAACGGGTACAGGTTGACCGCGACCAGGTCGATCGGCTTGATACCGTGCTCGTTCATGATGGCGTCGTCGGTGCCGCGACGGCCGAGGATGCCACCGTGGATCTTCGGGTGCAGGGTCTTGACCCGGCCATCCATCATTTCGGCGAAGCCGGTGTAGTCGGCCACTTCCACCGCGTTCACGCCGTTGTCCTTGAGCAGCTTGTAGGTGCCGCCGGTGGACAGGATCTCGACACCGAGCTGCTGCAGCTCACGGGCGAATTCGAGGATACCGGTCTTGTCGGAGACGCTGATCAGGGCGCGGCGGACTGGCAGGCGGGTAGTCTGGTCGGTCATTTCGGGTTCCAATAACGCGGTGGAGTCAGCAAAAAAGGCGCCTCTGTTCAGGGGAGCCGCCTTTTCTGGTTGGGATTCTGGCTTACAGCAAGTCGTACTGCTTGAGCTTCTTGCGCAGGGTACCTCGGTTAAGTCCGAGCATCTCGCTGGCCTTGGTCTGGTTGCCCTTCACGTAGTTCATCACGCATTCGAGCAGGGGCGCCTCGACTTCGGAGAGCACCAGGTTGTACACGTCCGTGACGGTCGCGCCTTCCAGGTGGGCGAAGTAGTTGTGCAGCGCCTTCTCGACGCTGTCGCGAAGGGTCTGGCCCTCTTCGCTCGGCGTGTTGAGGTGCTGTTTCAGGTTGGCGTTGTCGCTCACGGGCGTTGTTCCACTCACAAATGTCTCGGTCATCATCGTCATGCGGCCACCCCTTGTCCGTCCTCTGTCTCAAGGCTCTGTCGACGTTCACTGAAAAACGCGCGAACGTTGGCGCACTGCGCTTGTGTTTCTTCCAAAGCGTTGAACCGGGAGCGAAACTCCTTGCCGCCGGGTCGTGTTGCCAGGTACCAGCCAACGTGCTTGCGGGCGATACGTACGCCCATCACATCGCCATAGAAGGCATGCAACGCGGCCAGGTGCTCCAGCAGGATGCGTTCCACTTCATCCAGTTGCGGCGCTGGCAGGTGTTCACCAGTGCGCAGGTAATGCTCGACCTCGCGAAAGATCCATGGCCGCCCTTGGGCAGCCCGGCCGATCAGCAGGCCATCGACCCCGGTGGCATCCAGCACCGCCCGGGCCTTTTCTGGCGAAGTGATATCGCCGTTGGCAAAAACCGGAATCGACACCGCCTGCTTGATGGCAGCGATGGTGTCGTATTCGGCTTCGCCTGTGTACAGGTCGGCGCGTGTGCGGCCATGCACCGCCAGCGCCTGGATACCAGCCTGTTCAGCGATTTTCGCCACGTTCAGGCCGTTCTTGTTCGCCCGGTCCCAACCGGTGCGGATCTTCAGGGTCACCGGTACGTCCACGGCGCCGACTACGGCGTGGAGGATTTCGCTGACCAAGGCTTCATCTCTCAATAAAGCAGAGCCTGCAGCTTTGTTGCAGACTTTTTTTGCCGGGCAGCCCATGTTGATGTCGATGATCTGGGCGCCCGCTTCGACGTTGGCCTTTGCCGCCGCTGCCATCATCTGCGCATCACCACCGGCGATCTGTACCGAGCGTGGCTCGGGATCACCTTCATGGATGCGGCGCAGGCTGGACTTGCGGCTGTTCCACAGGCTCATGTCGCTGCTGACCATTTCCGACACCACCATGCCCGCGCCCAGGCGCTGGCAAAGTGTACGGAAAGGCTGGTCCGTGACCCCGGCCATGGGCGCGAGGATCAGGTTGTTACGTAGTGTGTATTGGCCGATGCGTACCGCCGACATAGGTGATCCCTGTTGTGGGGCCGAATCTTGGAGTTCGAAAAAGGGTTGGCATGATACCCGCTCTCGGTGACCGGATAAAGATGGATTTGGATAAAATCTGAACAGTTGTCGGCTTATGACATTTGGTATGAGCAAGGATCCGGGCATGGCGCGGACCCTGTGGGAGCGGGCGTGCCCGCGAAGCAGGCGCCGCAGTGGATGGCACGGGCTTTGCCCGTGTTCGCGGGCTTGCCCGCTCCCACAGGGTGTTGCGTTTACTCTGGCGAACGGAAGCTCAGGCTGTAGTTCACGGCCTTTGGCCCCGGGTCGAGGATGTCCAGGGCGATATGGATCGGCGTCTGGCTGGGCATGTCACCATGCCCGGCCAACTCGCCGGACAGGTACTCGCTGGGCTTGAAGCGCCGGCTGGCGATCAGTTGGCCATTGAGGTCGGCAAAGCGTAGCTCCAGCAGCGGGAACGGTTGGGCGAAGGGTGCACGGTTGTAGATGATCGCATCGACGATCAGGGCGCCCTTGAAGTCCGGGTGGCTGCGCACCACCAGGTTGCTGCTCTTGATCCGTGCGATATCAACGCGGGTTGGCACCTCGCAGCCGACCATCGGGCAGATTTGCTGGAAGATTGGCCGGTACTGGTCCTGGCGGGCCATCTCGTCAAAATGGAACCACACATACTGGAACAGCAGCAGGCCAGCGGCCAGCAGGGTCAGAAAACCCCATAGCAGGCGCTTGCCCCAGTTGGGTGCGGGTTTTTCCCAGCCCAGTTGCAGCGGGTCGTCGACCACGTCGACCAGCGGCTCCTTGCGCGCCGGTCGCTCGGGCTTGCTGGCCAGGCCCGGTTCCAGGCGCTCACCGGGCAAGGGCTCGACAGCGTCGTCGTCGCGTGCCGACAGGTGCAAGGCCAAGGGCTCATCGTCGCGGGCGCTCAGGCCTTGTTCCGGGATTTCGTCATCGCTGGCGCGCAATGGCTCGTTGAAAGCAGGCTGCTCATCGATTTCGAGCACACGGTGTGCGGGCGGCTCGTCATCGATGTCCAGGTCAAGGCTGCTGCCCAGGGTCGGCTCGGTGCGCTCGCCGGGCTCTGGCTCGAGGTCCAGCTCCAGGGGCTGTGGCTCCAGCAGTACCGGGGCGGGCTCTGCTGGGGTTTGCGGCTCGAAGGGCTCGTCGGTGGCGTTGCCGAACAAGTCGTCCGCATGCTCGTCCGGGTGCAGCTCGTCACGCCGCGCCTGCAGCCCGTCATCCTGGTTGGCGGGGCGTGCCGGTACCGGCTGGCCGCGCTGCTCCAGGCGCGCCAGTTCCTGGTCGAGGTCCAGTGCGTCCAGCGCCTGGGCCGTCAGGGCCCAGTCTTCGTCAGGCGAGATGCTGCGCTCGCGGCTGGCAGGTTCGGGCACGATCGACGGCTCGGTTACCGGCTCGGCAGGTGCCGCTGGCACGGGCGCCGGTACCGGCACCTCAGGTGCGCTGGCACGGCTTTGTTCCAGCAGTTGCCTGGCGGCATTGAACACCTGCAGGCAATGGCCGCAGCGCACCACGCCGCGGGCCACGCTCAACTGGTGGTGGGTGACGCGAAAGCTGGTCTGGCAATGCGGGCACTGGGTGACGAAACTGTCGGTCATGCGGCGATCCGGGAGCTGTGCAGAGAAATATTCTAGGCCCGCTTAGCGGCGGCGACCACTGATGCGCACCCAGCCATCGCGGACGACGATCGGGTCCAGCTCGAAGTCGGCGGCGTAGGCGGCTGCCACTTCCTCGCCCTGCTCGGCAAGGATGCCCGACAGTGCCAGCAGGCCACCTGGGCGGACCAGGCCGGACAACTGCGGCGCCAGCGAGACCAGTGGGCCGGCCAGGATATTGGCGACCAGCACATCGGCCTGCATCGCCGGCATGTGCTCGGGCAGGTACAGCGCCAGCTTTTCATCGGCGATGCCGTTGCGCTGGGCATTGTCACGCGAAGCCTCGATGGCCTGCACGTCGATGTCGGTACCGACCGCTTCACGTGCGCCCAGCAGCAGCGCAGCGATGGCCAGGATGCCCGAGCCGCAGCCGAAGTCCAGCACCTGGGTGCCTTCCATTTGCTGGCCGTCGAGCCACTCCAGGCACAACGCGGTGGTGGGGTGGGTGCCAGTGCCGAAGGCAAGGCCCGGGTCGAGCAGCAGGTTGACGGCGTCCTTTTCCGGGGCGTCATGCCAGCTTGGCACGATCCACAGACGCTGGCCGAAACGCATCGGCTGGAAGTTGTCCATCCAGCTGCGTTCCCAGTCCTGGTCCTCGATCACTTCGGCCTGGTGCTCGGGCAGTTCGGCGCCGGTCAGCAGGCGCAGGTGGGAGAACACCTGCTCAGGTTCGGCATCGGCCTCGAACAGCGCCAGCAGATGGGTGTGCGACCACAGCGGGGTGGTGTTGAGGTCTGGTTCGAAGATCGGTTGATCTTCGGCGTCCATGAACGTGACCGAGACGGCACCTACTTCGAGCAGGGCATCTTCGTAGGTTTCGGCTTGTTTCGGGCTGATGGCCAGGCGTACTTGCAGCCAGGGCATGGCGGGCACCTTTGGTAAATCGACAGAGGGCAGCCCTAGGCTGCGCGAAGGCTGGCAGTTTACGCGAGTACGTGGGGTTTGTAGAGAAGGGTAGGTATGAACCCTGTGGGAGCGGGCGCGCCCGCGAACACGGGCGAAGCCCGTGCCATTCACCGCGGCGCTTGCTTCGCGGGCATGCCCGCTCCCACAGGGGTTGTGGTGTATCAGACAAAACAGAGCGAGAGCGACTCAGCTATATAAGCCGGCTTCTCTTCGCCTTCAATTTCCAGGGTGGCAATTGCCTTGAGCAGCCACTGCCCCGGCTTTTTCTCCGTCACCTCGGCCAGTTCCACCTTCAACCGCACCTGGCTGTCGACCTTGACCGGCTGGATGAACCGCACGCTGTCCAGGCCATAGTTCACCACCATCTTCAGCCCTTGCGGCAGGACCAGGATGTCCTCGATCAATTTGGGGATCAGTGACAATGTCAGGAAACCGTGGGCAATCGTGCCGCCAAACGGGGTTTTTGCCGCTTTTTCAGGGTCGACATGAATAAACTGGAAATCGCCGGTCGCCTCGGCAAACAGGTTGATGCGCTGCTGGTCGATCTTCAGCCAGGCAGAGCGGCCCAGTTCCTTACCAACGTATTGCGAAAGCTCTGTAACCGGTACATAGGGCATCGCTGACTCTCCAGGTTGTCAGTTGGTACGAAAGTACTAGATCAGCACGGCGAACCGTTTCAGTCAAGTTGTGCGCTTTTCGGCGAATATCGATCTATTGCCGTGCGTGCTTATAATGGCGGCCATGCCCGAGGGAGATGCTTATGCTGTTGCGTGGTTTGACCTGGCTGGTGCTGTTCCAGCTGCTGGGTACGGCGATCAATCACTTGTTGGTGCCGTTTCTGCCGGGGCCGATCATCGGCCTGGTGCTGCTGTTGTGCTTCCTCATGGCGCGCGGTGAAGTCGGCAAGCCACTCAATGAAGCCGCCAGCAGCCTGTTGCGCTACCTGCCGCTATTGCTGGTGCCGCCAGCGGTAGGGGTAATGGTGTATGCCAAGGACATCGCCGCCGACTTCTGGGCAATCGTCGGTGCCTTGCTGATTTCCTGCTTGCTGACGCTGGTGTTTGTCGGTGTGCTGATGCAGAAGCTCATCCATCGCCAGGGCAAGCGCGAGGAGCAACCATGATGCTCGACTGGCAAGGCGCGCTCGACGCGGTCGTGCACCATCCGTTGTTCGGCATCGGCATTACGCTGGGCGCTTACCAAGTGGTGCTGGCTGCCTACGAGAAGACCCGCTGGATCTTCCTGCAGCCGGTATTGGTGTCGATGTTGCTGGTAATTGGCGTGTTACTGCTGTGTGGCATCGAATACAGCGAATACCGCAAGAGCACCGAGATCATGAACATTCTGCTGGGGCCGGCCACCGTAGCCTTGGCCGTACCGCTCTACCTCAACCTGCGGCGTATCCGCCAGCTTTTCTGGCCCACATTTACTACGATGGTAGTCGGAGGCCTGTTCGCCACGCTCTGCTGCGTGCTGCTGGGCTGGTGGTTTGGTGCCGAACACATGATCCTGATGACCATGGCACCCAAGTCGGTGACCTCGCCGATCGCAATGCTGGTGGCAGAGCAGATTGGTGGTGTGGCGGCCCTGGCGGCAGTGTTCGTGCTGATCACCGGGGTGATTGGTGCGATCTTCGGCCCGGCGCTGCTGAGCCGTTTTGGCGTGCACAGCCCTGAGGCCCGTGGCATGTCGTTGGGGGTGACAGCGCATGCGGTGGGTACTTCGGTCGCCTTGCAGGAAGGTGATGAATGCGGCGCTTTTGCCGCGCTGGCGATGAGCTTGATGGGGGTAGCCACGGCAGTGTTCCTGCCGTTGGCGGTCAGCCTGGTGGCTTGAGGAGTTGTGATGACACTACCGCTGTTTCCGCTCAATACCGTGCTGTTCCCGGGCTGCTTTCTCGATTTGCAGATTTTCGAGGCGCGTTATCTGGACATGATCGGGCGCTGCATGAAGCAGGGCGAAGGCTTTGGGGTGGTCTGCATCTTGGAGGGCGAACAGGTTGGCAAGGCGCCACCGATGGTCGCCTCGATCGGCTGTGAAGCGGTGATCCGCGACTTTGTGCAGCAGGATAATGGCTTGCTGGGCATTCGCGTCGAAGGTGTGCGGCGCTTCAACCTGGACAGCACCGAGGTGCAGAAGGACCAGTTGCTGGTGGGGCAGGTGCAATGGTTGCCGGAGCAGGCGGACAGCCCGCTGCTTGAGGCAGATGATGACTTGTTGGCGTTGCTGGTGGCCCTGGGCGAACACCCCATGGTCGAGGCACTGGACATGCCACGCCCGGTGGGCGGGCGCCAGGCGCTGGCCAACCAGCTGGCTTACCTGTTGCCGTTCATGGAAGAGGACAAGCTGGACCTGTTGACCCTTGACTCGCCGCAGCAGCGGCTGGGCGAGATCCAGAAGCTGCTGGAGCGGATTCAGGGCGAGTTGTTTGCCTGATGGTTCTTTGTCACTTGTCATGGCCTCTTCGCGGGCAAGCCCGCTCCCACAGGTAACCCACAGGATTCAAAATCTGTGCAGTACCTGTGGGAGCGGGCTTGCCCGCGAAGAGGCCATGACAGACGACATCAATACTGATAGCGCAACAAAGCCTGCGGCAACGCATGCATGGCGAAGAATGCCAGTAGCGCGATGCACGCCGGCAATACCAGCCACCAGACACGCTGCGGCAACGCCGGTAGTGTCTGGCGATGCTGCACCAGCGTCAGGCTAAGCGCACACACGCAGCATGCCAGCAGGGCCCCGGCAAGGATGTCGGTCGGCCAGTGTGCCCCCAGGTACACCCGCGACAGCGCAATCGCCAGCGCCGGAATACAGCCCAGCATGATCCATGTCAGGCGCATGCGCGGCGGCTGGCCACGCCCCGCCAGCACCGCCAATACCAGAAAGAACGCGAACGACGCCGAACTGTGCCCGCTGGGCATGCTGTAGCTGGTCAGCGGGTCAGTCAGTACTTCAGGCCTGGCGCGGGCAAACAGCCATTTCAGGGTGCCATTGGCCAGTGCCGTACCTATCAGTGCGCCACCGGCGAACAGGGCATGGCGCCACTGCCGGGCGAGCAGCAGCAAGCCCGTCAGCAGGCCACCGAGGAAGAACTGGGTCTTGAAGTCGCCCAGGCGAGTGACCAGCACCACGGTGCCATCAATGGCTTGGCTGCGGTGTTCCTGCACCAGCGTCATCACGCCCTGGTCGAACTCGTGCAGGTAGGGCCAACCCAGGAAAATCCCGGCCAATGCGAGAAAACTCAGGCCCGCGACCAACCGGGTGCCGTGGCGCTGATCGCGAATGCTGCTGTTCAGGCTCAGCCCGATGATGGCTGCCAATGTGCCGGCGATGATGCCGGCGTCCAGCCAGAAGCCTTCCGGTAGTGGCAGGCGCATGGCCGCCCCGGTGGCCCAGCCGGGCAGCAGGTAGGCTACCGACCAGCCGGCGCCCGCCACCAGGCTTACGGCGATGAAGCGCGGCAGGGGCATGTCGAACATGCCGGCGACCATGGGCAGCATCGGCCGTAGCGGGCCGATGAAGCGGCCTACCAGCAGGCTGGCAATGCCGTAGCGCTGGAAGTAGGTCTCGGCGCTGCTGATCCATTCTGGGTGGTGGCGTATTAGCGGCAGGCGCCGGATGTTCTGGTGGAAGTACTTGCCCACCGTGTACGACAACGCATCGCCCAGCAGGCCGCCAAGAAAGCCCAGCAGCAAGGTTTCGCCCAGGGTGAAGGCGCCGCTGCCGGCCAGCACCGCGACCGCGAACAGCAGCACGGTGCCCGGCACGATGATGCCGGCGATAGCCAGGCATTCGATGCAGGCTATCAGGAAAATCGCCAGGCCAAGCCACTGCGGGTTGGCGCTGAGCCAGCCGGTCAGGCCGTCGAGCCATTGGCCCATGTTCAGCTTCCTTGTTCGAGAATGAAGAAATCACGGCCTTCGACTTGGCCGCGACGTAACGGGTTCCGTGTGCAGAACCGGGCGTACTCGGCGTCGACGAAGCGGTAGGGCAGGTGCTCGTCGCGCCCGTGCGGGATGCCCAGCCGCGCGGCCTGGATCACGCGTGGCACGCTGTTGCCGCAATCTTCCACGTACAGTCGCTCGGTGTCGAAACGCTGGGCGTCCCAGTGCGGCACTTTCAGGCCCAGGGCGCGGCACAGCAGGGTCTGGCCGGCGCACAGGCGCTCATCCGGGCGCAGTTTGCCGCTGGCGTCGGGGTTGTTCAGTTGCATCTGCGCCAGGCTGTTGGGGCCAGAAAGGGCATCCTGCCAAGGATAGGCGGACTTGATCAGCACTGCGTTGCCCGGCCCGTGGGCGCTGAAGTTCAGCGAGTCGCCGCCGCGCGCGTAGTACATGTAGATGTGCCCGCCGTCGAGGAACAGCGCCTTGCGTTTTTCGGTGTAGCCGAGCGAGGCATGGCTGCCTTTGTCGGTGAGGTAGTAGGCCTCGGTCTCGATGATGCGCGCGGCCAGCCACAGGTCGCCGTGGCGATGGCGGATGACCTTGCCCAGCAGTGCCTTGGCCAGGGTCTGGGCGTCGCGGTCGAAAAAGCTGTCGGGCAGGGCAGGCATGCGGGCGGTTCGCGGCTGGGGAGGCGGGGATGATAGCAATGAATGGCTTAATCGAGGCTGAAGCTGGGTTGCGATTGAATGGTATCTGTATGTTTCATTGGTGGGGCGGCGGGGTGTTCGGCCTTGGGATAATCGGCGCCTTTGAGATCGAGCGCCGCCCGCGCGGCGCTTCGCGGGGCAAGCCCGCTCCCACATTTGTTGCAACGTGGCCCTGTCTGTGGGAGAGGCGTTGCCAGCCTTGGTGTAAGGCTTGAGACATGTGGGGCGGCATTAGCGCCAACTCAAAAGTGCGACCAGCCCCACCAAGCTGGCAACCATGGCCTGACAGGTTTGGCACGTTGCAACAAATGTGGGAGCGGGCTTGCCCCGCGAAGCGCCGCGCGGGCGGCGCTCGATCTCACAGGCGAAAGGCTAAAGCCGAACAACCATTTTCTACCATCCGCCTCCCGCCGCTGGGCGTATACCTGCGCGGCAGTTATAATCAGCCGATTTCCCCTTCGCCAAGACACCGAACCCATGACTGAGTCCGTTCTTGACTACATGACCCGCTTGGGTCGCGCTGCCCGTGAGGCTTCCCGGGTGATCGGCCGTGCCAGCACCGCGCAGAAGAACCGCGCCCTGCAAGCCGCTGCCGATGCGTTGGACGCTGCCCGTGCCGAGCTGACGGCTGCCAACGAGCTGGACCTGGCCGCCGGCCGCGCCAACGGGCTGGAGCCTGCGCTGCTCGACCGCCTGGCGCTGACCCCTGCACGCATCGACGGCATGATCACCGGCCTGCGTCAGGTGGCCGGCCTGCCGGACCCGGTCGGTGCCATCCGCGACATGAGCTACCGCCCATCGGGCATTCAGGTAGGCAAGATGCGCGCGCCGCTGGGGGTGATCGGGATCATCTACGAGTCGCGCCCGAACGTGACCATCGATGCCGCCAGCCTGTGCCTGAAGTCGGGCAACGCGACCATCCTGCGTGGCGGCTCCGAGGCCATCCACTCCAACCGCGCCATCGCCACCTGCATCCAGCGTGGCCTGGCCGCTGCCGGCCTGCCGGCAGCCGTGGTGCAAGTGGTCGAAACCACCGATCGCGAAGCCGTGGGCGCGCTGATCAGCATGCCGCAATTTGTCGACGTCATTGTGCCCCGCGGCGGCCGTGGGCTGATCGAGCGCATCAGCCGCGATGCCCGTGTGCCGGTGATCAAGCATCTGGACGGCATCTGCCATATCTATGTCAGCCAGCATGCCGACCTGGACAAGGCCTGGAACGTGGCCTTCAACGCCAAGACCTACCGCTACGGCATCTGTGGCGCCATGGAAACACTGCTGGTCGACCAGCAGGTGGCCGAGCGCTTCCTGCCGGAAATGGCCCGTCGCTTCCAGGAAAAGGGCGTGGAGCTGCGTGGCTGCGAGCGCACCCGGGCAGTCATCGACGCCAAGCCGGCCACTGAAGACGACTGGCACACCGAATACCTGGACGCGATCCTGTCGATCCGCGTCGTCGAAGGCCTGGACCAGGCCATCGAGCACATCAACCACTACGGTTCGCATCACACCGACTCGATCATCAGCGAGCACCAGGGTGAAGCCCGCCAGTTCATGGCCGAGGTCGATTCGGCGTCGGTCATGCTCAACACCCCGACCTGCTTCGCCGACGGCTTCGAGTATGGGCTGGGTGCGGAAATCGGCATTTCCACCGACAAGCTGCATGCCCGCGGCCCGGTCGGCCTGGAAGGCCTGACCTGCGAAAAGTACGTAGTGATCGGCGACGGCCAGCTGCGCGGCCAGGGGTCCTGCTGAGTTGAGCAAGGCCCAGGCAGTCCGGCGTATCGGCATTCTTGGCGGCACTTTCGACCCCGTGCACATCGGCCACCTGCGCAGCGCGCTGGAAGTGGCCGAGTTCATGGGGCTGGACGAGCTGCGTCTGTTGCCCAACGCTCGACCGCCGCATCGCGACACCCCGCAGGTAGCCGCCGAGCATCGCTTGGCCATGGTTCGCGAAGCAGTGCAGGGTGTTGCCTGCCTGAGCGTCGATGCCCGCGAACTGGCGCGTGACAAGCCGTCGTACACCATCGACACGCTGGAATCGATCCGCGCCGAGCTGGCCGGCAACGACCAGCTGTTCCTGGTGCTGGGCTGGGATGCCTTCTGTGGCCTGCCTACCTGGCACCGCTGGGAAGAACTGCTGCAACACTGTCACATCCTGGTGCTGCAACGCCCGGATGCCGACGTAGAACCCCCTGACGAGCTGCGCAACCTGCTGGCTGCGCGCTCGGAGAGCGATCCCGCCGCCATGTCCGGCCCGGCGGGAAATATTTCGTTCGTCTGGCAGACGCCGCTTGCGGTGTCGGCTACACAGATCCGACAGCTGCTGGCCAGCGGCAAATCGGTGAGGTTCCTGGTGCCGGACGCCGTACTGGCCTACATCGAGGCGCACGAACTGTATCGTGCGCCTAACTGACGGTGCCTTTGGCGCCTCATCCAACGAGTTGAACGAGTTTTATATGACCAAGCAGAAAATTTACGGCGAAGAACTGGTCGCCCTGACCAAGGCAGCGCTGGAAGACGTCAAGGCCCAGGATATCCAGGTCATCGACGTGCGCGAGAAGCACAGCCTGACCGACTACATGATCATTGCCACCGGTACCTCCAACCGCCAGATCAACGCGATGCTGGAAAAGGTCCGCGAGGCGGTGAAGAACAAGGGCGCCCAGCCACTGGGTGAAGAAGGCAAGGGCGACAGCGATTGGGTGCTGCTGGACCTGAACGACGTCATCGTCCACATGATGACCGCCGCTGCCCGCCAGTTCTACGACCTGGAGCGCCTGTGGCAGGGTGCCGAGCAGAGCCGTGCCGCCGATGGCAAGCACCACAGCCCGGACCACGCCCACGAGTACTCCGACAAGCTCAAAGACCGCGAATAAGGACAGCGCCGTGCGTTTGCGCCTGATCGCGGTCGGCTCGCGCATGCCGAAGTGGGTGGAGGAAGGCTGGCATGAATATGCCAAGCGCCTGCCCGCCGAGCTGTCGCTGGAGCTGGTGGAAATCCCGCTGAACACCCGTGGCAAGAATGCCGATGTCGCCCGCCTGATCCGTCAGGAGGGCGAGGCCATGCTAAGCAAGGTTCAGCCTGGGGAACGCATTGTCACCCTCGAGGTCCATGGCAAGCCCTGGAGTACCGAGCAACTGGCGACCGAGCTGGACCGCTGGCGCCTGGATGCGCGCACGGTGAATTTGATGGTGGGCGGCCCGGAAGGCCTGGCGCCTGAGGTTTGCGCGCGCGCCGAGCAACGCTGGTCGCTGTCGCCGCTGACCTTGCCGCACCCGTTGGTAAGGATACTCATCGGCGAGCAGATCTACCGCGCCTGGACCGTGTTGTCCGGGCACCCTTACCACAAATGAGCCTGTAAGCAGTCCGATGTCGCAGCCGATCCGTCTCAAGGACCACGAGAAAGACGCCCGCCTGGTGCGCAACCGCGTCGTGGTCGGCGCAGTGGCGATCATGCTGCTTATTTGCGTGCTGATTGCGCGGCTGTACTACCTGCAGATCATCCAGTACGACTATCACTCGACGTTGTCGGAAAACAACCGGGTGCACGTGCAGCCGATTCCGCCAACGCGCGGGCTGATCTTCGACCGCAACGGCGTGATCGTGGCCGACAACCGGCCCAGCTTCAGCCTGTCGATGACCCGTGAACGTGCGGGTAACTGGCAGGAAGTGCTGGACACTATCGTCGAAGTGCTGGAGCTGACGCCCGAGGACCGCGCCCTGTTCGAGAAGCGCATGCGCCAGGGGCGCCGGCCGTTCGAACCGGTGCCGATCCTGTTCGAGCTTAACGAAGAGCAGATCGCCCGGGTGGCGGTAAACCAGTTCCGCCTGCCAGGTGTAGAGGTGGTGGCCCAGCTGGTGCGGCATTACCCGCAGGGGGCGCATTTTGCCCATTCGGTGGGCTATGTGGGGCGCATCAACGAGAAAGAGCTGAAAACGCTCGACCCGGTGAACTACAGTGGCACCCACCACATAGGCAAGACCGGTATCGAGCGCTTCTACGAAGACGCCCTGCATGGCCAGGTTGGCTACGAGGAAGTCGAGACCAACGCCCGAGGGCGTGTGCTGCGGGTGCTCAAGCGCACCGACCCGAAACCGGGCAAGGACATTGTGCTGAGCCTGGACATCAAGCTGCAGGAAGCCGCCGAGGCCGCCCTGGGTGGCCGGCGTGGTGCGGTGGTGGCACTCGACCCGCGTACCGGCGAGGTACTGGCGATGGTCAGCCAGCCAAGCTTCGACCCCAACCTGTTCGTCACCGGCATCAGCTTCAAGGCTTATGCCGAACTGCGTGATTCGATCGACCGGCCACTGTTCAACCGCGTGCTGCGTGGCCTGTACCCACCTGGCTCGACCATCAAGCCCGCGGTAGCCATCGCCGGCCTGGACAGTGGCGTGGTCAATGCAGGCAGCCGGGTATTCGATCCGGGCTATTACCAACTGCCCAACTACGACCACAAGTACCGTAACTGGAACCGCACCGGCGATGGCTGGGTTGACCTGGATACCGCGATCATGCGGTCCAACGACACCTATTTCTACGACCTTGCGCACAAGATGGGTATCGATCGGCTGTCCAGCTACATGAACAAGTTCGGCATCGGCCAGCGGGTTTCCCTCGACATGTTCGAGGAATCTGCCGGGTTGATGCCGTCGCGTGAGTGGAAGCGTGCCACTCGCCGCCAAGCCTGGTTCCCCGGTGAAACCCTGATTCTCGGCATCGGCCAGGGCTACATGCAGGCCACACCGCTGCAGCTGGCCCAGGCCACTGCGCTGATCGCCAACAAAGGCGTGTGGAACCGCCCGCACCTGGCCAAGACCATCGAAGGCCAGGCACCGGTGGACGACAACCCGATGGAAAACATCGTGCTGCGTGACAAGTCCGACTGGGCCAAGGTCACCCATGGCATGGAGCAGGTGATGCACGGCGCCCGCGGTACCGCACGCAAGGCCGCTGCCGGTGCCCAGTACCGCATTGCCGGCAAGAGCGGCACCGCCCAGGTGGTGGCGATCAAGCAGGGCGAGAAGTACGACCGCAACAAACTTCAGGAGCGCCACCGCGACCACGCGCTGTTCGTCGCCTTTGCCCCGGCCGACGACCCTAAGATCGTGGTCTCGGTGATGGTCGAGAACGGTGAGTCCGGCTCCGGTGTCGCCGCGCCCGTGGTCCGCCAGATCATGGACGCCTGGCTGCTCGACGAAAATGGCCGGCTCAAATCCGAGTTCGCGCCTGCCACCGTTACCCAGGAATCGGCCCTGTGATGAACAATTTCGATCGCATGCTCTCCAGCGAGGATGTGATGCGTCGGCGCGCCAGCTTTTTGCAGCGCATCCATATCGACGGCCCCCTGCTGGTCATTCTGCTGACCCTCGCGGCCGGCAGCCTGTTCGTGCTGTATTCGGCCAGTGGCAAGAACTGGGACTTGCTGCTCAAGCAGGCCACTTCGTTCGGCATCGGTCTGGTGTCGATGTTCGTCATCGCCCAGCTGGAACCTCGCTTCATGGCCCGTTGGGTGCCGCTGGCCTACCTTACGGGGGTGCTGTTGCTGGTGGTGGTGGACGTGATGGGCCACAACGCCATGGGCGCTACGCGCTGGATCAACATCCCCGGGGTGATCCGCTTCCAGCCCTCGGAATTCATGAAGATCATCATGCCGGCGACCATCGCCTGGTACCTGTCCAAGCGCACCCTGCCGCCGCACCTGAAACACGTGGCAATAAGCCTGGTGTTGATCGGCGTGCCGTTCATTCTTATCGTTCGTCAGCCCGACCTGGGCACCGCGCTGCTGATCCTGGCCTCCGGTGCTTTCGTGCTGTTCATGGGTGGCCTGCGCTGGCGCTGGATCCTCAGCGTGCTGGCCGCGGCAGTGCCGGTGGCGGTGGCGATGTGGTTCTTCGTGATGCACGACTACCAGAAGCAGCGAGTGCTGACCTTCCTCGACCCGGAAAGCGACCCGCTGGGCACGGGCTGGAACATCATCCAGTCCAAGGCGGCCATCGGCTCGGGCGGGGTATTCGGCAAGGGCTGGCTGCTCGGCACCCAGTCGCACCTGGACTTTCTGCCAGAGAGCCACACCGACTTCATCATCGCCGTGCTGGGTGAAGAGTTCGGCCTGGTCGGTATCTGCCTGCTGCTGATCGTCTACCTGCTGCTGATCGGCCGTGGCCTGATGATCACCGCCCAGGCGCAGACCCTGTTCGGCAAGCTGCTCGCGGGCAGCCTGACCATGACCTTCTTTGTATACGTGTTCGTCAATATCGGGATGGTCAGCGGCCTTCTGCCCGTGGTGGGCGTGCCGCTGCCTTTTATCAGCTATGGCGGAACATCGTTGGTGACGCTGCTGTCAGCGTTTGGCGTTCTGATGTCGATCCACACGCACCGCAAATGGATCGCGCAAGTTTGAATAAGGTGAAGAATTTCATGCAAGCAGTGCGTAACTGGGCTGCCCGTTGTGCGCCGTGGATCGGTGCGGTGGGCCTGTTCGGCGCTGTACAGCTGGCCCATGCCGGCGATTACCAGGGCTCGCCGCAGGTGGCCCGGTTTGTCGGCGAAATGAGCCGCGACTACGGTTTTGCCCCTGAGCAACTGATGGGCGTGTTTGCTGAAGTACAGCGCAAACAGGCAATCCTCGACGCCATTTCGCGCCCCGCCGAACGGGTCAAGCCGTGGAAGGACTACCGGCCGATGTTCCTCACCGATGCGCGTATCGCCCGTGGTGTGGACTTCTGGCGCCAGCACGAAGCGGTACTGGCGCGTGCAGAGCAGGAATACGGCGTGCCGGCGCAGTACATTGTCGCCATCATCGGCGTGGAAACCTTCTTTGGCCGCAACACTGGCAACTATCGGGTGATCGACGCGCTGTCGACCCTGGGCTTCGATTACCCGCCGCGGGCCGAATTCTTCCGCAAGGAGCTGAGAGAGTTCCTGCTGCTGGCCCGTGACGAACAGCTCGACCCGCTGACGCTCAAGGGCTCCTACGCCGGCGCCATGGGCCTGCCGCAGTTCATGCCGAGCAGCTTTCGCAACTTTGCGGTGGACTTCGACGGCGACGGCCACATCAATATCTGGAACAACCCGGACGATGCCATTGGCAGTGTCGCCAGCTACTTCAAGCGCCATGGCTGGGTGGCCGGTGGCGGCGTGGTCAGCCGCGCCTGGGTGGAGGGCGCACGTGCCGACGAAGGCCTGACCACCGGTATCGAGCCGGTGAAAACCGTCGGGGAGTTGCGCGCGCTCGGTTGGTCGGTTCATGATTCGCTGCGCGATGATCTGCCGGTTACCGCCTTCCGCCTTGAGGGCGACAGTGGCCCTGAGTACTGGATGGGCCTTAAGAACTTCTACGCGATCACTCGCTACAACCGCAGCGTGATGTATGCCATGGCGGTGCATCAGCTTGCGGAACAGCTGGTTCAAGTACGGGGCGTCAAGTAATGCGCGCAATCATCTCTGCCAATTCGTTCAAGTTGCTCACCTGCCTCGCCGTTGGCGTGGTGCTGGCCAGCTGTTCTTCCAGTCGCCCGACCCAGCAAAGCAGTGGCAACGTGGTGCGCAGCCAGCCGGGCCTGGACATCAACCGGGCGCACAAGGATGGCGCGCCGTGGTGGGACGTGGATGTGAACAAGATCCCCGACGCCACGCCGACCGTGCACACTGGCAACTACAAGGCCAACCCGTACACGGTGCTGGGCAAGACCTACTACCCGATGCAGGACTCGCGCAATTACCGCGCCGAGGGTACCGCGTCGTGGTATGGAACCAAGTTCCATGGGCAGAACACCGCCAACGGCGAGCTGTATGACCTGTACGGCATGAGTGCGGCGCACAAGACCCTGCCGCTGCCCGCCTATGTGCGGGTGACCAACCTGGCCAACGGCCGTAGCGTGATCCTGCGGGTGAACGACCGTGGCCCGTTCTATTCCGACCGTATCATCGACCTGTCCTACGCGGCGGCGAAAAAGCTTGGCTATGCCGAGATCGGTACTGCGCATGTGCGTGTCGAGGGCATCGACCCGCAGCAGTGGTGGGCCCAGCGTGGCCAGACACCACCGATGGTGCTGAAAGAGCCGCAGGTGGCCCAGACCCAGGCAATTGCGGCGAATACCGGGCGTGTCGAGCAGTGGACCCCACCGGCACAGCAGCATGCGGCACCGGTCGTGCCTGTGCAGGTAGGCGGCAACAACGTGCCCGCGGGCAGCGGCGGCAGCTTCCTGCAGGTAGGCGCCTTCGCCAACCCCGACGCCGCTGAACTGCTGCGCTCCAAGCTCAGCACCATGGTCAGTGCGCCGGTGTTCATCAGCTCGATCGTGCGCAACCAGCAGACCTTGCACCGCGTGCGCCTGGGGCCAATTGGCAGCCAGGGCGAGATCCAGCAAGCACAAGACAGTATCCGCCTGGCGAACTTGGGGCAGGCCAAGCTGGTCACAGCTGACTGACCGCGTCGCCTTCTTCGCGGGGGCGGCCCCCCCCCCCCCGGGGGGGGGGGGCCGGGGGGGGGGGGGGGGGGGGGGGGGGGGGGGGGGGGCCGGCGCCCCCCCCCCCCCCCCCACACCCCCCCCCCCCCCCCCCGGGGTGAGGTCG
>NZ_JBIVXJ010000014.1:23325-171177 GCF_044769185.1 Pseudomonas sp. NPDC090592
GGTCGGCTGGTCGGCAACCACCCCTTGCGCGGGCGCGCCCGCTCCCACAGGGGCATGCGAAACCCTGTGGGAGCGGGCGTGCCCGCGAAGAAGGCAACACCAAACTGTCGGTTTTGTCATGAATTGCCGGGCGCGGCCATGTACAATGACGGCTTTTGCCCGCAGCGACATAACGCCGCACTTGAACGGGCCAGGCCAACGGCCATAAAACCAGACTGACTGGCGCTGGGCACACGATCTTGCCCAGGGAACATCTCAGACCATTAGCGATTTTCGAGAGACGGATGAACATCACCAACCTTGCCAAACGACTTTGCCTGCCTGTACTGCTGATGATCACGCCTGCCGCCTTCGCGGCTGAGCAGATGACGCCGGCGCCACCGCAACTGGCAGCCAAGTCCTACGTACTCATGGACGCGTCCAGCGGCAACGTGCTGGTCGAGAACAACGGTGACGAGCGCCTGCCACCGGCCAGCCTGACCAAGCTGATGACCGCCTACATCGCCACCCTGGACATCCGCCGTGGCCAGATCGGTGAGAACGACCCGGTTACCGTCAGCGAAAACGCCTGGCGTACCGGCGGTTCGCGCATGTTCATCAAGGTGGGCAGCCAGGTAACCGTCAGCGACCTGCTGCACGGCATCATCATCCAGTCCGGCAACGACGCCTCGGTCGCCCTGTCCGAGCACATCGCCGGCAGCGAAGACGCATTCGCCGACATGATGAACAAGACGGCTGCCGACCTGGGCATGACCAACAGCCACTTCATGAACCCGACCGGCCTGCCGAACCCGGACCACTACTCGTCGGCGCACGACATGGCGACCCTGGCCCGTGCGATCATTACCGTCGATCCGGCCCACTACGCCATCTATTCGCAGAAAGAGTTCTTCTGGAACAACATCAAGCAGCCTAACCGCAACTTGCTGCTGTGGCGTGACAAGACCGTCGATGGCCTGAAAACCGGCCACACCGACGAAGCCGGCTACTGCATGGTGGCCTCGGCCGTTCGCGATGGCCAGCGCCTGATCGCCGTGGTGTTCGGTACCAACAGCGAGCAGTCGCGTGCTGCCGAGACCCAGAAGCTGCTGACCTATGGTTTCCGCTTCTTCGAAACCCAGACCTTCTACCAGAAGGGCACCGAGCTGACCCAGGCCCCGGTCTGGAAGGGCGCTACCGGCCAGATCAAGGCTGGCCTGGCTGACGACCTGACCATGACTATGCCTAAAGGCCAATTGAAGCGCCTGCAGGCTTCGATGACCATGAACCCGCAGCTCACTGCACCGATTGCCAAAGGTGACGTGATCGGCAAAGTGGAAGTCAAACTGGACGAGAAAGTGGTTCACAGCGCCGACCTGATCGCCCTCGATGGCGTTGAGGAAGGTGGTTTCTTCCGCCGTATGTGGGATAGCATCCGTCTATTCTTCTATGGCTTGTTCAACTGACACGTGACCGGCATGCCCCCGCGTACCTCGCGGGGGCGTTGTTGTTGCCACGGCTTACGAGGCCGTTTCCGCCATGAGCGAACCAGACGTCAAGTCGCATAAAATCGAATTCCCTTGCGACGATTACCCGATCAAGGTAATCGGCGATACCGTAGTCGGCTTCAAGGACACGGTAATCGAGATCCTCAGCAAGCACGCGAAGGTTGACCTTTCTACCCTGGCCGAGCGCCAGAGCAAGGAAGGCAAGTACACCACCGTGCAATTGCACATCGTTGCCGAAAGCGAGAACCAGCTGCACGATATCAACAGCGCCCTGCGCGCTACCGGCATCGTGAAAATGGTGCTCTGATGCCCGCTTGTCTCGGTTTTCGCGAGCTTGGCCTGCAGCCCTACGAACCTGTGCTGGAGGCCATGCGTCGCTTTACCGAGCAGCGCAGCCCGGACAGCCAGGATGAAATCTGGCTGGTCGAGCATCCCGCAGTCTTCACCCAGGGCCAGGCCGGCAAGGCTGAGCACCTGCTGGTGCCGGGCGAAATCCCGGTGGTGCAGACCGACCGCGGCGGCCAGGTAACCTACCATGGCCCCGGGCAGCTGGTGGCCTACCTGCTGCTGGATGTGCGCCGGCTGGGCTTTGGCGTGCGTGAACTGGTCAGCCGTATCGAGCAGACGCTGGTCGACCTGCTAGCCAGTTACGGCGTGCAGGCATCGGCCAAGCCCGATGCCCCGGGCGTCTATGTCGATGGAGCGAAAATCGCCTCCCTCGGCCTGCGAATTCGCAACGGCCGTTCGTTCCACGGCCTTGCCCTGAACGTGGACATGGACCTTGCGCCATTCCGCCGAATCAACCCCTGCGGTTATGCGGGGCTGGCCATGACCCAGCTGCGCGACCTGGCAGGTCCGATCGAACTCGACGAGGTCAGGACAAGGCTGCGCGGACAGCTGGTCAAGCACCTCGACTACGCTGAGCAGACGACCCTCACGGGCGGAATCGACTGAATATGACAACTGTGCAAGAAGCCGTGCCGAACCTGATACCCACCCAGGATGTCACCCCGCGCCAAGCGCCGAAGAAGGTGGAAGCTGGGGTAAAACTGCGTGGCGCCGAAAAGGTGGCGCGCATCCCGGTGAAGATCATCCCGACCGAAGAGCTGCCGAAAAAGCCCGACTGGATTCGCGTGCGTATTCCGGTATCGCCCGAGGTAGACCGCATCAAGCAACTGCTGCGCAAGCACAAGCTGCACAGCGTATGCGAAGAGGCCTCCTGCCCGAACCTGGGCGAGTGCTTCTCCGGTGGTACCGCCACCTTCATGATCATGGGTGACATCTGCACCCGTCGCTGCCCGTTCTGTGACGTCGGCCACGGCCGGCCGAAGCCGCTGGACCTGGACGAGCCGAAAAACCTGGCTGTGGCTATTGCCGACCTGCGCCTGAAGTACGTGGTGATCACTTCGGTGGACCGCGACGACCTGCGTGACGGCGGTGCCCAGCACTTTGCGGATTGCATCCGCGAAATCCGCGCGCTGTCGCCGGGCGTGCAGCTGGAAACCCTGGTACCGGACTACCGTGGCCGTATGGATGTTGCGCTGGAAATTACCGCGCAAGAGCCGCCGGATGTGTTCAACCACAACCTCGAAACCGTACCGCGCCTGTACAAGGCTGCGCGCCCGGGCTCGGATTACGACTGGTCGCTGGACCTGCTGCAGAAGTTCAAGCAGATGGTGCCGCATGTACCGACCAAGTCGGGCCTGATGCTCGGCCTGGGCGAGACCGACGAGGAAGTGATCGAAGTGATGCACCGCATGCGTGAGCACGATATCGACATGCTCACCCTCGGTCAGTACCTGCAGCCGTCGCGCAGCCACCTGCCGGTTCAGCGTTTCGTGCACCCGGACACCTTCGCCTGGTTCGCCGAGGAAGGTTACAAGATGGGCTTCAAGAACGTTGCTTCCGGCCCGTTGGTGCGTTCGTCGTACCACGCCGACCAGCAGGCTCACGAAGCCAAGATCAAGCTCTGAGCCTGGGCTGAAACACAAATGCCGATGTTTGCCAAAAAGGCAACATCGGCATTTTTTTTTGCCGGCGACAAGCCATAAGCTACAAGCGACAAGATGTCTGGAGCTGCATGATGAATTGTGTCGATACCCTTCCCGTACATTTGCCCAGGGCGATCCCGCAGAATGCCTGCTTCGCCATCATCGCGCCGGCGGGCGCGGCGCGGCTGGATACGTACAAGGTCAGCCAGTGGTTCACTGAGCGTGGCTATAGCTGCCGCATCTACCCGGGTGCGCTGCAGGCCCAGGGCTACCTGGCGGGGCCGGACGAGCAGCGCCTGCAAGACCTGCACGATGCCTTTGCCGACCCGGCTATCGACGCCATAGTGTGCATGCGCGGTGGTTACGGCAGCATGCGCCTGCTGGACCGGCTGGACTTTGACCTGATTCGCCGCCACCCCAAGCCGTTGATCGGCTACAGCGACATTACCGCGCTGCACACGGCTATCTACCGGCATGCCGGGCTGATCACGTTCCATGGCGGGATGCTTAATGCCGACCTGCTGGGGGCCAAGTTGCCGCCGACCGAGTCGTCGTTGCTGGCGCAGTTGGGTGGGCATGTGCGGGCAGGGGAGCAGATCGTGCACCCGGCGGACCATGCCTTGAGCAGTGTATTGCCGGGTGTGGCCAGCGGGCCGCTGCTGGGCGGCAACCTGTCGATGCTGGGCGCGACCATGGGAACCCTTGCCGAGCTGGATACCCAGGGCTGCATCCTGTTCATCGAGGACGTCAACGAGCCGCTGTACCGGGTGGACCGGCTGCTGACCCAGATGCGCCTGGCGGGCAAGCTGGAAGGGGTGAAGGGCGTGCTGGTTGGGGACTTTGCCGGGATTACCACGGCGGCGTTGGCGCCGTTGCTGGTGGATATCTTTGCGCCGCTGGGCGTGCCGGTGCTGGCGGGGTGGCGCAGCGGGCATTGCGACCCGAATGTGTGCTTGCCGTTGGGGGCTCGGGTTCGGCTGGACAGTGATCGGCAGAGTCTGGTGTTGGAACAGAACCTGTTCAGGGCTTGAGATTTTTGGGGCTGCTTTGCAGCCCTTCGCGGGCACGCCCGCTCCCACAGGGTTGGCGCGATACCTGTGGGAGCGGGCGTGCCCGCGAAGGGCCGCACAGCGGCCCCAAAAATCTCACTGGCTACGCAGGCTCTCAAGCAGCTTGTGGGTCGGATATCCATCCGCCGGCCACCCCAGCCCCTGCTGGGCATTACGAATGGCCTTGCGGGTATTGGCGCCGATGATGCCATCGGCATTCCCGGCCTCATGCCCGCGGCTGTTCAACAGGTTCTGCAACTCCATACGCTCGCTGCGGCTCAGCGGCAGGTCCTCTTTCGGCCAGCTGCCGGCGATGAAGCCCCAGCCACTGAAGCGATCCCCCAGCAGGCTCACTGCCAGCGCATAGGACGACGAGTTGTTGTACTTGAGAATGGCGCGGAAGTTATCCAGCACCAGGAATGCCGGGCCACGTGCTCCTGCTGGCAGCAGCAGGGCTGCCGACAGCGGGTTGCTACCTGCCGGCAACTGAGTGCCAGCGGGCAGTTTCACGCCCATCGCCAGCCATTCGCTCACCGGCTTGCGCAGCGCACCATCGGCTTGCCAGAAATCGAAACCAGCCGGTACCTGCACCTCGAAGCCCCACGGTTGACCCCGCTTCCAGCCCGAGCTCTGCAGGTAGTGCGCAGTCGAGGCCAGTGCGTCCGGCGTGCTGTTCCAGATATCACGGCGGCCATCGCCGTCGAAGTCCACGGCGTGGGTGTTGTAGGTGGTCGGGATGAACTGAGTCTGGCCCATGGCGCCTGCCCACGAGCCGCGCATGGCTTCTGGCTGGATGTCACCATGCTGGATGATTTGCAGCGCTGCGATCAGTTGGTCCTGGGCAAACTGCGGGCGGCGGCCCTCGTAGGCCAGGGTGGCCAGCGAGCGGATCACCGACTTGTTGCCCTGGAACTGGCCGAAGTTGCTTTCCATCCCCCACACCGCGACCAGCACCTGGCGGTCTACGCCGTAGCGTTGTTCGATGCGTGTCAGCAGCTCGGCGTTCTGCTCCAGCAGCTTCTTGCCGTTGCGCACGCGCAGGGGCGACAGGGCGCCTTCGAGGTATTCCCACACTGGGCGGGTGAATTCCGGCTGGCTGCGGTCGGCCTTGATCACGTCCATGTCCGGCGTGACGCCGAGGAACGCACGGTCGAAGGTGCTGGGTGAAATGCCGGCTTGGAGGGCCTGTTGGCGGAAGTTCGCCTGCCACTGGGCGAAGGTTTGCAGAGGCTGGATTTCAGTGCTGACGTCTGGCGTTGCGCCGGGTACGGTTACCACGGGAGCGGGTTGCGCAGGGGCCAGCGGCAGTGCGTCGGCAGCGGTGGGTTTTTCCGCGCAAGCCACGAGCAGAATGAAGCTGGAGGCCGCGATCAGCTGGCGGGTTTCCCAACGGGGGAGAAGACGGAAGAGCATGCACAGATCCAGAATTGCAGGTCAGGTGACGACCATACCATGCCTGCGCTTGCGATGCTTTCATGCCGCAAAAAAGTAGGAAGCCTCCCAATCTCTCGATTGGAAGGCTTCGCGACGGTAGCTGCCTTTGCCCTTGTTCGGTTGTTCCTGGCGGCAGCGGAACAGCGGTTGGGCGATGATCGATTTGGCCTTGTTGGGGCCGTGCTTTTTCGGCTTTTTGCTCATGGTGGCGTTCCCGGGTTGGGTGAATTTCGCGGCGCACTGTAGGGCTTGGGGCGGGGTTAGGCCAATTGATTGTATATATGGTTCGCCGGCCCTATCGCCGGCAAGCCAGCTCCCACAGGTACAGCACAGGCTTCAAGGCCTGTGATATCCATGTGGGAGCTGGCTTGCCGGCGATAGGGCCGGTGAATGTTATAGAGGAGGTAGCGCCAGACGCTGACCAGCCATCAGCAGCGTCAACCGCGACAACCCGATCCAGGGCGAGCCCTCGGCCTGCCCCTTGATCTGTGCATCGATGCGCTGGGCATCCTGCAGCAGCTGCGCCCAGCGCTGCGCCGACAAACGCTGCAGGGCCTTGCTGACCAACGGTCGGCGTTTGTCCCAGATCGGCGGGCGGGCCTGGCTGAAGGCCTTGTCCAGCGGTACACCCTGGCTGAACTGCTGGGCCAGCCCGGCCACCTGGCGCAACTCACGGGCCAAGGCCCAGAGGATCACCGGCGGCTCCACACCCTCACCACGCAAACCTTCAAGCATGCGCAGGGCATGTGCCGCTTCGCCATTGAGGATGGCATCGACCAGGCCGAACACATCGAAGCGGGCGCTGTCGGCAACGGCGGCCTGCACGGTTTCCACGGTGATCTGGTTGCCGTCGGCGAGCAGCTTGAGCTTTTCGATTTCCTGCGCGGCCGCCAGCAGGTTGCCTTCCACGCGGGCTGCGATCAGGTCGACAGCGTCACGTTGTGCCGACAGGCCGGCTTGCTGCAGGCGCTGGTTGATCCACTGCGGCAACTGGTGCACATCCACCGGCCAGATCTGGATGAACTGGCAGTGCGCGCCTTCGATCAACGCCTTGCCCCACTTGGTCTTCTGCGCACTGCCGTCGAGCTTGGGCAGGCTGACCAGCAGCAGGGTGTCTTCAGCGGGGTTGGCGCAGTACTCCATCAGCGCAGCGGCGCCTTTGTCACCGGGCTTGCCAGAGGGCAGACGCAGTTCCAGCAGGCGACGCTGGGCGAACAGCGACAGGCTGGCGCCGGCCTGGAGCAGGGTGCCCCAGTCGAAGTTGGCATCGGCACTGAATACCTGGCGTTCGTCGAAACCTTGCTGACGCGCGGCATTACGGATGGCGTCGGCGGCTTCCTGGCACAGCAGCGGATCGTCGCCGCTGACCACGTAGACCGGTGCCAGGGCGCCTTGCAGGTGCTTGTTGAGTTGGGCGGGGGCGAGTTTCATGGGAAACAGGCGGGGCACCCGAAGGTGCCCCACGCGGGCTTAGTTGCCCGGTACTTCCAGCGGCGACTGCTGAGGCGTTTCGGCCTGCTGGCGACGGGCAGCCTCCAGCGCGGCGGCTTCGGCCTGGGCACGCTCGTCGGCTTTGCGCTGCAGCTCGTCCAGCTGGGTCGGGGTCAGCATTTGCAGGCGCACGACCATGGCGTTTACCAGGTCACGGCGCATTTCTTCACGGGCGCGGTTGGCTTCCTGCTCGGACCCGGTGATGTTCGAGCCGTCACGCACATAGATCTTGCGCACTTCCAGCTTGTCGCTCATCAGTTCCAGGTTGTTCAGGCCCTGGATGCTGTAGTTCAGCACGCTGGTCAGCTCGTACTCGGCAGTACGGTTGCCGCTGCTGTAGGTGGCCGAACGTTCGTTTTCCTGCTCGTTGGTCAGCACCAGGCGGTAGGGGGCGCCGGCGTGTACGTTGACACCGCTACGCTCCAATACTTTGCGCAGCTCGACCACGGTCGGGCCGTAGGCGTTGCGTGCGCTGACGTCCATTTCCTTCACGCTCAGCTCGGTAGAGCCGGTGCCGCGCAGCTGGAAACCGCAGGCGCTGAGCATGACCGCCAGGCCAATTACCAGCAAATTGCGTTTGATCATGTTGTTGCTCCCTTGTGGGCCTGTTACGCCCGCCCGCAGTGACTGCGAGCGGGCGCTGCCATCAGTTGGCGACGATGTTGACCAGCTTGCCCGGTACCACGATGACCTTGCGGATGGTCAGGCCATCGATGAAGCGCAGGACATTTTCGTTGCTGCGGGCGGCGGCTTCGACTTCTTCGCGACTGGCCGTGGCAGGCATCTCGACCTGGCCGCGCAGTTTACCGTTGACCTGGACCACCAGGGTGATGGTGTCCTGCACCAGCGCTTGTTCGTCGACGCTTGGCCAGGCGGCATCGATTACCGAGCCTGCGTGGCCCAGCTGCTGCCACAGCTCGTGGGAGATGTGCGGGGTGATCGGCGCCAGCAGCAGGGTCACGGCTTCAAGGCCTTCCTGCAGCAGGGCGCGGTCCTGTTCGCTGGCCTGCGGGGCCTTTTCCAGCACGTTCATCACGGTCATCACCTGGGCAATGGCGGTGTTGAACTTGTGGAACTGGCCCACGTCGGTGCTGGCCTGCTTGATGGCAGCGTGGATGGCGCGGCGGATGACCTTTTGCGCGTCGTCCAGGGTGGCAACATCCAGCTTGCCAGGCAGGCCTTGGCTGACGTGCGCCTGGGCCAGGCGCCAGACACGGCGCAGGAAGCGGCTGGCACCTTCGACGCCGGAGTCGGACCATTCCAGGCTCATGTCGGGCGGCGAGGCGAACATCATGAACAGGCGGCACGTGTCGGCGCCGTAGGCTTCGATCATCGACTGCGGGTCGACGCCGTTGTTCTTCGACTTCGACATCTTCTCGGTGCCGCCGATTTCCACCGGCAGGCCATCGGTCTTCAGGCGGGCGCCAATGATCTTGGCCTTGGCATCGCGCTCGATTTCGACATCGGCCGGGTTGAACCAGTCCTTGCCGCCGTTGCTGGCCACACGGTAGTAGGTTTCGGCGACCACCATGCCCTGGGTCAGCAGGTTCTTGAATGGCTCGTTGGAGGTGACCAGGCCTTCGTCGCGCATCAGCTTGTGGAAGAAGCGCGCGTACAGCAGGTGCAGGATCGCGTGCTCGATACCACCGATGTACTGGTCGACCGGCAGCCAGTGGTTGGCGGCTTTCGGGTCTACCAGGCCCTTGTCGTAGTTCGGCGAGGCGTAGCGGGCGAAGTACCAGGACGACTCGACGAACGTGTCCATGGTGTCGGTTTCGCGCTTGGCAGCGGTGCCGCATTTCGGGCAGGTGCACTCATAGAACTCGGGCATCCGCGCCAGTGGCGAACCGGCGCCGTCCGGCACCACGTTCTCTGGCAGGGTGACCGGCAGCTGGTCTTCCGGCACCGGTACGTCGCCGCAGGACGGGCAGTGGATGATCGGGATCGGGCAGCCCCAGTAGCGTTGGCGGCTGATACCCCAGTCACGCAGGCGGAACTGGGTACGCGACTTGCCCAGTTCCTTGCGGATCAGGGCCGCTTCGATGGCGTCGAAGGCGCCGGCAAAGTCCAGGCCGTCGAACTCGGCGGAGTTGATCAGCTGGCCGTGCTCGCCATAGGCGGCCTGCCATTCGCTGCCGACTTCGTCGCCAGCGCTGGTGCGCACCACGGCCTTGACCGGCAGTTTGTACTTGTGGGCGAACTCGAAGTCACGCTCGTCGTGGGCCGGCACGGCCATCACGGCGCCGTCGCCGTAGTGCATCAGCACGTAGTTGGCGACCCATACCGGCAGCTTCTCACCGGTCAGCGGGTGCTCTACCAGCAGGGAAGTGGCCATGCCCTTCTTCTCCTGGGTGGCCATGTCGGCTTCGGCGACGCTGCCGCTCTTGCACTCGTCGATGAACGCCTGCAGCGCCGGGTTACCCTGGGCTGCCTGGGTCGCCAGCGGGTGCTCGGCGGCAACGGCGACGTAGGTCGCGCCCATCAGCGTGTCGGGGCGGGTGGTGAAGACCTTGAGGGTGCCTTCATGGCCGATGCTGGCCTGGTCGTACGGGAACTGTACTTCCATGCCGCGCGACTTGCCGATCCAGTTGCGCTGCATGGTCTTGACCTGTTCAGGCCAGCCCGGCAGCTCGTCGAGGCTTTCCAGCAGCTCGTCGGCGTAGTCGGTGATGCGGAAGTAGTACATCGGGATTTCGCGCTTTTCGATCAGCGCGCCCGAACGCCAGCCGCGGCCGTCGATGACCTGCTCGTTGGCCAGTACGGTCTGGTCCGCCGGGTCCCAGTTCACGGTACCGTTCTTGCGGTAGATGATGCCTTTCTCGAACAGGCGGGTGAACAGCCACTGCTCCCAACGGTAGTAGTCGGGCTTGCAGGTGGTGACTTCACGTGCCCAGTCGATGGCCAGGCCCAGGCTCTTGAGCTGGGTCTTCATGTAGTCGATGTTTTCGTACGTCCACTTGGCCGGGGCGACGTTGTTTTTCATCGCCGCGTTTTCTGCGGGCATGCCGAAAGCGTCCCAGCCCATCGGCTGCAGGACGTTCTTGCCCAGCATGCGCTGGTAACGGGCAATCACGTCGCCGATGGTGTAGTTGCGAACGTGGCCCATGTGTAGCTTGCCGCTCGGGTACGGGAACATCGATAGGCAATAGTAGGTGTCTTTGCCTGGCTGTTCGGTAACAGCGAACGATTGTTGCTCGTCCCAGAACTTCTGGGCGGCGGCTTCGATATCACGGGGCGTGTATTGTTCGTGCATGGCTACTTTTGGCTGAGAGAGAAGAGACCTTGTTCCAGGCAGCGGAACCTCGCTGCGTCCGGCACTCCGGTGTCGTTCAGAGTGAACGCCGTAGCATACAGCAGCGCCGCGCATCGTGGGAAACCTTCGTTGCGAATGGCCGCTGGTCGCAGCGCCCGGCTGCTTTTCAAGGCGCCGCTAAGCTCAGGTGTGGGGGGAGATATTCTTTATCTTCAATTGAGGTGACGGATGGGAGAGACGCAGCTACCCGCTATGAAACCGGAGCTTTACGAGCGCCTGATCGACCGGCTTGGCCTGGCACTGGAAGTGGCCAGGACCTCGGTACGATTGCGCGACGAGATGCCAGCCGAGCTGGAGTTGCGTGGCCTGAGCCACGCAGAGTTCGAAGTGATCAAGGCCTACCTGGAATCCCTCCCGGAGCGCCACATTGGTTCTGTCGGCAGTTACCCACAAGCGGAGCCGACATCGGCCAAGATCATCTGGCTCAAGGACAAGAAGCGCCCCGCCAGTCCGGCGAGGTCCAGGACGCTGCCACATCGCTAGCCGTTCAGGACGCCAGGCGCGGGCCAGTGCGCCGGTTCTTCGACAACACACAACTCACGATCGGCGCCGCTCGCACCCTTGTTGACCGGCGCCGATCCTTCTAGGCTGCACGCCTGCCAAGGAGGTGTGGCCGATGCCGATCCGATTTTTCATCAAACAATGGCTGATGCCGCCGGGCATCCTGTTCCTGCTGCTGCTCGTGGCCTGGTGGCTGCGTGCGCGGCGGCCACGGCTGGCGGCGCTGTGCTTTGCCGTGGGGCTTGGTGGCCTGTGGCTGATGAGCCTGCCGCTGGTGGTGCAGCAAACCGCCCATGTACTGGAAAGCGAGCCACCGTTGGCGGTAGGTGACTGGGCCGACCTTGCGAAGCGGGCGGATGCCATTGTGGTGCTGGGCGCAGGCCGCGAACGTGGCGACCCGGCCTGGGGTGGTAGCGACCAGCCCACGGCCACGGCTTTGGAACGCATGCGTTTTGCTGCGCAGCTGGCCAAGGCGTCAGGCCTTCCGGTGCTGACCAGTGGTGGGTTGCACTACGGTACGCCGCCGAGTGAGGCGCGGTTGATGGCTGATCGTCTGCATGAGGATTTTTCGGTCGAAGTGAAGTGGCGCGAAGAGGCCAGCCGCACGACCTGGGAGAACGCCCAGCTAACAGCCAAGGTGTTGCAGCCGTTGGGCATTCGCCGTGTGGTGGTGGTGACCCAGGCCTGGCACATGCAGCGCTCGCGCTGGAGCTTCGAGCAGGCCGGGTTCGAGGTGGTGCCGGCGCCGGTGGGGTTCCTGGGGCGCGATCATGCTCGGCCGTTTGGTGGGTTGCTGCCAGAGAGCCGGGCGATGTGGCAGAGCGGGCAGCTGTTCAATGAGGTGGTGGGGTTGGTGGGGTATCGGGTTTTCTACTGAACCTTGTGCTGCCTGTGCCGGCCTCTTCGCGGGCTTGCCCGCTCCCACAGGGTTATCGCAGCCCTGAAGGCGTGCGCAATACCGGTGGGAGCGGGCGAGCCCGCGAAGAGGCCGGTACAGGGAAACTCAGACGGTCTTGGCAATGCGCCCAGCCAGCAGCGCCCAACCCAGCAGCAGCGCACAGACAATCGCCAGCGGCCACGACCGCCATTGCAGGTACGGCGTCAGCTGCTGCATCGGCACCACCTCGCCATACAGCACCGCCTGCTGGAACTGCGGAATCTGCGTGGTAATGCGGCCAAACGGGTCGATCAGCGCGGTCACGCCGTTGTTGGTGGCGCGGATCATCCAGCGGCCGGCTTCGAGTGCGCGCATTTGCGCCATCTGAAGGTGCTGCAGCGGGCCGATCGACTTGCCGAACCAGGTGTCGTTGCTGATGGTCAGCAGCAGGTCGCTGCGTGCGGCCAGGCCTGCGGCGAACTCGGGGTAGACCACTTCGTAGCAGATGTAAGGCGCAATCTGGTAACCCTTGGCCTGCAGCAGTGGCTGATCTTCCGGCCCGCGGGCGAAGTCCGACATGGGCAGGTTGAAGAACTCGATGGCGCCACGCAGCATGTCCTGCAACGGTACGTACTCGCCGAACGGTACGAGCTTCTGCTTGAGGTAGGTGCCATCGCCTTCACCGGTCACCGTGATGCCGTTGTAGTAACGGCGTTGGTGGTGCACCTCTTCGCGCACCGGTACGCCGGTGATCAGTGCCGAATGCCGCTCGGCGGCGAAGCGGCCCATCACGTCGATATAGCCCTGGGCCTGGTCCTTGAGTACCGGTACTGCGGTTTCTGGCCAGATCAGCAGGTCTACCGGCCTGGAGCTGAAGCTCAGGTCACGGTACAGCGCCAGTTGCGCGTCGATGTGCGCCGGGTCCCATTTCAGGTCCTGCTCGACGTTGCCCTGGATAGCCGCCACCTTTAGCGGGTCGCCCGCCGGCTTGGTCCAGGCATGGCCCTTGAGCGCCAGGCCCAGCGCCCACGGGGCCAGCAACAGCAGGCAGCCCACGGCCAGGAACGAAGGGCGCGCGCGCAAGCGGTGCAGGTTGCACAGCAGGGCAGCCGTGAGCGCCAGGGCGAAGGAAACCAGCCACACGCCGCCCAGCGGTGCCAGGCCGGCCAGTGGGCCGTCCAGCTGGCTGTAGCCGGAATAAAGCCAGGGGAAACCGGTAAGGAACCAGCCGCGGAAGGCTTCTTGCAGCAGCCACAGGGCGGCAAAGCACAGGGCGTCGGCCAGTGGCGCTTCATTGCGCCGCAGCCAGCGTGCCCAGAGCCAGGTGGGCAGGGCAAAGAACCAGGCCAGCGCGGCGAAGAACGCCAACAGCAGCAGGATCGCCAGCAATGGCGAGGCGCCGCCGTAGGTGTTCATGCTGACGTAGATCCACCAGGTGCCGGCGCCATACAGGCCGAAACCGAACCACCAGCCACGCCACATGGCCTGGCGCGGGTTGAGCTCGCGCAGGCCAAGGTAGAGCAGGGCGATGGACAACACCGCCAGCGGCCAGATGTCGAACGGCGCCAGGGCCAGGAGGGTGGAAGCACCGGCCGCCAGGGCCAGCAGGTTACCGGGCCAGCCGGGGCGGGTGATCCAACGCATGTTTGTCCTTAACGGGTGATCGGGGTCAGGCGCAGCAAGTGTATCCGCCGGCTGTCGGCATTGAGAATACGGAACTTGTAAGCCCCGATCTCGGTGGTTTCGTTGCGCTTGGGCAGGTGGCCGAAAGCGCTCATCACCAGGCCACCAACCGTGTCGAACTCGTCATCGGAGAACTCGCTGTCGAAGAACTCGTTGAAGTTCTCGATCGGGGTCAGCGCCTTGACCAGGAAGTCACCGCTGGGCAGCGGCTTGATGTAGCTGTCTTCCTCGACATCGTGCTCGTCCTCGATATCGCCGACGATTTGCTCCAGCACGTCTTCGATGGTCACCAGGCCTGCCACGCCGCCATATTCGTCGATGACGATGGCCATGTGGTTATGGTTGGCGCGGAATTCGCGCAACAGCACGTTCAGCCGCTTGGACTCGGGCACGAAGGTGGCCGGGCGCAGCAGGTCCTTGATGTTGAAGCTGTCGCCGTTCTCCTTGAGGATCAGCGGCAACAGGTCTTTGGCGAGCAGGATGCCGAGCACATCGTCGTGGCTTTCGCCGATCACGGGGTAGCGGGAGTGGGCGGCGTTGATCACCGCTGGCAGGAACTCGCGCGGCGACTGGCTGGCCTTGATGCTGATCATCTGCGAACGAGGCACCATGATGTCGCGAACCTGCAGGTCGGCGACCTGAATGGCGCCTTCGACAATGGTCAGCGCTTCGCTGTCCAGCAGTTTGTTCTGATGGGCTTCGCGCAGCAGCTCAAGGAGCTCCTGGCGGTTTTTCGGCTCATGGGCAAAAGCCTGGGTCAGTTTACCCAGCCAGGACTTCTGCCCGTTGCTCGATCGATCTTCGCTCATGGCGGTTCTCGTGATCCTTCGTGTTTCAGTGTGTGATTGAGTCGGTTTCATCGTCGGCATACGGGTCGGGGTGACCCAGTTCTGCCAGCAATTCCCGTTCCAGGCCTTCCATTTCCTCGGCTTCCTCATCATCGATGTGGTCGTAGCCAAGCAGGTGCAGGCAACCGTGGATGACCAGGTGGGCCCAGTGGGCTTCGAGCGCCTTGCCTTGTTCGGCAGCTTCGCGCTCGACCACGGACACGCAGATCACCAGGTCGCCCAGCAGCGGAATATCGAGCAGGTCGTCGGGCACATCGGCCGGGAACGACAGCACGTTGGTCGCGTAGTCCTTGTGCCGGTAGGTGTGGTTCAGCTCACGGCCTTCGGTTTCGTCGACCAGGCGAATGGTCATTTCCGAGTCGGCGCTGCGCTGGCGCAGGGCCAGTTCGCACCAGCGGCGGAAGGCGGCGTCATCCGGGGCGGCAGCGTCCGTGGCCCTTTGGATATCAAGTTCAAGCATCTTTGCCGGGCGCCTCGGGCTTGGCCTGGCGGGCTTCGAAGCGGTCATAGGCTTCGACAATGCGCTGCACCAGTGGGTGACGAACCACATCTTTGGGTTGGAAGTGGGTAAAACTGATCCCCGGAACGTCCTTCAGCACTTCGATGACATGTGCCAGGCCCGACTTGGTGCCCCGTGGCAGGTCGACCTGGGTGATGTCGCCGGTGATTACCGCTGTTGAGCCGAAGCCGATGCGGGTTAGGAACATCTTCATCTGTTCCAGCGTGGTGTTCTGGCTTTCGTCAAGGATGATGAAGCTGTTGTTCAGGGTGCGGCCACGCATGTAGGCCAGCGGGGCGATCTCGATTACCTGGCGCTCGATCAGTTTGGCGACGTGCTCGAAACCGAGCATTTCGTACAGGGCGTCGTACAGCGGGCGCAGGTACGGGTCGATCTTCTGCGCCAGGTCACCGGGCAGGAAGCCGAGCTTTTCGCCCGCTTCGACCGCCGGGCGCACCAGCAGGATGCGGCGCACTTGCTCGCGCTCCAGCGCGTCCACGGCGCAGGCCACGGCGAGGTAGGTCTTGCCGGTACCGGCCGGGCCGATGCCGAAGTTGATGTCGTTGGCCAGGATTTCCTTCACGTAGCGCTGCTGGTTGAGCCCGCGCGGGCGGATGTTGCCCTTGCGCGTGCGCAGCGACACGCTGACCTCGTTGACGGCCGGGTTGTCGATGTTCTCGACAGCCGACTCCTGCAGGTACAGGTGCACGGTCTCCGGCGACAGGTCGGTAGCCTTGGTCTCGCGGTAGAGGCGGCGCAGCAGCTGTTCGGCCGCGGAGGTGGTCTTGGGTTCGCCGATCAGTTCGAACTGATTGCCGCGGTTGCGGATTTCGATGGCCAGGCGCTGTTCGATCAGGCGCAGGTGCTCGTCGAACTGTCCGCACAAGTTGGCGAAACGGTGGGCCTCGAAGGGCTCGAGGATGAAACGATGGGGTTCTATGGGTGCGTTCAAGGTCGTTTTTAGCCGCTCGACGGCAATGGAGGTGAACTCAAGAATAACCCTTGAATGGCAGTGGCGAAAGCACTGAAACGATCAAGGGTTGGCACAAGGTATGTAGTGCCTGTTCTGGCCTCTTCGCGGGCAAGCCCGCTCCCACAGGTACTGCACCGGTTTGAAGGTGGGTGCAATACCTGTGGGAGCGGGCTTGCCCGCGAAGGGGCCGGTGCAGGTATGATGCCTGCCTTTTCTTACGCATGTGTTATCCCGCCGAACATGAGCAAACGCGAACCTGCCATCTATAAAGTGATCTTCCTCAACCAGGGGCAGGTCTTCGAGATGTATGCCAAGCAGATCTACCAGAGCGACCTGTGGGGGTTTCTGGAAATCGAGGAGTTCGTCTTCGGCGAGCGCTCGCAACTGGTGGTGGACCCGAGCGAGGAAAAGCTCAAGACCCAGTTCGAGGGGGTAGTACGCAGTTTCGTGCCGATGCACTCGATCGTGCGCATCGATGAGGTGGAGCGCCTGGGCACGGCCAAGATCAGCGAAGCCAAGGGTGGCGGCAATGTAATGCCGTTCCCGATGCCGATGCCGGAAAAGTAAGCCTCAGGGGAGTGGCGAGAACGGCGTGCGCCCTTCGGCGTTCTGCAGCTCCAGCAGGTACTTGCGGAAGATCTGGCCGAGCACCTGGGTGGCATGCTCCAGCTCGTCGCGGGGCATTTGCTCGGTCACTTCGTCGGCCATGTCCAGTGCATCTTCGGCACCGTTGACGGCGGCCATCTTCAGCAGGATGTAGGCCTGCACGTTGTTGGCCTTGACCCCTTCGCCGCGGAAGAACATGGCGCCCAGGCGATACTGTGCGTCGGCCTGGCCTTGCAGTGAGGCCTTCTGGAACCAGTCCAGGGCCTTGTTCAGGTTTTTTGGCGTTTGCGTGTAGTAGTACTCGCCCAGTTCGAATTGCGCCTGGGCATCCCCGTTCGTCGCCGTCTGCTCGCAAGCCTTGAGGGCGTTTGCCAGGTCTTCTGGCTGGACGTTCAAGGTGCAGCGGCCCGTCGCTGGAATGAGCAACGAGTTACCGCCCTCCGCCAAGGCCAGCAGGGGCTGAAGAAGCAACAGGCAGCCCAGGGTCAGGGCGCGGCCGGTGCGGTTCATGGGGATCGACTTACCTCTGCAAAGCTGCGGCCAATGTCTCTGGTGGCACATTATGGGATAAGCAGCGCCAACCTTACAAAGTTTTACTCGAATTTCTGCTTGGTTGGGGAAGTCAGCTGATTGTGCATGAATAATTGTTGCCTGTACTGGCCCTTTCGCGGGCTTGTCCGCTCCCACAGGTTACGCGCTTGAACTGTGGGAGCGGGCGAGCCCGCGAAAGGGCCAGCACAGGCTAACCATTACTTCAGGGCTGCAAAGGCCTTTTCAGCAGCATCCAGGGTGATCTGCAGTTCCTTGTCGCCATGGGCGATGGAAGTGAAGCCCGCCTCGAATGCGCTCGGTGCCAGGTACACGCCACCCTCCAGCATCAGGTGGAAGAAGCGCTTGAAGCGCTCGGCATCGCTGGCCATCACGTCTTCGAAGGTGACGATATCGTCGGCACCGCTGAAGTACAGGCCGAACATGGCACCGGCCTGGGTGGTGACGAACGGCACGCCAGCGGCATCGGCGCGCTGCTGCAGGCCATCGAGCATGCGGCTGGTGTAGTCGGTCAGCTCGGCGTGGAAGCCCGGGCGGCTGATCAGCTTCAGGGTGGTCAGGCCGGCGGCCATGGCCAGCGGGTTGCCCGACAGGGTGCCGGCCTGGTAGACCGGGCCGAGCGGGGCGATGCAGCCCATGATCTCGCGCTTGCCGCCGAAGCAGCCGACCGGCATGCCGCCGCCGACGATCTTGCCGAAGGTCGACAGGTCTGGCGTGATGCCGTAATGGCCCTGGGCGCCGCCCAGGGAAACGCGAAAACCGGTCATCACTTCGTCGAAGATCAGCACCACGCCGTGCTTGTCGCACTGCTCGCGCAGGCCTTCAAGGAAGCCTGGCGCCGGAGGCACGCAGTTCATGTTGCCAGCCACCGGCTCGACGATGATGCAGGCCACGGTCTGGCCGACGTCGGCCAGGGTTTTCTCGACGGCGGCGATGTCGTTGAACGGCAGGGTCAGGGTGTGCTTGGCAAAGTCTGCCGGCACGCCGGCCGAGCTCGGTACGCCCTGGGTCAGCAGGCCGGAACCGGCTTTTACCAGCAGGCTGTCGGAGTGGCCGTGGTAGCAGCCTTCGAACTTGATGATGGCGTCGCGGCCGGTATAGCCACGGGCCAGGCGGATGGCGCTCATGGTGGCTTCGGTGCCCGAGCTGACCATGCGTACCATTTCCATGGACGGCACCAGCGAGCAGACCAGGTCGGCCATGTCGGTTTCCATGGCGGTCGGTGCGCCATAGGACAGGCCGTGCTCCAGCTGCCTGCGTACCGAGTCCAGTACGTCGGGGTGGCCGTGGCCGAGGATCATCGGGCCCCAGGAGCCAACATAGTCGACGTAGCGCTTGTCGTCCTCGTCGACAACGTAGGCGCCTTCGGCATGCTTGAAGAACAGCGGCGTGCCGCCAACGCTCTTGAAGGCACGCACCGGCGAGTTGACGCCACCTGGGATGTGCTTTTGGGCTTTGGCGAACAGGTCTTCGGAACGGGACATGAAAGGCTCTCTCGAAATCAGGATGCGAACAAGGCGTTGAAGGCGCGGGCGCGGCGGGTGACTTCCTGCGTGCTGTCGGCACCGAACAGGCCGTGGATCACCGCCAACAGGTCGGCGCCATGGGCGACCAGCGGGGCGGCGTTGTCGAGGGTGATGCCGCCGATCACCGCGATCGGCAGTTTAACCTGAGTGCGTGCCTGCTCCAGCAGTTCGACGTTGGCAGCGGGCGCACCCGGCTTGGTGACGGAATTGAAGAAGCGGCCAAAGGCGACGTAGCTGGCGCCTTCGCTGGCGGCCTGGGCGGCCAGCTCGAGGCTGGCGTGGCAGGTGGAACCGATGATCGCCTGGCGGCCAAGCAGGGCGCGGGCCGGGGTCAACGGGCCGTCGGTCTGGCCCAGGTGCACGCCAACGCCCAGGCGCGCGGCCAGCTCGGCGTCGTCGTTGATCAGCAGCTGCGTGCCGTAGCGCTCGCAGAGCTTCATCAGCCCTTCGGCTTCGCGCAGGCGGCGCGCCGCGTCGTCGCTTTTGTCACGGTACTGCAGCAGGCACACACCGCCTTCCAGCGCCGCTTCGACATGGGACAGGAACCGGCCAGCGAGCAGCTGGCTGTCGGTGATGGCGTACAGACCGCGTAGCTTCATTGAAGGCCTCGTATCAGGAGCAGAAGTCCAGGGGCAGGCGGCGCGGCACGAACTGGCCTTTGCCCAGCTGCTCGGCGTCACGCAGGGTGCGCCAGGTGTATTCCAGGGCGCTGCGCACGGCGCTTTCCAGCTGCTCGCCAAGGGCAAGGCGGCCGGCCAGGGCGCTGGCCAGGGTGCAGCCCGAGCCGTGGTAGCTGCCCGGCAGGCGTTGGCAGGTCCAGGTGTGGCGCTGGCCGTCCTGGGTATACAGGCGGTTGTGGATTTCGTCTTCGTCGCCGTGACCGCCGGTAATCAGCAGGTGTCTACAGAACGGCAACAGTTTCTCCGCACACTCGTCGGCAGTGCCTTCGGGCAGTTCGGCGAGGATGCGCGCCTCGGGCAGGTTCGGCGTGGCGATGGTCGCCAGCGGCAACAGGCGTTCGCGCATGGCGTAGCCCACTTCGTCCTTGCCCAGGCGGCCACCACCACCGGCACGCAGTACCGGGTCGCAGACCAGCGGCAGGTGCGGGTGGGCGGCCAGCAGTTCGGCGACGGTGTCGACCATTTCGATCGAACCGAGCATGCCCAGCTTGACCGCGGCCACCGTGGAGTCGGCCAGCACGGCATTGGCCTGGGCCAGTACCCACTCGCGATCGAGCACGCGGAAGTCGGAAACGTTGACGGTATCCTGCACGGTCAGGGCGGTCACGGCGGGCGCGGCGTGACAGCCTTGGGCGATCAGGGCTTCGATATCTGCCTGCAAGCCGGCGCCGCCACTTGGGTCGTGGCCGGAGAGACAGAGGACAACGGGGCGGGAGCTGTAGGTATTCATGGTCGGCGAGCTTACCACCAAACCTGTTTGGGCGGATCGTCCTACAAACGAGTTTTGCTGATCGATCGGTCAGCTTGTGGCTTTATGTTGTTCTGAAAGCATTGATTTAGAGCCTTTTCTTTGGTTTTTGATATGGCCGATTGCCAGGTTGCGAAGCTATGCTAGAGTGCTCGGATAACTCGACAAACGGGTGCTGCTGGATTACGTCGTCTCAAACGGATGGGAGGCAAACGCGACGCGACCAGACAGGCCATGCTGGGGCTGTATGCGCTATTTGCTGATTGTGCTTCTGGGCTTGTTGCCCGTGCTGGCCGGAGCGGTCGATTTCGACGACGCCTCCCGGCATCTTCCGTTGGGCAAGGTCATGCAGGTTTATGAAGACCTCGACGGCAGTGCCAGCATCGCCCAGGTCAGCGCCCCTGGGTTCGCCAAACATTTTCGCCCCCACCATGAAGACGTGCTGAACGCCGGTTACTCCACCTCGGTGTTCTGGCTCAAGGTCGAACTGCGCCCCGTTGCACCGCCCGGCGCCGCGCCACGGCAATGGCTGCTGGAGCTGGCCTACCCGCCGCTGGACCACCTGGAGCTGTATCTACCCGACAGCTCGGGTGTGTACCGCCTGGCGCAGCGCACCGGCGATGCCTTGCCCTACAACAGCAGGCAGATCCGGCAGAACAACTACTTGTTCAACTTGCTGTTGCCCCCAGGCCAGGTGACCACCGCCTACCTGCGCCTGCATAGCCAAGGCTCGGTGCAGGCGCCGCTGGCGTTGTGGTCCCCCGAGGCCTATATGGAAGAGCAGCCAACGCGCCTGTATGTGTTGGGGATGATCTACGGCGTGTTGCTGGTGATGCTGGTGTACAACCTGTTCATCTACCTGAGCGTGCGCGATGTCAGTTACCTCTACTACATCCTCTATATCGCGTCGTTCGGCTTCTACCAGGTGTCGGTAAACGGTGCCGGCGTGGCCTACTTCTGGCCCGACAGCCCGTGGTGGGCGAATGCCTCGACGCCACTGTTCATTGGTGCGGCCGGCCTGTTTGGCTGCCAGTTTGCCCGCCACTTCCTGCAGCTGGGCAGCATCAGCCGTGGCTTTGACCGGCTTCTGCAGCTGTTGATGCTGGGGGGCGCGGTGGTCATGGTGCTGGCGGTGAGCATGGCCTACGGTGTGGCCCTGCGCATGGCCACGCTGCTGGCACTGCTGTTTACCGTGAGCATTTTCGGCGCCGGGTTGTACGCCTGGTGGCGTGGCTTGCGCGTGGCGCGCTGGTTCATCATTGCCTGGACGGCCTTCCTGCTTGGTGGGCTGGTCAACACGCTGATGGTGCTGGGCTATCTGCCGAACGTGTTCATCACCATGTATGCCAGCCAGTTGGGTTCAGCGCTGGAGGTGGCATTGCTGTCGTTGGCGCTGGCCGACCGCATCAACAGCCTGCGCGAGCAGCAGGCGCGGACGTTGCGTGAGACGGGGCGTACGCTGGAGCAGTTGAACCTGCAGCTGGCCAGGAGCAACCGGCTGAAGGACGAGTTCCTGGCCAGTGTGACCCACGAGCTGCGCACGCCAATGAATGGGGTGATCGGGTCGCTGGAGCTGATGCATACACTGCCGATGGAAGGCGAGATGGCCCAGTACCACCGTACGGCGGTGGGGTCGGCGCAGGGCATGATGGACATGGTTGATGCGATTCTGACCTTGTCCGAGCTGCAAGCGGGGCGCCTGAGAGCGCAGCCTGCGCCGTTCAGCCTGCGCACGCTGTTGCAGAGCCTGCGTGCGGGGTATGCCGGGCAGGCTTTGGGCAAGGGGTTGTACCTGAGCCTGGATATGCCGGCGGATCTGCCCGACGCGTTGGTGGGTGATGCGCAGAAGCTGGCGCGCTGCCTGGGCTGCCTGGTGGACAACGGGCTCAAGTTCACCCACCAGGGCGGGGTGATGATCCAGGTGCGCGGGCGCCGGGTAGGGCCGCACGACCTGGCATTGACCTTTACGGTGAGTGACAGCGGGATCGGCTTTGATGACCTGGAGCAATCGACCTTGTACCAGCGGTTCTTCCAGGTAGATGGCTCGATGACCCGGCGTTATGGCGGGTTGGGGATCGGGTTGTCGATTTGCCGGCAGATGGGCGAGTTGCTGGGCGCGCGGTTGGCGCATGAGTCGACGCGGGGGCTGGGGAGCCGGTTTGAATTGAGTTTGAACATGGCGGTTTCGCAGGTGCAGATACCGGTGAGTAGCCTGCAGACGCGGCGGTCGCTGTAGTCTGAAACGGGGCTGCTTTACAGCCCTTCGCGGGCACGCCCGCTCCCACAGGTTTAGTGTTCAACCAGGCAACGCGCGATATCTGTGGGAGCGGGCGCGCCCGCGAAGGGCCGCAAAGCGGCCCCTATGGACTCAACGGCTACACCATCACCAGACTCTTCCTACACCTCTGCACTGGCAACTCCACCCCCGGTGTTACCTACTTCTTCCAAGGCGAAGGCCAAATCCATCCACTGTTCCGCATCGCCGAGGGCATCCACTGCCGCAGCGCCCGCGAGCATGCCCGCTCCCACAGGGATCGCGCATTTTCCAAGTTGTGCACAACTCCTGTGGGAGCGGGCGTGCCCGCGAAGAGGCCAGCAAATCCAGCGCCAATCCATCGTTCACAAAACAGAACGCTAAAGCCAAAAACCGCTATCTACCGCTCCAAAGGTGATGGTTTTAATCTTCTCCCATCAACGCGAAACACCCAACTTACTGAAAAGATCAAAACCCTTAGGAGCACAGACCATGACCAACTTCAAATACAACCGCCTGAACAAAGACGACGCCGCCGTACTGCTGGTCGACCACCAGGCTGGCCTGCTGTCGCTGGTGCGTGACATCGAGCCGGACAAGTTCAAGAACAACGTGCTGGCCTTGGCTGATCTGGCCAAGTTCTTCAACCTGCCGACCATTCTCACCACCAGCTTCGAGCAAGGCCCCAATGGCCCGCTGGTGCCGGAACTGAAAGAACTGTTCCCGGATGCGCCGTACATCGCTCGCCCTGGCCAGATCAATGCCTGGGATAACGAAGACTTCGTGAAGGCGGTGAAGGCCACTGGCAAGAAGCAGCTGATCATCGCCGGTGTGGTGACTGAGGTTTGCGTGGCGTTCCCGGCGTTGTCGGCTTTGGAAGAAGAGTTTGATGTGTTCGTGGTGACCGATGCTTCTGGCACCTTCAATGAAATGACCCGCGATGCGGCGCATGACCGCATGAGCCAGGCAGGGGCGCAGATGATGACCTGGTTTGGCGTGGCCTGTGAGTTGCACCGTGACTGGCGCAACGATGTTGAAGGGCTGGCGGCGCTGTGCTCGAACCATATTCCGGATTATCGGAATCTGATGACCAGCTATAACGCGTTGACTGCCGGGAAGTAAGGCGGGAGACCGGGAGAGGGCTGGCAGGTGCTTGCCATGACAGATGCAGCGCCTGTGAGATCGAGCGCCGCCCGCGCGGCGCATCGCGGGACAAGCCCGCTCCCACATTTGTTGCAACGTGGCCATGCCTGTGGGAGAGGCGTTGTCCGCCTTGGTGCATGTCTCGAGACAGGTGGGACTGCAGATGCGCCAGTCGAGAAATCCAGTCAGCGCAACCAGGCTGACAACCATGGCCTGACAGGTTCGGCACGTTGCAACAAATGTGGGAGCGGGCTTGTCCCGCGAAGCGCCGCGCGGGCGGCGCTCGATCTCACAGGCGCTGAATGTGTTGTGGCGAACACCTTTCAGCCCTGATGCCCACTCAAGACATGCACCTATCACCCCCCACACCACCTCAACCCATGCCCCCACCACCACACCTTTAGTCACGAATGCCCCTTTGACTCCCCCGCAAGCAGTGCTTCACTGGGTCTCTCAAGCCTACCCGGATCCAGGAGCCCCCGATGAACCTGCACCAGTACGCTGAAACCCACGAAGTCACCAACCAGCCACCGCCGCTCGACGGCGCCAACCTCTACCGCCTCGACCTGCCATTGCAAGAGTGGTCCCGGCGCTTTGGCGCAGGCTGGGCCGAGTCGCGGATCGACGCCTACGGTGCCCTGGCTGGTGGCCCGTTGATGCAGGCAGGCTTCCTGGCCAACGCGCACACACCCGAATTCAGCAGCCATGACCGCTATGGCCATCGCATCGACCTGGTCGAGTTCCACCCCGCCTACCACGAACTGATGCGCACCGCCGTCGAGCACGGCCTGCCGTCGCTGCCATGGGCCGAACCCCGCCCCGGCGCCCATGTGGCGCGGGCTTCGATGACTTACCTGCACAGCCAGGCCGAGGCCGGTACCGGCTGCCCGCTGACCATGACCTTCGCCGCCGTGCCAGCCCTGCGCCTGCAACCCGAGCTGGCTGAATACTGGCTGCCGAAGATCCTCGCCTGCGAGTACGACCCGCGCAACGTCGGCGACCGGCACAAGGCCGGGGTCACCCTGGGCATGGCCATGACCGAAAAGCAGGGCGGCACCGATGTGCGCGCCAACACCACCCGGGCCTACCCGGTCGGTGCGCCGGGGCCGGGCCAGCCCTACGAGCTGGTCGGCCACAAGTGGTTCTGCTCGGCGCCCATGTGCGACGCCTTCCTGACACTGGCGCAAACCGAAAAGGGCCTGAGCTGCTTCCTGCTGCCGCGCCATCGCCCGGACGACAACCGCAACCAGTTCTATATCCAGCGCCTGAAGAACAAGCTGGGCAACAGCTCCAACGCCTCCAGCGAAGTCGAGTTCCGTGGCGCGCTGGCATGGATGATCGGCGAAGAAGGGCGCGGTGTGCCGACCATCATCGAAATGGTGGCCATGACCCGCTTCGACTGCATGGTCGGCTCCAGCGCCCTGATGCGCCAGGCACTGACCCAGGCTGCTCACCACTGCGCGCACCGCAAGGTCGGTGGCCGGGTGCTTAACCAACAGCCGCTGATGCAGAACGTGCTGGCTGATCTGGCATTGGAAAGCGAGGCCGCGTTGGCCTTGAGCCTGCGCATGGGCCAGGCGCTGGAGCAACTGGATGACCCGCAGCAGGCGCATTTCGCCCGGTTGGTCACCGCGGTGGGCAAGTACTGGATCTGCAAACGCGCGCCGGCCATGATCAACGAGGCCGCCGAGTGCCTGGGCGGTGCGGGCTATGTGGAAGACAGCATTCTGCCGCGGCTGTACCGCGAAGCACCGGTCAACTCGACCTGGGAAGGCTCGGGCAATGTGCAGTGCCTGGATGTGCTGCGAGCCTTGTCCAAGGAACCGGGGGTACTGGATGCGTTGTTTGCCGAACTGGGCGATGGCCACGGTGACCCGCGCCTGGCGGCGCACATCGGCAACCTCAAGGGGGCGTTTGCCGATACCGGCGACATGCAGTACCGGGCGCGGCAGTTGACCGAGGATATTGCCTTGGCATTGCAGGCCAAGCTGTTGCTGGAGGCGGGGAATGCAGTGGTCAGTGATGCGTTTATTGGCAGCCGGTTGGCGGGTGGTGGCCGGGTTTACGGTGCACTGCCGCGTGGTATCGATGTGCAGGCCCTGGTGGCGAGGGCGACGCCAGCCTGGACGAATTGAGTTGGTTTCTTCGCGGGCATGCCCGCTCCCACAGGACCTTCACAGATTTCCAGGCCAGCGCCGTACCTGTGGGAGCGGGCGCGCCCGCGAATGAACCCAACACCGATCAATGGGGATGTATTTAGCCCAGAAGGCAGGCAAGATGGTTCACATGCATGTCCAGACAGGAAGCACAGTGTGAGCCACGCTTTTGTAGTCGTTGATACCCCCGAACAGGCCGTCGACCGTCTGGCGGCCCTGCATGATCAGGCCACCGGGGCCCTTAGCCAGGCCCTCAAGCGTTACCTGAAGGACCGTACCGAGCCAGACGCCGACGAGCGCGACCTGTTCCGCTACCCGGCACTGCGCCTGACCTACTACAGCCACGGTGAAGTCGCCGCCACCACGCGGGCCTACGCCAAGGTCCAGGTGGCCGGCACCTACAGCGTCACCGTCACCCAGCCTGCCGCGTTCCGCAGCTACCTGCTGGAACAGCTGCGCCCCTTGATGCACGACTACACCGTCACGGTAGAGGTCGGCGTCAGCGAGCAGAACATTCCTTACCCGTACGTGGTCGACCAGGGCGACGAACTGGCCGGCAGCGGCATCACCGCCGCGCAACTGGCGCGGGTGTTCCCCAGCACCGACCTGTCGGCCGCTACCGACAACATTGCCGATGGCCTGTACGACTGGGACCGTGCGGAAATCCTGCCATTGGCGCTGTTCGATGCCGCGCGCGTGGATTTCTCGCTGCGCCGCCTGGTGCACTACACCGGCAGCGACTGGCGCCATGTGCAGCCGTGGATCCTGCTGACCAACTACCACCGCTATGTCGACCAGTTCATCAGCCACGGCCTGGAGCAACTGCGTGACGACCCGCGCTTTGTGCGCATGGTGCTGCCGGGCAACGTGGTGATCGAAAAGGGCATGGACCACGGTGAGACCCAGGCTTTGGTAGCCAGTGTGATCTGGCACCGCTACCAGATGCCGGCCTACCACCTGATCGCCGCCGATGGCGATGGCATCACCTTGGTCAACATCGGTGTCGGCCCGTCCAACGCCAAGAACATCACCGACCACCTGGCTGTGTTGCGCCCCCACTGCTGGCTGATGATCGGCCACTGCGGCGGCCTGCGGCAGTCGCAAACCATCGGCGATTACGTGCTGGCGCATGCCTACATGCGCCGTGACGGGATTCTGGATCGGGTGGTACCGCCGAATATCCCGATTCCGGCCCTGGCCGAAGTGCAGCTAGCGTTGCAGGAAGCCGCAGCCCAGGTTACCGGTGAGCGTGGCGAACAGCTGAAAAAGCGCCTGCGCACGGGCACCGTGCTGACTTACGACGACCGTAACTGGGAGTTGCGCTGGGCGCAGGAGCGCCCGCTCATCAACCTGTCGCGTGCGGTGGCGGTGGACATGGAAAGCGGCACCATTGCCGCCCAGGGTTATCGTCTGCGCGTGCCGTACGGCACCTTGCTGTGTGTGTCCGACAAGCCGCTGCACAGCGAGATCAAGCTGCCGGGTTCGGCCAACGCCTTCTACAACCGGGCAGTCAGCCAGCACCTGAAGATCGGCATTGCTGCCCTCGACCTGCTGCGCACCGAGCTCAACTCGCTGCACTCGCGTAAACTGCGCAGCTTCGATGAGCCGCCGTTCCGCTGAGGATCCATGTCACTGCCACCCCGTAACAAGCCGCGCCGCCCCCAGGCGCGGCCTGCCGCCGGCCCACGTCGCCAGGCCAAGGCGCCGCCGGCCGAGCCGCGCCTGATCCTGTTCAACAAACCGTTCGACGTGCTGACGCAGTTCAGCGACGGCGAGGGGCGGGCGACGCTCAAGGACTTCATCGACATCCCGGGCGTGTATCCGGCGGGGCGGCTGGATCGTGACAGCGAAGGGCTTTTGCTGTTGACCAACGATGGCGGGTTGCAGGCGCGTATTGCCGACCCGAAGCACAAGCTGGCCAAGACTTACTGGGTACAGGTGGAGGGCGAACCGAGCGACGAGCAGATCCAGCGCTTGCGCGATGGCGTGGAGCTGAACGACGGGCCGACGTTGCCGGCAGAGGCACGGCGGCTGGATGAGCCTGAACTGTGGCCACGCAACCCACCGGTGCGCTTTCGCAAGAGTGTGCCGACCTGTTGGCTGGAGTTGGTGATTCGGGAAGGGCGTAACCGCCAGGTACGGCGGATGACGGCGGCGGTGGGGTTGCCGACCTTGCGCCTGGTGCGGGTGCGGATTGGAGATTGGGCGCTGGATGGGCTGGAGCAGGGTTGCTGGCGCGAAGTTCCTGCCAAGCTTTAGTCCAGTTCAGGGGCCATTCGCGGGCACGCCCGCTCCCACAGGGACGGCGCAGTACTTGAAGGCAGCGCCAAACCTGTGGGAGCGGGCGTGCCCGCGAATGGCCCTGAAATTTTTACACCCCTTCGAGAAACCCCACCACCACGCTCTTGATGATAAAGGCCAGCACCCCCAGCCCCAGCACGAAGAACAGGATCAACGTACCAAACTTCCCGGCCTTGGACTTTTTTGCCAGGTCCCAGACGATGAAGCCCATGAAACCGATCAACACGGTGACCAGGATGATCATCATCCACTCTTCGAATACGGCGGGATCCATCGGTGTTCTCCAGGCAGGCTGAGCAGCCGATTATACGCCGGCTGCCGTGGGCATTTAACGCAGGTGGGTCAATGGCATCTCGGTACTGGCCAGCACCTGGTTGAGCACGAAGCTCGAGCGCACGCTGGTGACGCCTTCGATACGGGTCAGGCTGCCTAGCAGCAGTTTCTGGTAGTGGTCCATGTCGGGTACCACCACTTTAAGCTGGTAATCGGCATCCATGCCGGTGACCAGGCTGCATTCAAGCACCTGCGGCAGGTTGCGGATGGCCGCCTCGAAGGTTTCGAAGCGTTCCGGGGTGTGGCGGTCCATGCCGATCAGCACGTAGGCGGTCAGGCTCAGGCCCAGCTTCTTGCGGTCGAGCAGGGCCACCTGGCGCGAGATGTAGCCGTCGTCTTCCAGTTGCTTGACCCGACGCGAGCACGGCGAAGGCGACAGGCCGATGCGTTCGGCCAGTTCCTGGTTGGAAATGCGCGCATCGCGCTGCAATTCGGCGAGGATGCTCAGGTCGTAGCGATCAAGTTTGCTCATGGAAGTTGGCCTTTTCTGTTCGTGTTGCTTCGAATTATCAATCCAGGGTGAAAAATTGCGCAAGTGCTATTTATTCGAGCAATCTTCGCAATCCTGTGCTGCAACCTGTCCGGTATCTTTATCAACAGAATCACTGCCCGGACATCAGTCCACGGCGACGCGCTCTAGGCGGGCGGTCGCGGCCAGCCATCCAACAGGATCTGCAGGCCCCCGGGCTACACACCCTCCAGAAGACGGTGTGAGGTGAGCCGGCGCCACAAGTGCCGAGCACGGACGACAATTCCTGAAGGGAGGCCCTGCGGCCTCCCTTTTTTCTGTCTGGAAATTTAATTGGCCTGTGTGGCGGGCGCGGTAGACTGGCTGTAGTTGCCGAATTGTCTACCGAGAGGAACACCATGAAGTCGCGCATCTGGCAGTTGGCAGGTGTTGGTTTGCTGAGTTTGAGCATCAGCCTGGGGGCGCTGGCCGAAGGGCCGGGTGAGGGGCACGGTGAACACGGTCAGCAGGTGCAAGGTGAGGGCGGGCCGGGCCGCACGCTCAACTCGCGCGACGAAGTGCGCCAGACCCAGGCGCCACGCCAGGGGTATTACCAGGACATACCTCGACGCCACGGTGATGACCGCTGGCAGGGGCGCCCGGATGGCCATGGCAATGGCTGGGGGCCTGGGCCGCAGTATCGTCCCGGGCATACGGTGGACCATTTTCCTGACCGCTACTGGAAAGTGCCTTACCGTGGCGCGGATTACTTCTACTCCGGTGGCTACTGGTACCGCCCGCACGGTGGCAGCTACATCGTGGTGACGCCGCCTTACGGCGTGCGGGTCAACTACTTGCCACCGTATGCCCGGGAAGTGTGGCTGGGCGGGGCGCTGTTCTTCCTGGTGGCCGATACTTATTACCAGTACCTGGCGGACAGCCAGGAGTACGTGGTGGTCAACCCGCCAGTTGGTGCGCCGGCACCGGCACCGGTGGCACCCTCGAACGGTGGCTATGACGTGGTGGCGTACCCGATGAATGGCCAGGGACAGGAACAGCAGGAGCAAGACCGTTACCAGTGCCACCGCTGGGCGGTGAGCCAGTCGGGCTTCGACCCGGCGACGGCGACCTATGCGCCGCCGGCCAATGTGCTCAGCCTTTACCAGCGGGCGCTGGGCGCCTGCTTCAATGGCCGAGGCTACAGCATCAACTGAGCCGGGTGTTTTGCCTGCAAGGGCCCTATCGCTGGCAAGCTAGCTCCCACAGGGACTCCACCGGCCTGAAGGCATGCGCAATACCTGTGGGAGCTGGCTTGCCAGCGATAGGGCCCTTGCAGGTTTACACAGGGTCTGCGTGCACCATCACATCCGCCTGTGGATAACGCTGGCGGATCACCTTTGATGCCTGAACGCACAACCCATGCGCTTCATGCAGCGGCAACTGCCCCGGAAGCTCAAGGTGCAATTGCACGAACCATTGGTTGCCCGACACCCGCGTACGCAGGTCATGCACGCCTTTCACGCCGGGAATGGCCAGCACCAGCGCGGCCATGCCTTCGCCGACATCGCCCGGCAATTCCTTGTCCATCAGGATCGCCGTACTTTCGCGGGCAATCTGCAACGCGCTCCAGAGGATGTACAAGGCGATGCCCAGGCCGAACAGCGCATCCAGTTGTGGCCAGCCAAAACGTGCCAGCAACAGGGCCAGCAGAATGCTGCTGTTCAGCAGCAGGTCGGAGCGGTAGTGCAGGGAGTCGGCCCGCACGGCGGTGGAGCCGGTCAGGCGAATGACCTTGCGCTGCAGTGCCAGCAGGGCAAGGGTCAGCACCAGTGACAACAGCATCACGGCGATGCCGATACCGGTATCGCCCAGGGGTTGTGGCGTGTGCAGCCGTTCGGCTGCCTGCACGCCGATCAGCACCGCACTGACGGCGATGAACAGCGCCTGCGCCATGCCGGCCAGCGCTTCGGCCTTGCCATGGCCAAAGCGGTGGTCGTCGTCGGCCGGGCGCAAGGCGTAGTGCACGGCGAGCAGGTTGAGAAACGAGGCAACAGCATCCAGTGCCGAGTCAGTCAGCCCGGCCAGCAGGCTGACCGAGCCGCTCAGCCACCAGGCCAGCGCCTTGCTCAGCACCAGGATACTGGCCACCGCCAGTGAGGCGCGGGTGGCCAGGCGCAGCAGGCGCTGGTGTTCGGCTGGGGTGATCATCCGTGGTCAACGTCCGTGCGGGGGTTCAGGCGGCCGGTACCAGGCCCAGGCTGGCCAGCTGTTCGATGCTGCCGCGGTGCTGGATAAGCCGCGGGTCGTTCAGCGGCAGGCGCTGGCCCAGTTCGCTTTCGATGATGGCCTGCAACTTCAGGTTGTCGACCTTGCCGTCAGCGCTTACGGCTTCCTGCAGTTTTGCCGGGTCTACCTGGGCGGTTCGGCCACCCGGGTAATAAATGGCACCAGTGGCAAAGTCGATGCCGAAGGCGATCAGCCCCGGGATCACGTAGAACAGGATGCCGATGGCATCCATGGCCGCGACCACAGGGTCGATCTTGCCGCCGATCTGGCCGCGACGGTCTGGATAGAAAATCGTGCCGCAGGCCGTCAGCTGGGTCAGCAGGGTGACAATCAGGGCGCCGCCGATGACGCGGGATGGGATGCGCATGTAAATCTCCGAGAGGGTGTTCAGCAGGGCAGGCGAAGCGCCTGCGCCTGAAGCTTAAGACCATGATAGAGCAGGCTGGGTTCGCCGTTATACTCGCGAGATTGTTCGAGGACCACCATGATTTCATTACCGATCGATGCCGTCTTGCCCGCCTTGCGCCAAGCCTTGGAAAAACGTGACGAAGCCGTGCTCGAAGCACCACCCGGCGCCGGCAAGACCACCCGCGTGCCGCTGGCCTTGCTGAACGAGCCGTGGCTGGCCGGGCAAACCATTCTCATGCTGGAGCCCCGGCGCCTGGCGGCGCGTGCGGCTGCCGAAAGGCTGGCCAGCGAACTGGGCGAGCAGGTGGGCCAGACCGTGGGCTACCGCATACGCCTGGACAGCAAGGTCGGGCCGAACACCCGCGTCGAAGTGGTAACCGAAGGTATCCTCACCCGCCGCCTGCAGGCCGACCCGGCGCTGGAAGGCGTGGGCTTGCTGATCTTCGACGAGTTCCATGAGCGCAGCCTGGATGCCGACCTGGCCCTGGCATTGAGCCTGAACGGCCGCGAGTTGCTGCGTGACGACCCGCCGCTGAAGATTCTGCTGATGTCCGCCACCCTGGAAGGCGAGCGCCTGTCGCGGTTGCTGGACGATGCCCCGGTGGTCAGCAGTGAGGGCCGCATGTATCCAGTGGATATCTGCTGGGGCCGGCCTTTGCAGCCGGGTGAGTTCATCGAGCCACGGGTAGTGGACAGTGTGCTGCAGGCGCTGGCCGAGCAAACCGGCAGTGTGCTGGTGTTCCTGCCGGGCCAGGCCGAGATCCGTCGGGTGCACCAGAGCTTGCAGGAGGCACTGGGCGAGCGCCCCGGGATTCTGTTGTGCCCGCTGCATGGCGAACTCGACCTCAATGCCCAGCGCGCCGCCATCGACCCGGCGCCCAAGGGCCTGCGCAAGGTGGTGCTGGCGACCAACATCGCCGAGACCAGTCTGACCATCGACGGCGTGCGTGTGGTGATCGACGCAGGCCTGGCGCGGGTGCCGCGTTTCGACCCCGGCAGTGGCATGACCCGCCTGGACACTCAGCGTATCTCTCGTGCCAGTGCCACCCAGCGCGCAGGCCGCGCCGGGCGCCTGGAGCCGGGCGTGTGTTACCGCCTGTGGTCCGAGGCCCAGCATGACCAGCTGGCGGCCCATGGCAGTGCCGAGATCTTGCAGGCCGACCTGGCAGGGCTGGCCCTGCAACTGGCACGCTGGGGCGTTGCACCTAACCAGCTGCGCTGGCTCGATCAACCGCCCAGTGCGGCGTTTGCCCAGGCCCAGGACCTGCTGGCGCGGCTTGGGGCATTCAAACCGGGCAGCCGCGACAACCTCAGCGACCACGGCCAGGCCATGGCAGAACTGCCGGCGCATCCACGTATCGCCCATTTGTTGCTGCGCGGTCAGTACCTGGGGTTGGCAACCATGGCCTGTGATGTGGCGGCGTTGCTGGGAGAGCGGGATATCCAGCGCGGCGGAGGTGCCGACCTGCACAGCCGGCTAGCCCTGGTCAGCGGCGAGAGCAAGGCCAGCCGTGGCGGCCAGGGTGGCGTGCAGCGTGCCCGGCAGCTGGCGCGACAGTACCGTGGCCTGTTGCGCGGCAAGGCCGGGGCCGCCGTTGCCGACCCGGGCCATCCGCGTTGGCTTGGCGCCTTGCTGGCGCTGGCCTACCCCGACCGGGTCGCGCAGCAGCGACGTGAAGGGGGCGCCGAGTATCGCCTGGCCAATGGCCGTGCAGCCTTGTTCGGCGAAGTCGATGCGTTGATGAAATACCCATGGCTGGTGATCGCCGACCTGGGCAGCCGCCAGGGCCAGCGCGAAGAACGTATCTACCTGGCGGCAGAGTTCGACCCGGCGTTGCTTGATGACGTGCTGGCCGAACAGGTCGAGCGGGTTGATCTGCTTGATTGGGATGAGCGCGAGCAGGTGCTGCGTGCCGAGCGCCAGAGCAAGGTCGGTGAGCTGATACTCAGCCGCGAACCGTTGCCTGGCCTGAGCGACGAAGCGCGTGCCAAGGCGCTGCTTGGCCTGGTACGGCGCAAAGGCCTGAACCTGCTGACCTGGACCCCGGAGCTGCGCCAGTGGCAGGCGCGGGTGGCCCTGTTACGGCAACTGGACATGGCCAGGGACGGGCAAAGCGACTGGCCCGACCTGGGTGACGAAGCGCTGCTCGCCAGCCTGGAAACGTGGTTGCAGCCCTATCTGGGCAAGGTTTCGCGCCTTGGCCACTTTGCCGCACTGGACCTGCCGTCGTTGCTGCGCAACCTGTTGCCCTGGCCATTGCCGCAACGCCTGGAAGAACAGGCTCCTGCTCACCTGACGGTGCCATCGGGCTCGAACATTCGCCTGGACTACAGCGAAAACCCGCCGATTCTCGCCGTGCGTCTGCAAGAGTTGTTCGGCCTTGCCGACACCCCGCGCATCGCCAATGGCCGGCAGCAGGTCAAATTGCACCTGCTGTCACCGGCACGCAGGCCGGTGCAGGTGACCCAGGACCTGGCCAACTTCTGGCGCACCACTTATGCCGAGGTCAAAAAGGACCTGAAGGGCCGCTATCCCAAGCATTACTGGCCGGACGACCCGCTGGTGGCCGAGGCCACGGCGCGGGCCAAGCCGCGGGGTACCTGATCAGGTCGGGCCTGGGCTTCACGCCCCGGCTTCGCCCTCCAGCAGCATGAACAGGCGGTACAGCACCACAGTGCTGAACAGCTGCAGGAAGCCGCTGAGGCTATCCATGGCCAGCTCCATGCCAGGTGATGGCTCGGGGAAGGCCATCAGCAGCAGCCCGTCGATCAGCCAGATCGGTGCAAGCACCGCCACCACGCAGATCATGATGCGCATGAAGTGCCCGGTGGTCATGCTGGCGCTTTCGCGCATAGCCTGCACCACTGGCCGGCCGCGCAGTACCAGCAGGTACTCGGCGAACACCAGGTTGATCATGATCCACACGCCCGGGAAGATGAACAGCGCAAGGCCGGCCATGATCAGCAGCGAGCTGATGAGAATCAGCAAGGCCAGTTGCGGCCATAGCTGCACGGCGCGGGCGAGCAGGTCGCGTTTGCCGATGTCCTGGCCATTGCTGCGGGTGTGCAGGTAAAGGATCAATGCGGCGCTGTACAGCGGGTAGAACAGCAGGCTCACCAGCATGCCGTAGGCCGGCGATGCCTGGTCGCCCATCTGCCGGTACAGCAGCTGGGTGAGCAAGGCCTCCAGCACCACCAGCGGCAGGCACAACTGGAGGATGTTCGGCAGGTGGCGGCGGAAGAAGTACAGGGAGTCGCGCAGAACGCTCAGCGGATTCATCAGTCAACATCGCATGGCAATAAAACAGGGGCGTAACTTTAGCCCAAAGCAGGCCCGTGGCTGTCACTTGCTGAAAAAAGTTTCACCGCGCCAGTGATTGAATCCCGTGCCGCTACACCCCATCTTTGACGCTGTCCGTTGTCCCGCTACCCCACGAGGTCGCCCCATGAACACTGAAGAACAAACCCTGATCGACGGCCTGTTCGGCCGCATCAAGCAAGCCGAAGATCCAAGCCAGCCGCGTGACGCGCAGGCGCAGGCGTGCATCGAGCAGCACCTGCGTCAGCAACCGGCAGCACCTTACTACATGGCCCAGGCCATCCTGGTGCAGGAGGCTGCGATCAAGCGCCTCGATGAGCAGAACAAGCAACTGGAAGCCGAATTGCAGCAGGCTCGGGCCCAGGCACAGGCCGCACAAGCTGGCAACAGTGCGCCGAGTAATGGTGGCGGTGGCTTCCTGTCGAGCATCTTTGGTTCGGGTGGGCGCAGTTCGGCTCCAGCCGCACAGCCGCAGCGTCCTGCTGCAGCCCCGGTGGCCTCGGGTGGTGGCTGGCGCGAACCCTCGGCCCCGGGCTTCTCCCAGCCGCAAGCGCAGGCGCAGCAGCCCGGTTTTGGCGCCGCGCCGGCGCGTGGCGGTGCCAGCAGCTTCCTCGGTGGTGCCATGCAGACTGCAGCCGGTGTGGCCGGTGGTGTGTTGCTGGCGCAGGGCATCAGCAGCCTGTTCAACCACAACTCGCAGCCCGAAGAAGTGGTCGAGGTGATCAAGGAAGAGCCGACGCCGGCCAGTGACAGCGGCGGCTGGAACGACCAGGGCGGGCAGCAGCAAGTGGCTGACAACGGTGGTTGGGGCAATGACCAGGGCGGTTATGCCGACACCGATTACGGCAGCGACGATGGCGGGTTCTTCTCGGACGACGATTCGTACGTCTGACAGGTCTGGCATACTGCTGGCATTTTTGGGGGCGCGCTGCGCCCCTTTCGCGACGCAAGGCCGCTCCTACACGGGTACGCAATTCCCTGTAGGAGCGGCCTTGTGTCGCGAAAGGGCTGCACCGCAGCCCTCAGCATTCCAGGCCAGACATGAGGTTCCCAGGTGAAAAAGATCGCGCTGTTCGCCGATGTGCAGAACCTCTACTACACCGTGCGCCAGGCCCATGGCTGCCATTTCAACTACACCGCATTGTGGGCCGACGTCAGCCGTGAGGGCCAGATCGTCGAAGCCGTGGCCTATGCCATCGACCGTGGCGACAGCAAGCAACAGCAGTTCCAGCAGATCTTGCGCAACCTCGGTTTCGACGTGCGCCTCAAACCCTTCATCCAGCGCAGCGACGGTTCGGCCAAAGGTGACTGGGATGTGGGTATCACCCTGGATGTGATCGATGCAGCCAGCCGGGTCGACCAGGTGGTGCTGGCCTCTGGCGATGGCGACTTCGACCTGCTGCTGGAGCGGGTGATCCAGCGCCACGGTACCGAGGCCGTGGTGTATGGCGTGCCTGGGCTTACCGCCTTGTCACTGATCCGTGCAGCCACCCGTTATGTGCCCATCGAGGGTAAGCTGTTGCTCAAACATTGAGGGCCCTTCATGGAACGCATTGCTGTCATCGACTTTGAAACCACCGGTATTACCCCCAGTGCAGGCTGCCGCGCCACCGAAGTGGCGGTGGTGATGCTGGAGGACGGGCGCATCGTCGAGCGCTACCAGAGCCTGATGAACGCCGGTGTGCCGGTACCGGCCTTCGTTGCCGGGTTGACGGGCATCACCACCAGCATGCTGCGCAGTGCGCCGCCGGTGGACAAGGTAATGAACGAAGTGGCCGAATTTGTCGGCGACACCCCGCTGCTGGCACACAACGCGGCTTTTGACCAGAAATTCTGGGACTACGAACTGGGCCGCATCGGCCGTAGCCGCAGGCAGTCTTTCGCCTGCTCCCTGCTGCTGTCGCGGCGCCTGTTGCCGATGGCGCCGAACCACAAGCTGGGCACACTGACCCGTTGGGCCGGCCTGCCGGACACCGGCACCGCGCACCGGGCCATGGCCGATGCCGAGATGGCTGCCAACTTGCTGCAACACCTGGCCGGCGAACTGCGCCAGGCCCATGGTATCCAGCAACTTTCGCATGACTTCCTGTGCCGCTTGCAGAAAGTGCCCGCCGCGAAGATCCGCGAAACCCTGGCCAGATACCGTTAAGGCTCACCACTGCCCAAACCGGACGCACCAAAAGTGTGCCGCTCATTTCGAGCGATTTTGTAACTGATGTTTACCCAGGCAGGCTATTAAACTGAATCACCCGTAAACGGATTTCGAGTTTTCCCATGCCTGCCGCCCGCCGCTTCCCATTGTTGCTCATTGGTGCTTTTCTGGCCTTGTACCTGGTCTGGGGGTCTACCTACCTGTTCATTCGCATTGGGGTGGAGAGCTGGCCGCCGATGCTCATGGCCGGGGTGCGCTTTCTGATTGCTGGTGGCCTGCTGTACGGTTTCTTGCGCTGGCGCGGTGTGCCGGCGCCTACCTGGCCGCAATGGCGAGCGGCAGGGGCGATCGGTTTTCTGCTGTTGAGTTGTGGCAACGGCGGCGTGACGGTGGCCGAGCATGCCGGCGTGGCATCGGGCGTGGCAGCGCTGGCGGTGGCCACCGTGCCACTGTTTACCTTGCTGTTCGGCTTGTTGTTCGGGCACCGCAATTCGAAGCTGGAATGGGCGGGGATTGCCCTGGGGTTGGTGGGGATCGGCCTGCTGAACCTGGGCTCCAACCTGCAGGCAAGCCCGGTTGGCGCGGCGCTGATCATTTTTGCTGCGGCGTCGTGGGCGTTTGGCTCGGTGTGGAGCAAGTCCTTGCCGCTGCCTCAGGGGCCGATGGCGAGTGCTGCAGAAATGCTGGTGGGCGGTGCGGTGCTGTTGCTGGGCAGCGTGCTGTCGGGCGAGCGCATGACGCAGATGCCGACCGCAGCCGGCTGGGGGGCGTTGGCCTACCTGGTGTTCTTCGGCTCTATCCTGGCGTTCAGTGCCTACATGTACCTGCTCAAGCATGTGCGCCCGGCCGCCGCCACCAGTTATGCGTACGTCAACCCGGCGGTGGCGGTGTTGCTGGGCATTGTCTTTGCCGGCGAACAGATTGGTGCCGAAGAGTGTGTGGCCATGGCGGTGATTATCGGCGCGGTGGTGCTGATCGGCTTGCCGCAGTGGCGCAAGGCCCCAGCGCTGGCGCAGCCGTTGAAAGGCGAAATCTGCAAGTAGGTCGGGGCGATGCGGTAAACTTGCCGCCTTCGCTGAACCCCCTTACGGTATTGCCATGAATTTCGCCAAACTCGGCCTGATCGAACCGCTGCTGCGCACCCTGCAGCAGCTGGACTACACCACTCCGACCCCGGTGCAGGCCAAGGCCATCCCTGCCGTGCTGGCCGGCCGCGACCTGATGGCCGCAGCCCAGACCGGCACCGGCAAGACCGCAGGCTTTGCCTTGCCTGTACTGCAGCGCCTGGCGCTGGAAGGCGAGAAGGTGGCCAGCAACTCGATCCGCGCGTTGGTGCTGGTGCCTACCCGCGAGCTGGCCGAGCAGGTGCACAACAATGTGCGCGAGTACGCCGAGAACCTGCCGCTGAGCACTTACGCCGTATACGGCGGGGTCAGCATCAACCCGCAGATGATGCGCCTGCGCCGTGGCGTCGACCTGCTGGTGGCCACCCCGGGCCGCTTGCTCGACCTGTTCCGGCAGAACGCGGTGAAGTTCAACCAGGTGCAAATGCTGGTGCTCGATGAAGCCGACCGCATGCTCGACCTGGGCTTTGCCGAAGAACTGCAATCGGTTTACGCCGCGCTGCCACGCAAGCGCCAGACGTTGTTGTTCTCCGCTACCTTTTCTGACCAGATCCGCATGTTGGCAGGGCTGGCGCTGAATGACCCGCTCAGCATCGAAGTGAGCCCGCGCAATGCCACCGCCGCCAGCGTCAAGCAGTGGCTGGTGCCTGTGGACAAGAAGCGCAAGGTCGACCTGTTCTGCCACCTGCTGCGCAAGCAGCGCTGGAAGCAGGTGCTGGTGTTCGCCAAGACCCGCAACGGCGTTGACCAGTTGGTAGAGCGCTTGCTGGCCGAAGGTGTCAATGCCGATGGCATTCACGGTGACCGCCCGCAGGCCACCCGCCAGCGGGCGCTGGACAGCTTCAAGGCCCGCGAGATCCAGGTGCTGGTGGCAACCGATGTGGCGGCCCGTGGCCTGGACATCGATGACCTCCCGCTGGTGGTCAACCTGGACCTGCCGATTGTTGCCGAGGATTACGTGCACCGCATTGGCCGTACTGGCCGGGCGGGCAACAAGGGCGAGGCGATTTCGCTGGTGTGTGCGGATGAAGTACAGATGCTGTCGGCCATTGAAGTGCTGACCCGACAGACCTTGCCGCGCCATGAAGAGCCGGACTTCATCCCGGAACACAGGGTGCCGATGACCGATGCCAGTGGCCAGGTGATCAAGAAGCCGAAAAAGCCCAAGAAGCCGAAAGAGAACAGCGCCAAGCGCGGGTTGGGGCGCTGGATGGACAGTAGTGGTGAGGCGGAGCCGGCGGTGAAGGCCGTGCGCAAGGTGCCTAGCTTCAATGGTGGGCCGCGTAAGCGTAAGCCGTAAATTTGCAGCCATCTCGTTCCTGTGGGAGCGGGCATGCCCGCGAACACCGGCGCAGCCGGTGCCATCCATCGCGTCGCTTGCTTCGCGGGCTTGCCCGCTCCCACAGGGATCGCAGCAGCCTGTGGGCTCTATGCAAGGCAGTTGGGGCGGTATCAGCTTGGGGTTTTTAGCCAATCCGCCGCCGCCCGCCCGGCGCGCAGCCCACTGGCAAAACACGCCGTCAGCAAATACCCCCCGGTCGGCGCCTCCCAGTCCAGCATCTCGCCGGCACAGAACACCCCCGGCATGCCCTTGACCATCAACCCCTCGTCCAGCCCCTCGAAACGCACCCCGCCAGCACTGCTGATCGCTTCATCCAGCGGCCGAGTGCGCACCAGCGTGATCGGCAACGCCTTGATCGCCCGGGCCAGCGCCTGTGGGTCGGCAAAGGTCGCCTGATCGGTCAGTTCCCGCAGCAGTGCCGCCTTGACCCCATCGATGCCCAACTGGCTGTGCAAGTGCTTGGCCATCGAGCGTGAACCGCGCGGCTTGGCCAGTGCCAGGGCAATCTTGTCCACAGGCTTGTCCGGCAGCAGATCGAGCAGTAGCACCCCTCGGCCACTGTGGTTGATGGCCTCGCGCAGCGGCGCTGACCACGCATACACGAGGCTGCCTTCCACGCCTTGCGCGGTGAGGATGAACTCGCCCTTGCGCGGTGCACTGCCAGGCACGCTGAGGGCAATGTTCTTCAGTGGCGCACCTGCGAACTTCTCCTTCAACAATGCGCTCCAACCGGCCACTTCGAAGCCGCAGTTGCTTGGCTGCAAAGGCGAGATATCCACAGCCCGTTCCGCCAGCAGCGGTTGCCAGCTGCCGTCGGAGCCCAATCGCGCCCAGCTACCACCGCCCAGTGCAAGCACCACGACCGCAGCCTTCACGGCAAGCTCGCCCTGTGGATAAGCAATTCGCAAGGCACCGTCGGCATTCCAGCCCAGCCAGCGGTGGCGGGTGTGGATAACTACCCCGGCTTCGCGCAGGCGCTTGAGCCAGGCGCGCAGCAGTGGCGCGGCTTTCATGTCGGTGGGAAACACCCGCCCCGAGGTGCCGATAAAGGTTTCGATGCCCAGGCGGTGAATCCACTGGCGCAAGGCTTCGGCGTCGAAGTCACGCAGCAGCGCATCGATTTCGCGCTGGCGCCCGGCATAGCGGGAAACGAACGCCGGGTAAGGCTCGGAGTGGGTGATGTTCATGCCGCCAACGCCCGCCAGCAGGAACTTGCGCCCCACCGAAGGCATGGCATCGAACACCTCGACCGCAAGGCCCGCCTGGGCCAGCGCTTCAGCAGCCATCAGGCCGGCAGGGCCCCCACCAATCACGATGGCGAGGGGAGAGGAGGCGGGGTTCAGATCGGGCATGGTGGGCAGCAGGCTGTGGAAAAGAGGCGCATTCTAGCGCAGGGCTGCCCACGGAAGCACTGGTCAAAAAACAATCAGTTCTCTGCAGGCCTTGCCGACAAAGGGCTACAGCGCCTTTCCCGCAGGTTATCCACAAGCGGTTCCACAGTCATTGTGAACAACCGATGACCCGTGCCGCGCTGTGGTGAAGGATGCCATGGCGCCTGGCCAACGCTTGGCGGTCCTTGCTGTAGCCGCCGCCGATCACGCCTACCACCGGAATGTCGCGGCCCAGGCAATGGCGCAGCACGGCTTCGTCACGGGCGGCAACCCCCGCGTCAGTCAGTTGCAGGTAACCCAGGGCATCGTCCTTGTGCACATCGACGCCGGCGTCGTACAGCACCAGGTCGGGTTGGTAGAGGGGTAACAGGTAGTTGAGGGCATCGTCCACCACCTTCAGGTAGGCCGCGTCGCCCATGCCGCGCGGCAGGGGGATGTCCCAGTCACTCTGCGCCTTGCGCGCCGGGAAGTTCTGTTCGCAATGCAGCGACACGGTGATGGCTTCGGGCGTGTCGTGCAGGATGCGCGCGGTGCCGTCGCCCTGGTGCACATCGCAGTCGAAGATCAGTACCTGATGCACCCGGCCAGCCTCCAGCAGGTAATGGCTGATCACGGCCAGGTCGTTGAAGATACAGAAGCCGGCGGGGTGGTCGTAATGGGCGTGGTGTGTACCGCCAGCGAGGTGGCAGGCGATGCCCTGTTGCAGTGCCATTTCGGCGGTTAGCAGCGAACCACCCACTGCCCGCACCGTGCGCCGGGCCAGGGCTTCGCTCCAGGGTAGGCCGAGCCGGCGCTGGTCCTCGCGGGACAGGTCGCCGTTCATGTAGCGCTCGATATAGCCGCGGTCGTGGGCCAGGGCGAGGATGTCGTTGGGGCAGATGTCCGGGCGCAGCAACGCCTGGTCGGTGGTCAGCCCGCTGTCGACCAGGTGGTCGTGCAGCAGGCGGAACTTGTCCATCGGGAAGCGGTGCTCGGCGGGGAACTCCGGGCTGTAGTCTTCGTGGTAGATCAGCGGCAGCGGCATGAGGTGTTCGCAATCAGGGCCAGTGCTGATCTTGCCATGGCCGGGGCAGCTTTGCTGCCCAATCGCCGGCAAGCCAGCTCCCACAGGTAGTGCACAAGCCTCGAAGGCCATGGGGGACCTGTGGGAGCTGGCTTGCCGGCGATGAGGCCAGATCAGGCCAATGCTATCTCCCTGTGCTGGCCAGCACCCGCTGCCAGTCCGGCTCGTTCAAGCGCCCGAGGATGCGTGCCTTGCCGTTGCCATCCACCGACACGAACAGCGCACTGGCATAGCCACTCTCGCGCTCGCCACCCACAACGTTGTGCTGGCGGGCGAAATGGTCGATGCAGCCGTTGTGGGTCACCAGCACCAGGTTATGCCCCGGCCTTTTATGGGCCATCGCTTCGCTGGCGAACTGCTTGTCGCAACCTTCCAGCCAGTCCTCGCTGGCGACTGCCTGGCCGAGGATGAAGTGCGCGGTCTGCCGGGTACGCAGCTTCGGGCTGCTGAGCAGGTCGGCATTGTCCAGGCCCAACTGGTTCAGCCCTTGACCAACGCGCCCGGCGGCCTGGCTACCGGCCACCGTAATGCCGGTGGGGTCGTCCAGGCAGGGGCCGGGGGCGCTGTCGCAGCGTTCGGCATGGCGGATCATTACGATCACTGCACCGTCGGCCCAGTCCTGCAGCAGGCCACTGTCACTCAGTTGTTGCTCGTTACCAAGGTCCACGATATGCGTCCTCGTCGCCAGCCAGGTGGTCAATGCCGCAACGACCATGCACAGGCCAAGGGCGGCACCGAGGGCTTTGCGTGACAGGCGCCGCTTGCGCCGGGCGTGGATGGCTGGGTGGCCCAGGGTGTTGCTCGATAGCATGTGTTGCTCCGTTGGCAGTGCCGCGGCTGGTGCGCAGGTGGATGGCGGCATCCTGCCAAGCGGCCTGTCGGGAGGCGGTGAAGGGCTTGTGAAAATTGCATTCGGCGGCTGTTGCTGGGTGAAACCTGCGCTCGCGCCTACGCTGTAAACTGCAACACGGCAAAACCGGAGCAGGCCCGATGACCCCCATTCTTGAACTGGAAAGCGCACGGCTGGTAATGCGCCAATGGCACGATGACGACCTGGGCGAGTTCGCTGCGCTGTGTGCCGACCCGCAGGTAATGCGTTATTTCCCGGCACCGCTGACGCGCCTTGAAGCGGCTGCACTGATAGGCCGCGTGCGCGGGCATTTCAACGAGTACGGCTTTGGCCTGTGGGCGCTGGAGCGCAAGGACAGTGGCGCATTCATCGGCATGACCGGGCTGTTGCATGTCGGCTTCGATGCCGATTTTACGCCGGCTGTGGAAATTGGCTGGCGCCTGGCGCGGCGCCACTGGGGCCTGGGTTTTGCCAGCGAGGCAGCGTGGACCAGCCTGCGTTGTGCTTTCGCCCAGTTGCGCCTGGAGGAGGTGGTGTCGTTCACTAGCGAGAGCAACTTGCCGTCGCAGAAGGTGATGCAGGCCATTGGCATGCAGCAGGACCTGAACGGCAGTTTCGAACACCCCCGCCTGGCCGCGGGCCACCCGCTGCGCCCCCACGTGCTGTACCGCATCGACCGCGCGCACTGGGAGCGCACCCTGCGCCCCTGAATGCACGGCCATGCCCGGTGCGAATGACAAACCCTGTATCATTTGCCTTCATTACAAGCGCTGTAGAGACGTGTTGCCTTGCGAGGAGAACCCCCGATGAGTCATGTGTTGGACGACCTGGTCGACCTGTTGAGCCTCGAAGCCATCGAGGAGAACCTGTTCCGTGGGCGTAGCCAGGACCTGGGCTTCCGCCAGCTGTACGGTGGGCAAGTGCTGGGCCAGTCGTTGTCGGCGGCCAGCCAGACGGTCGAGGACGCTCGCCATGTGCATTCGTTGCACGGCTACTTCCTGCGCCCGGGTGATGCCAGCCTGCCGGTGGTGTACTCGGTGGACCGCGTGCGCGATGGTGGCAGCTTCAGCACCCGTCGGGTGACGGCGATCCAGAAGGGCCAGACCATCTTCACCTGCAGCGCGTCGTTCCAGTACGACGAGGAAGGTTTCGAGCACCAGGCGCAGATGCCTGACGTGGTCGGCCCGGAAAACCTGCCCACCGAGGTAGAGCTGGCGCGCGCCATGGCTGACCAGTTACCCGAGCGCATTCGCGACAAGGTGCTGTGTGCCAAGCCAATCGAGATCCGCCCGGTCACCGAGCGCGACCCGTTCAACCCCAAGCCCGGGGACCCGGTGAAGTACGCCTGGTTTCGCGCCGACGGCAACCTCCCCGATGTGCCGGCCCTGCACAAATACATGCTGGCTTACGCCTCGGATTTTGGCCTGCTGACCACTTCGCTGTTACCACATGGCAAATCGGTGTGGCAGCGCGACATGCAGATTGCCAGCCTCGACCATTCGCTATGGTTCCACGGCAACCTGCGCGCCGACGAGTGGCTGCTGTACGCCACCGACAGCCCGTGGGCCGGTAATTCCCGCGGTTTCTGCCGTGGCAGCATCTTCAACCAGGCCGGGCAACTGGTGGCTTCTTCGAGCCAGGAAGGCCTGATTCGCCATCGCAAGGATTGGGCATGAGCCTGGGCGAGGTACGCAACTGGGTGTTCGACATGGACGGCACCCTGACCGTGGCCGTGCATGACTTTGCCGCCATTCGTGTGGCGTTGGACATTCCGGCCGAGGACGACATCCTTACCCATCTGGCGGCCTTGCCGGCAGATGTAGCCGCGGCCAAGCATGCCTGGTTGCTGGAACACGAGCGCGACCTGGCACTGGCCTCCACCGCGGCCACCGGGGCGGTGGAGCTGGTGCGCGAGCTGGCCGGGCGCGGCTGCCGGCTGGCTATCCTGACCCGTAATGCGCGGGAGCTGGCGCATGTGACGCTGGAGGCCATCGGCTTGGCCGATTGCTTCCCGGTGGAGCATATTCTGGGGCGTGACGAGGCGGCGCCCAAGCCCAGCCCGGATGGGCTGCTGAAGATTGCCAGTGCCTGGGGCGTGGCACCGGGCGAGCTGGTGATGGTGGGGGATTATCGGTTCGACCTGGACTGCGGGCGGGCGGCTGGAGCCCGGACGGTGCTGGTGAACTTGCCCGACAACCCTTGGCCGGAGCTGGTGGATTGGCATGCGGCCGATTGCCGGGCTTTGAGGGTGATGCTGGGCTGATGCTGGTGTTGGGAGTGCGGGCCTCTTCGCGGGCATGCCCGCTCCCACAGGTATTGCGCACGTCTCAGGTCCTGCGGCGCCCCTGTGGGAGCGGGCGTGCCCGCGAAAGGGCCGGACCTGTCTATGCTGAACCCCATTCTTTCCTCTGATACGGAGACTCACCCATGACCAGCAAGGCCATCTACGTACAACCCGGCGGCGGCTACGACAAGGTCGAGGTCGGCACCAGCGAGGCCCCCGCGCCCCAGGCCGGCGAGATCACCGTGCAGCTGCACGCCAGCTCCCTCAACTACCATGACTTCGCCGTGGTCAGCGGCATGTGGGGGCCGAGCGAGCGGCGTATCCCCATGGCCGACGGTGCTGGCGAAGTGGTCGCGGTGGGGGCGGGCGTCACGGAGTTCCGGGTTGGCGACAATGTAGTCAGCACCTTCTTCCCCGACTGGCTCGACGGCCAGGCCAATGTCGAAGGCTTTGCCAGGGTGCCCGGCGACGGTATCGATGGCTATGCCCGCGAGCAGGTCACTGCCCGCGCCAGCGCGTTCACCCTGGCGCCCAAGGGCTTCAGCCACGCCGAAGCGGCTACGCTGACCACGGCCGGCCTCACCGCTTGGCGTGCGCTGATGAGCGATGACCACCTCAAGCCTGGCGACACGGTGCTGGTGCAGGGCACTGGCGGTGTATCGATCTTCGCCCTGCAGTTTGCCAAGCTGGCCGGCGCGACGGTGATCGCCACCTCGTCCAGCGACGCCAAGCTGGAGCGCCTGAAGGCGTTGGGCGCCGATCACCTGATCAACTACAAAAGCACCCCGGCGTGGGGTGAGAAGGTTCGCCAGCTCACCGACAACCGTGGTGTCGACCATGTGATCGAAGTGGGCGGCCCGGCGACGCTGGAGCAGTCTATGATTGCCGCGCGCATCGGTGGGCATGTGTCGCTGATCGGCATTCTCACCGGTGTGGCCGGGCAGCTGCCGCTGGTGCAGGCGCTGGTGCGCCAGATTCGCCTGCAAGGTGTGCTGGTGGGCAGCCGCGCCCAGCAGCAGGCGATGGTGCGGGCAATCGATGCCAACGGCCTGCGGCCCGTGGTGGACAAGCATTTCGAGCTGGAGCAGATCGTCGAGGCGTTCCGCCACCAGGAAAGCAACCGGCATTTCGGCAAGATCTGCCTGACCTGGTGAGTTGAGCCGGCCGGATGTAACGGCCACTCTACAAGCCAATACATTCGCGCACATCGGCAGCGCAGGGCGGCTGGCTAGAATGCCCCGCTCTGTTGCGACTGATTCTCTTCAAGAGGATGCCCCGATGTGTTTGCTTCCCCATTCCTGGCGGCGTGTGCTGCCTGCCTTGTTGCTGTTGGCGTCCTGCCTCGGCTTTACCCAACCCGCTATTGCCGTGCAAGTGACCGATGTACTTGGGCGCAAGGTCGAAGTCGACCACGCTCCACAACGCATCGTGCTTGGCGAAGGGCGGCTGTTTTTTGCCCTGGCCTTGCTCGACCGCGACAACCCGTTCCAGCGGGTAGTCGGTTGGCAGAACGACATGCGCCTGCTCGACCCGCACACCTACGAGGTCTATGCGCAAAAATATCCACAAGTGGCCCAGCTGCCGCTGATTGGCCAGGCCTCCGAGCAGAGCGTGAGCGCCGAGCAGATTCTGGCACTCAAGCCCGACCTTGCCATTTTCAGCATCGCCGGGGAGGGCCCGACCCAGCACAGCCCGGTGGCCGACCTGCTGGAAAAGGCCGGCGTGCCGGTGCTGTTCATCGATTTTCGCGTGCACCCGATCCGCAATACCCGGGTGAGCATGCAAGCGCTGGGCACGCTGCTGGGGCGCGAGCCGCAGGCGGCGCAGTACCTGAGCCTGTACGACCGCCACCTGAAGCGGGTAACCGACGGCGTGGCCGGGATCAAGGACAGCGAGCGCCCCAAGGTGTTTCTCGAACTGCTGGCCGGCGTATGGCAGGCGCCGGGGCATACCACCGGCAAGAGCGGCCTGGGTAGTGTGGTCGAAGCCGTAGGCGGGCATAACATTGGTGCCGATGTGGTGCCTGGGGCGTTGGGTGATGTCAGTGTCGAGTATGTGCTGCAAGCCGACCCGGACGTGTACATCGCCACCGGTAACCGCGCACCGGGCGTGCTGCTGGGGGCCGGTGTGTCGGCCGATACGGCACGCCAGAGCCTGGCGAAGATCACCGCACGCCCCGAGTTCGCCCCGCTGCGGCCGATCCAGGCTGGCCAGGCGCATGGCCTGTGGCATGACTTCTACAACTCGCCGTTCAACATCCTGGCGATCGAAGCCATGGCCCGTTGGGTGCACCCGGAGCGCTTCAAGGACCTGGACCCGCAGGCGACCATGGGCGAAATCAACCAGATGCTCAAGGTAGGCCTGGACGGCCACTACTGGGTCAGCGCCCAGTGACCGCGCAGGCTCACCCGGGCGCCGCGCAGGCCGCCTGGCATTACCGCCGGTTGCTGTGGCGCCGCACCTGGCTGGTGGCGGGCCTGGCCCTTTTGCTACTGCTGTCGGTGCTGGGTGACCTGGCCAGCGGCGCTTCTGGCATGAGCCTGGGGCGCCTGCTGCAGGGGCTTGGCGACCCGGCAACGCTCAGTGCCACCGAGCGGGTAATCATCTGGAACGTGCGCCTGCCCTACACGCTGATGGCCGTGCTGGTGGGCGCGGCATTGTCGCTGGCGGGCGCCGAGATGCAGGCGATCCTCGACAACCCGTTGGCCAGCCCATTCACCTTGGGCGTGTCGTCGTCTGCCGCGTTGGGTGCATCGTTGGCGATTGCCTACCCGCTAGGCATCGCCTGGCTGGCGCCCAGTGCGCAGGTGACCGTGATGGCGTTTGTTTTCGCCTGCCTTTCGGTCGTGCTGCTACAGGCCATGTCGCGCTTGCGTGGCGCCGGGGTGGAAAGCCTGGTGCTGTTCGGCATTGCCCTGGTGTTCAGCTGCAACGCACTGGTGTCGTTGCTGCAACTGCTGGCCACCGAGGACGTGTTGCAGCAACTGGTGTTCTGGACCTTGGGCAGCCTGGCGCGGGCCGATTGGCAGAAGCTCGGCATCCTGGCGTTGGTGCTGGCGCTGTTGCTGCCGTTCTCGCTACGGGCGGCACCTGCCATGACCTTGCTGCGCATGGGTGAGGACCGCGCGCGCAGCTTTGGCGTGGACACCCGGCGCCTGCGTCTGGCCTCGCTGTTGCGCATCAGCCTGCTGTCGGCAACGGCGGTGGCGTTCGTCGGCACCATCGGTTTCGTCGGCCTGGTCGGGCCGCACATCGCCCGCCTGCTGGTGGGCGAGGACCAGCGCTTTCTGCTGCCGGCCAGTGCGCTGGTGGGGGCGCTGATGCTGTCGCTGTCGTCGATTGCCAGCAAGGTGATCTTGCCGGGGGTGATCGTGCCGGTGGGTATCGTCACCGCGTTGGTGGGGGTGCCGGTGTTCGTGGTGTTGGTGTTTCGCCGGGGGAGAAGGCTGTGAGCCTGTTGATCGAGAATGTTTCGGTGGCTTACGGCGCGCGGCAGATTCTGCATGGGGTGAGCCTGCCGGCGTTGCCGGCCGGTAGCCTGGTAGCGCTGGTCGGGCCCAATGGCGCGGGCAAATCGACGCTGCTGAGGGCATTGGCGGGGCTGGAGCGGATGCGCGGCGGGCTGAGCCTGGATGGGCAGGACGTGACCCGGCTGGGCTTTGCCGAGCGCTCGCGGCGCCTGGCCTACATGCCCCAGCAATTGCCACCCGGCATCGCCTTGGGCGTACTGGAAAGCATTGTCGCGGCCTTGCGCGTGAGTGGCAGCGACGACCTGTTGGGCAACGCTTACCAGGCGTTGCGCCAGTTGGGCATCGAGGGGCTGGCCGAGCGCTCGCTGGACGGCCTGTCTGGTGGGCAACGGCAGTTGGTGGCGCTGGCCCAGCTGTTGGCGCGTAACCCGCAGGTGCTGTTGCTGGACGAGCCGACCAGCGCGCTGGACCTGCATTACCAGTTGCGGGTGATGGATGCAGTGCGTGAGCGGGTGCAGGCGCATCGGTTGCTGGCGGTGGCGGTACTGCACGATATCAACCTGGCGGCCAGCCATGCCGACTGGCTGGTGGTGTTGCGCGAGGGCAGGGTGGTGGCCTGTGGGGCGCCTGGGGACGTGCTGCAGCCGGGGTTGCTGGCTGATGTGTATGGCGTCGAGGCGCGGGTGGAACAGTGTTCTCAAGGACGCCTGCAAGTGCTGGTTGACCGGGCGCTCGCCTGACTTTCAAGTTGACGCGGTCCCCTGTAGGAGCGGCCTTGTGTCGCGAAAGGGCTGCAAAGCAGCCCCTCGATTTATGTGAAAAAGCTGAAGGCCGGGGGCTGCTTCGCAGCCCTTTCGCGACACAAGGCCGCTCCTACAGGGAGAAGTGCGCCAGTCAGTTGAACATCAATCGGGCAACAACCGGTCACGGCTGTTGGACAGGTGCAGGCAGATTGCTGCCCGCGCTGCATCCGGGTCTTGCCGGCGGATGGCATTGAGCACGGCCTCATGCTCCAGGTTGGCCAGGTACGCCTGCCGCGCCAGCTTCGCGCCGCCACGTTCGGCCAAGGCCATGCGGTTGCGCGGGATCAGGCTGTTACCCAGATGCAGCAGCATCTCGGTGAAATACAGGTTGCCGGTGGCTTCGGCAATCAGCAGGTGGAAGCGCCTGTCCGCCTCGATGCAGCTGTCGCCAGCGGCTGCCAGGTCCTGATAGTCATCCAGTGCCTGGCGCATCCGTGCCAGGTGCCCCTCGTCACGGCGCAGCGCAGCCAGCGCTGCGGCCTGGCCCTCCAGGCCAATACGCAACTCCAACAGGTCGCGCACACTGGCCGCGCTTTCTGCTGCGATACGCATCCCGGCCTGGGCCTGGCGCTCCATCACGAAAGTGCCGATACCGTGGCGCGGCTCCACCAGCCCCGAAGCCTGCAACTTGGACAAAGCTTCCCGCACCACCGTGCGGCTGACCCCATGCTCGCGCACCAGCGTGTTCTCTGACGGCAACTTGTCACCCGGCTTGAACGTGCCCAGCAAAATCTGCTGGGTCAGGCTGGAGACCAGGTCATGGGCGCGGCTGTGGCCGCGTTTGTGCGCGTGTTCGGATGCCATGCTGTGATCCCGTTCTTGTTGTGCTTGTACGACAAGTTAATCGATGCAGATTATTTTTGCCGAATTTTCCGCTAGCCAATGCAGCGTTTAACGAGGCTGCTTTTGCAAGATCGAAGCATATTGTCATTATGACAGCTTGTATTTTGCTATTTTGTCGACGTTGTTGATCTTGTCGTACAACCTCGCTGCGCATATGCTCATCCCCACTGCCCTGTCAGACAACCAAGACCCGCACAAAAACAATTAGTGGGAGATTCACAAGTGAACGACACCCCCGCTCCGCTTGCCCGGCATGACGGCGACGCGTTGGCCAGTGCCGTGGCCAAGGTCAAGCGCCACGTCCTGCCGCTGTTCGTCATCATGTTCATCGTCAACTACCTCGACCGCGTCAATATCGGCTTCATCCGCCCGCACCTGGAAAGCGACCTGGGCATCAGTGCCGCGGCTTATGGCTTTGGTGCCGGCTTGTTCTTCATTGGCTACGCATTGTTCGAAGTGCCTTCGAACATGTTGCTGCAGAAGGTGGGCGCGCGGCTCTGGCTGACCCGCATCATGTTCACCTGGGGGCTGGTGGCCACGGCCATGGCCTTTGTGCAGAACGAAACCCAGTTCTATGTGCTGCGCTTTCTGCTGGGTGTTGCCGAAGCGGGCTTCTTCCCGGGGGTGATCTACTACTTCACCCGCTGGCTGCCAGGCGCCGAGCGCGGCAAGGCAATTGCCATCTTCCTCAGCGGCTCGGCGCTGGCCTCGCTGATTTCCGGGCCGCTGGCCGGTGCGTTGATGCAGATTCAGGGCCTGGGCATGCACGGTTGGCAATGGATGCTGTTCATCGAAGGCATGGCCTCGGTGCTGCTGTGCTTCTTCGTGTTCTTCTGGCTGGACTCCAAGCCCCAGGATGCCAAGTGGCTGAGCCAGGCCGAGCAGGAGGCGCTGGTGGCCACCATCGACCGCGAGCAGCGTGAACGCGAAGCCGTTGGTGCGGTGAAGCCTTCTGCCTGGAGCCTGTTGAAGGACCGCCAGATCGTGCTGTTCTGCCTCATCTACTTCTGCATCCAGTTGACCATCTACGCCGCCACCTTCTGGCTGCCGAGCATTATCAAGCGCATGGGCGACCTCAGCGATTTGCAGATCGGCTTCTTCAACTCCATCCCGTGGCTGATCTCGATCCTGGCCATGTATGCCTTCGCGGCCGGCTCTGCACGCTGGAAGTTCCAGCAGGCGTGGGTGGCCGGGGCACTGGTGGTGGCCGCAATCGGCATGTTCATGTCCACCACCGGCGGGCCGGTGTTTGCCTTCGTGGCCGTGTGCTTTGCAGCCATCGGTTTCAAGTCGGCGTCGTCACTGTTCTGGCCGATCCCGCAGGGTTACCTGGACGCCCGCATCGCGGCGGCCGTGATCGCCCTGATCAACTCGGTCGGCAACCTTGGCGGCTTCGTCGCCCCTACCACGTTCGGTTTTCTGGAGCAGCAGACCGGCTCGATCCAGGGCGGGCTGTATGGCCTGGCGGTGACCTCGGTGCTGGCGGCCATTGCCATCTTCTTCGTACGCACTCGCCCAAAGGGCGCTCCTTCTGACGACCTCAAGGCCTCTGCGGGCCTGGGCCAGACCCACTGATGACTGCGAGACAACAACCATGAATATGCAGACCAATCCCGCCGTTCACACCAGCACCCCTGTGGTCACCGACCTGCGCGTGATCCCCGTGGCTGGCCACGACAGCATGTTGCTGAACCTCAGTGGCGCCCATGGCCCGTACTTCACCCGCAACGTGGTGGTGCTGCGCGACAGTGCTGGCAACACCGGCCTGGGTGAAGTGCCGGGTGGCGAAAAGATTCGCCAGACCCTGGAGGACGCCCGCAGCCTGGTGGTCGGCCAGCCGATCGGCCATTACCAGCGTGTGCTCAATGCCATGCGCCAGACCTTTGCCAATCGTGACTCGGCAGGCCGCGGCCTGCAAACCTTCGACCTGCGCATAACCGTGCATGCGGTAACCGCTATCGAGTCAGCACTGCTTGATCTGCTTGGCCAGCACCTCAATGTGCCAATGGCGGCGCTGCTGGGCGAGGGGCAGCAGCGCGATGCCGTGAAAATGCTGGGTTACCTGTTCTATATCGGCGACCGCCAGCAGACCGACCTGGCGTACCGCAACGAAGCCGATGCCGAGGACGACTGGTTCCGTGTGCGCCACGACAAGGCCCTGACCCCGGAAGCGGTGGTGCGCCTGGCCGAAGCGGCCAGGCAGCGTTATGGCTTCAGCGACTTCAAGCTCAAGGGCGGTGTGTTGCGTGGTGAGGAGGAGATGGAGGCAGTGACGGCGCTGGCCGAGCGCTTCCCCGAAGCACGTATCACCCTCGACCCGAACGGCGCCTGGTCGTTGAAAGAGGCCATTGGGCTGTGCCGCGACAAGCACGATGTCCTGGCCTACGCCGAAGACCCGTGTGGTGCCGAAAACGGTTACTCGGGCCGTGAGGTGATGGCCGAGTTCCGTCGCGCCACCGGCCTGCCCACCGCCACCAACATGATTGCCACCGACTGGCGGCAGATGGGCCACGCGATCCAGTCGCAGGCAGTGGACATTCCCCTGGCCGACCCGCACTTCTGGACCTTGCAAGGTTCGGTACGTGTTGCACAGATGTGCAATGACTGGGGGCTGACCTGGGGTTCGCACTCCAATAACCACTTCGACATTTCGTTGGCGATGTTCACCCAGGTGGCGGCTGCGGCGCCGGGCGAGATCACCGCGATCGACACCCACTGGATCTGGCAGGACGGCCAGCGCCTGACCCGTGACCCACTGCGTATCGTCGACGGGCATGTGCGGGTTCCGGCGCGGCCGGGGCTGGGGGTGGAGCTGGATGAAGACCAACTGGCGAAGGCGCATGAGTGCTACCGCAACATGGGCCTGGGGGCGCGGGATGACAGCGTGGCAATGCAGTTCCTGATTCCGGGTTGGAGCTTCGATAACAAGCGGCCCTGCCTGGTGCGTTAAGGCCGCAGGCCCTTTCGCGGGCACGCCCGCTCCCACAGGGTATGCGCAGTACCTGTGGGAGCGGGCGTGCCCGCGAATGGGCCGTCACTTTTTATCCTGCTTCAAAGAACGCCCGCGCCATTTCTACAAATGCCCCCAGCACCGGGTTGGGGTTGTCCCGGCAATATGCCAAAAAAATCTCCGCCTGCTGCTCCATCCCCGTCAGCGGCCTGAACACCACCTGCTCCAGGCGCAACGCCTGCGCAGAGGCCGGCACCACAGCGCACCCCAGCCCTACATTGACCAGGCCCAGAATCGAATGCGTCTGCCCCAGCTGATGCAGATACCTGGGCTGCACCTCATGCCGGGCAAACAGGTTCGCGATGCGGTCATGGAAGTAGCGCCCTTCGTTGGCGCTGTACATCACGAACGGCTGCTCATGAAAATCGCTCGGCCTTACCCGCTCGCGCACGGTCAGTGCATGCGCGGCAGGCAGGGCGGCGACAAAGGGTTCGCGGTGAATCGGCACGTACTCCACGCGCGCACTGGGCAGCACCTGGCGTACCAGCCCGACATCGATCAGGCCGGCCTCCAGGTCATGCACCTGCGCGCTGGAAACGCGCTCGCTGAGCACCAGCTCGATGTCTGGCACAGTCTGCCCGGCATGCACCAGCAAGCGCGGGATCATGCTGTAGGCCCCGACCGCCGTGAACCCCAGGGTCAACCGGCCTGCTTCGCCATGGGCGATGCGCCGTGCCGAGTGGCTGGCCGAGTCGGCGATTTGCAGGATGCGCCGGGCGTCTTCAAGGAAGCTCTGGCCCGCCAGGGTCAAGCGCGCCTGGCGGTTGTTGCGCTCAAGCAGCAGCACGCCCAGGGCATGCTCCAGCAGCTGGATCTGCCGGCTCAAGGGCGGCTGGGTCATGTGCAGGCGGGTAGCGGCGCGGCCGAAATGCAGCTCTTCGGCAACGGCGACGAAGCAGCGCAACTGGTGCAGCTCCATGATTCAATTCCTGAATTATTCGATCCACTATCTATATTAGACCTGTATCAATTGCAGGCCTAGCATCAGGTCATGACTCGCAACTGCCGGATGCCTACGATGAACGACAACCCCATTGAAGTGCTGTTGACGCAGCCCGTACCTGAGGCCATCGATGCCCAACTGGTCAGCGCTTATCAGGTACACCGCCTGTATCAGCAGCCCAACCCGCAAGCGCTGCTTGACGCCGTTGGCCCGCGCATTCGTGGCGTGGTCACCGGGGGCGCCAAAGGCCTGGCCAACGCATTGATGGACCAACTGCCGGCCCTTGAAATCATTGCCATCAGCGGCATCGGCACCGACGCCGTGGACCTGCGCCACGCCGCCAGCCGCGGCATCCATGTCAGCACCACGCCGGGCGTGCTCACGGCGGATGTCGCCGACCTGGCCATGGGGCTGATCATCAGCAGCCTGCGCCGCTTGGGCGAAGCTGAGCGGCTGGTGCGCGATGGCTTGTGGGGCAAGGTCGAGCTGCCGCTGGCGCGCCGGGTCAGTGGCATTGAACTGGGTATTGTCGGGCTTGGCCAGGTGGGTAAGGCCATCGCTCGCCGCGCCGCGGCCTTCGACATGCGCATTGCCTACAACGGGCGGCGTGAACAGCCTGATACAGGGTACCGCTATGAGCCCGACCTGGTTGCGCTGGCGCGCTCGGTGGATGTGCTGGTGGTGGCCGCTGCTGCCGATGGCGGGCAGGTGCTGGTGACAGCCGAGGTGCTGGAGGCGCTGGGGCCACAGGGTTATCTGGTGAATGTGGCGCGCGGCAAGTTGGTCGATGAGCACGCGCTGGTCGAAGCGTTGCGCGAAGGGCGCATCGCCGGTGCCGGGCTGGATGTGTTTGTCGATGAGCCACATGTGCCGCCAGCGTTGCTGGACCTGAACCAGGTCAGCCTGCAACCGCACCGGGGCAGCGCCACGCTGCAGACCCGGTTGCAGATGGGGCGCATGGTGCTGGAAAACCTTCAAGCCTGTTTTCGCGGTGAGCTGCCGCCGCATCGGGTGGTTCACCCTTAGGGCCCTTTCGCGGGCGCGCCCGCTCCCACAGAGGTAAGCACAGGTCCTGAGCATTGTGCAGTACCTGTGGGAGCGGGCATGCCCGCGAAAGGGCCGGCACAAGCAACACAAGGCTCCAAGAGCCACCCCTTCTGCGCACAAGAACAATCGCTTCCACCGAGAAGCAAGAGGGTCAACATGAACAGCAAATCCGCCGTTGCCGCACCGCAGGCCGTGGCCGGGATCGGTCGCCATCGCTTCCTGGTCCTGGCACTGATCTTTGTCATCACCGTCATCAACTACGCCGACCGCGCCACCCTGTCGATCACCGGCACCGAGGTGCTCAAGGACCTCGGCCTGGACCCGGTCATGCTGGGCATGATCTTCTCCGCTTTCGCCTGGGCCTACGCCCTGGGCCAGGTGCCTGGCGGCTGGCTGCTCGACCGTTTCGGCGCCCGCCGTGTGTATGGCATCAGCCTTATCCTCTGGTCGCTGTTCACGCTGTTGCAGGGGACAGTGGGCTGGATGGGCCTTGCCGGTGTGTCTGCGGCAGTGGCGCTGTTCTCCATGCGCTTCATGCTGGGCCTGGTGGAGTCGCCAGCGTTCCCGGCCAATTCACGCATTGTCAGTTGCTGGTTCCCTACCCGCGAGCGTGGCACTGCCTCGGCACTGTTCAACTCGGCGCAGTACATGGCGGTGGTGGTGTTCGCCCCGCTGATGGCGTGGATGACCCACACCCTGAGCTGGGAGCAAGTGTTCATCTGGATGGGCGTGTTGGGGCTGGTACTGAGCGTGGTGTGGTTCCGCCTTTACCACGAGCCGCACAGCGCCCCGGGGCTGAGCCGCGAAGAGCTGGACTACATGCGTGAAGGTGGCGCCCTGGTGGACCTGGAGCAGGAACGCAAGGCGACCCAAAGCAAGCCGACCCGTGCCGAGGTCATGCAACTGTTCACCAGCCGCAACCTGTGGGCGGTGTACCTGGGCCAGTACTGCATCACCGCGCTGACCTACTTCTTCATCACCTGGTTCCCGATCTACCTGATCAAGGGCCGTGGCATGACCATCATGGAGGCGGGCTGGGTGGCCGCGCTACCCGCCATCTGCGGCTTCACCGGCGGCATCCTGGGTGGCTTCGTTTCCGACTGGCTGATCCGTCGTGGCGTGCATCCCTCCAGGGCGCGCAAGACGCCGTTCATCATCGGCATGGCGCTGTCGACCAGCCTGGTACTGGCCAACTACGTGGAGGGTAACGCGGCGGTAATCGCCCTGATGACCCTGGCCTTCTTTGGCAAGGGCCTGGCCGCGGTGGGCTGGGCGGTGCTGTCGGATGTGGCGCCGAAGAAGATGGTCGGCCTGTGTGGCGGCGTATTCAACGGCATCGGCAATATCGCCGGCATCATCACCCCGCTGGTGATCGGTTACGTGGTGGCCAGTACCGGCTCGTTCCACAACGCACTCTGGTTCGTGGCCGCCCATGGCGTGCTGGGGATCCTCGCTTACCTGTTGCTGGCCCGGCGCTTCGAACGAACCGGGCAGGCGTAGGCAGACGCCCTGGCAACAGAGGCCCCGGGAGACCGGGGCTTTTTTTTGGCTGAAAATTGTTGCGTCAGTGCTGGCCTCTTCGCGGGCTCGCCCGCTCCCACAGGTACTACGCGAGCCTCTGTGGGAGCGGGCGAGCCCGCGAAGAGGCCAGTACAGGCGGAACACATCCGAATGAAAAACAAAAGCTTCAGATGGCCAGATGGCGCGATCGGGCATGCCATTCGCGACATCTGGCGGTAATGGAACTGCCCTGTCGTGATCGAACAGTTCCGGGGCGTTCTCGTGTAATTTCCCACAGCCCTGCGCGGCTTAAATGAACCCCGAACTGCACCGGCACGTTGCTTTGTGATGCGTAGCAAAGATCAACAAAAGCGCGCCAGCAACCTGTCGACTTACTGAATTCAAAGGAGATATTTTCGCCTACCTCTGCCCCCATCCTTGTGTCAGCAAAAAGAGAACAACATCAATGAGCACCGTGGGATCTGATGGCAACCTTGCACAAGGTTTCAAGCCGCGTCATGTAACGATGCTGTCCATCGCCGGCATCATCGGCGCCGGACTTTTCGTAGGCTCTGGCCACGCCATTGCGGCGGCCGGGCCAGCTACCATAGTTTCTTATTTCGTGGCCGGCACCCTGGTGGTACTGGTCATGCGCATGCTCGGCGAAATGGCCGTGGCACACCCCGACACTGGATCGTTTTCCACCTATGCCGACCAGGCCATTGGCCGCTGGGCCGGCTACACCATCGGCTGGTTGTACTGGTGGTTCTGGGTGTTGGTGATTCCGATCGAAGCGCTGGCCGCAGGGCACGTGCTGAACGCCTGGTTCCCGCAGGTGGACAGCTGGATCTTCGCCCTGGCCTCGGTATTGCTGTTGGCCGGCACCAACCTGTTCAGCGTGGCCAAGTACGGTGAGTTCGAGTTCTGGTTCGCCATCCTCAAGGTTACGGCCATCCTGGGCTTTATCGGCCTGGGCGCTGCCGCGCTGATGGGTTGGCTGCCCAACCGCGAGGTCAGCGGCCTGAGCGGGCTGATGGCGGAGTATGGCGGCTTTGCGCCGAAGGGCTGGTCGGCGGTGGTGGGGGCGTTCATCACCGTGATGTTCAGCTTCATCGGTACCGAGGCGGTAACCATTGCCGCGTCGGAATCCAGCGACCCGTCGCGCAACATTGCCAAGGCCACCCGCTCGGTGATCTGGCGGATCAGCACCTTCTACATCCTGTCGATCTTCGTGATCATCTCGGTGGTGCCGTGGAACGACCCGCAGTTGGCAGTGGTGGGCTCGTACCAGCGTGCGCTGGAAATCATGAACATCCCCAACGCGGCGTTCATGGTCGACCTGGTGGTGCTGGTGGCCGTGACCAGTTGCATGAACTCGTCGATCTACATTGCCTCGCGGATGATGTATTCGCTGGCCAAGCGCGGCGACGCCCCGGCCTTCCTCAACAAGACCTCCAGGGTTGGCGTGCCGCGTGCTGCGGTGTTTGGCAGCACCCTGATCGGCGCCGCCATTGCCATCCTCAACTACTTTGCGCCGAAGGGCGTGTTCGAGTTCCTGTTGGCCAGTTCCGGCGCCATCGCCCTGCTGGTGTACATGGTCATCGCCATTTCGCAGCTGCGCATGCGTCGGCGCCTTGAGCGGGAGAACACCGAGCTGAAGTTCCGCATGTGGCTGTTCCCGTACCTGACCTGGGCGGTGATCATCTTCATTGCCGGGGCACTGGCGGTGATGATGTATACGCCTGAGCACCGGGTAGAGGTGAGTTCGACATTGGGCCTGGCGATCGTGATTTCCTTCCTGGGGATCGTGACTTCGCGGGGCCATTCGCAACCCGTGGGGGTGCGTTCAATGGGGTGAGCCAGATCACCTCGCAGTAAGGCAAAGGGCACCCTGGGATGGGTGCCCTTTTTTTTTGAAAGCGGTATGTGTCAGTGATTGCAGGCCGGATGATCTCGAAGCGCAATGACCACGATGCCATCAAGTGATGGCAATGTGATATTAAAAAGCCGCTATCGCGGAAAGTTGTGTATTTGTTTGAAAATCATATTTTAGCCATACCGATGCGTTACCCTCGCGACCCAAGGTTGTGCCCTGGGGCGGTTTTCTTCCGTCGTCTGGGCGTTTGTTAAGTGCGACATAGCAGGCGGCCAAAATCGCTTCAAAAGTGCCATTACCCTTGATTTTAAAGGGGATTTTGACCCGAGACGTGTGGGTGTCCGGGTCTTCGGCGACCCTCGCGGCGTAACGCTGGAGCCGTTTCAGGCTTGTCATGAGAAACGCATTTGCATCCCCTCGCCGTGCGTCTCCCCAAATAGCCCTAAAAGCCTCTATAGGCCACGTAAATCTTGGCTTGAGCAGTTTTTTCCGGGTTCCTGGGAATAGACTGGATTGGCCTCGTCGCTTGACTGGATGGTCATGTTTTGAGCATCAAAATAGTCATTGGAATTTCAGTTTTCAAAGGCTGGAGTAGTGCTGTTCTCAGGAAAGCCGGGTGCGCTTAGGATTAATCAATAAGCTATTGATTTATCTAGCATTTGCTTGGGTAAAGCCTTGCTTTCTGCGCGGCTTTGTCTGGCGTCATGCCGCTCTGGTTTGGCCTATTTAGTGTCAAAGGCTTGGGTGCTGGCGTGTCGAAATGCGTCGCGGATTGCAGGTAATATTCCGATATGTCAAAATTTCGCTGTTGCAGCTTTCTAAGTTTTGGATGAAAATGCCGCCGCATGGAGCGAGATATGGATGAGCAAGGGTCAATCACCACATCATGGGGCAGCGGTGCAGGGGAGGACGTGGATGTTCGCGCACTGCGACGCTACAACCGCTTGCTTGGCGTGTTGCTGGATGTCGGCGAGTGGGCGTGCATAGGCCTGCTGCCTTTCGTAGCGGTTGCGGCCATCTGGCTGGTGACCCAAACCAACTTTGAAAATGTCGTGTTCTATGACGGAACCGACTCGATTTGCATCTACGACGGAACGACAGGGGAAATCCGCAATGTCGAGTAAGGAAACCCAACACGGAACCCCTGGTGGTCAAGCGCAGGAGGCTCGGCGGGGCACGGACGAAGAGAAGTTGCTGGAACTGGCGCTGGATGAAACGCCTGGTGAAGCAGCGGCCACCGTCCGCGAAGTCAAACGCCTGCAGCTGGAATGCCTGGATCTCAAGCGCCGCAACAAGCGCGTCTGGGGGCAACTGCTGGCGCTGACCTGCGTGTTTGGCGTAACCATCGCTGCGGTGGTGTTCTGGTACCCGAAGTACCGCTGGATTCCAACTACCGACAACCACGCCATCTGTGAGGTCTCGACCGAAAGCAATCCACGCGTGACCCCGGCGACCCTGGCCGAGTACGCCAAGGATGCCGTAGTAAATTCGTATTCCTACGACTACGTGAACTACCGCTCCAACCTCAACGCTGCCGGCGCCCGCTGGTACACCGACGAGGGGCGCAAGGCCTTCCTGAAGACGCTCGACGATTCCGGCAACCTGGAGCGGGTGCTCAAGGGGCGGATGATTCTGCGCGCCATGGCCACCCAGGTGGCCCAGGTCGAAGAGACCGGTGTGCTGGCCAGCGGGCAGAACTACTGGCTGGTGCAGGTGCCGATTGCCATCGAGTTCTATGTCGGCGGTGACCAGCAGGCGCGTTCGCGCCAGGACTTCCTCGCCGCCGTGACCATCGTCCAGATCCCCGCCTCGGCCACCAACACCAAAGGCATTGCCGTCGATTCTGTTCAGCTGTCGCCGTACATCTCAAGGAAGTGACCATGAAGAAGCATCTGATCGCATCGTTGCTTGCGAGCGCTATCGCTTTGCCTGCATTTGCCAACGAGGCGCAAATTGCACCCGCTGCCGAGGGCGGCGCAGGGCAGGTTGACGCGGCGCAAGGCAGCGAAGCTCCGCCCCAGCCGCCGATGAATGGCCTGGGCCGGCAAGTATCCAGCACTGCTCAAGTGGTCTACCCGCGTCCCGAAGATGTGATCAGCGACACGGTCAACGACGTCCAGGACTCGCAGCTGACGGCGTCGCAGGTGGAGCTGATCAAACAGCTCTGGCTGGAACGGGAAAAGCAGAAGGCCACGGCCTATGTCAGCCCGGCCAAACCGGTGACCCGCACGCTGGCACTCAACCTTGACCCGGGTGTGTCGCCACCCATCGTTCGCCTGAGCAAGGGCCAGCAGTCATCGATCGTGTTCTCCGACTATGCCGGGCAGCCGTGGATGATCCAGAGCGTGTCGATCAACCGTGAACTGTTCAGCGACGGTCGCGAGCGCGGCGGGCAGAACGGTCAGAACGGCACTGCCACACCGACCAACATCCTGACCCTGGACCCAGCCACCGCGGCGGCCTACGGCAACGTCACCGTGACCCTGCGCGGCCTGGCCACGCCGATCATCCTGATCCTGGCGGCCGGCCAGGAAGAAGTCGACATGCGTGTCGATGCCAAGGTGCCGGGGCGCAACCCGGATGCGGCGGCGAGTGTGGCAATGCTACGGATGCCGTCGATCGACGAAGCGCTGACCTACTTCCTGGATGGTGTGCCGCCGAAAGAAGCCAATCGCCTGAAAGTGACCGGGCTGGAGGGCGTGGAAGCCTGGAGCTATGGCCCGAACATGTATGTGAAGGCCAAGGCTGATGCGCAATACCCGGCGTACACCAACGCTGCACGCAGCACCACCGGTGTGGCGGTGTACCGCTATGCGGGCCTGCAGAACAGCGTCACGTTCACGACTGGCGGGCAAGCCGTAACCGTCTTCATCGAGCAAGGGAATCTGCAATGAGTGATAACAACATGCCGCCGAACGACTCGGGCTTCGATGAAGAGGACGAACACCTGGTTGCCGATCGCGACGGGTCGGCCGGCTCGCAGGTGAACAAGGCGCGCAAGTCCGACGAGATGCAGCGCAACCTGAAGGCCGTGTTCGGTTCCGGTGTTGGCAAGGTCTCGCTGATTGCTGCCGGGCTGGTGGTGCTGGCGCTGGGCGCCCTGGCCTACAACGGCATGTCGTCGAAGCACGATGCGGCCGGCAAGGCGTCCACGGTGGATGTGCCCAACGCACCACAGCCGCAGGTGTCGGTCGACCCGATTTCCGCTGCCGAAGCGGAGCGCCGCAACCAGCGAAGCTCGCTGGAGGCCGAGCAGGCTGCCGAGCGCGGGATGTCGTACCAGCCTGGCTTTGACCCGAACATCGTACAGTCCACCGGCAGGGACTATGCCCGTGGCCAGAGCGCCCAGTTCAATGTGCCCGGGCAGCCATACAATGATGCCAACAGACAACCGCCCGAGATCTATGTCGGCGCCGGGCAGGCGCCTCAGGCAGTCCAGGCTGCGCAACAGCCTGGTGCAGCCAATGCGCAGTCGCAAGAACAGGAGCGCAGGCGCCTGGAGGAAGAGCTGAAGAAGGCCGAAGAGCAGCGCGACCAGTACGTCAGCGAGCTGAAAAGCGAAACGCTGAAGTCGATCAAGCAGCTGATGGGCGAGTCTGAAAGCGCCAAGGGCTTCGCGGAAAAAAGCAGCTTCAGCACGGTCAGCTACTACCCGGCCGAACGCGCTGGCAGCGGTGCGGCAGGCTCTGCAGTGCGAACTGCCAAGGACGACAAGGACCCCAATGCCATCGAGGCTGTGGGCGACACCGACCGGGCGATGCTGATCAAGACCGGTACCATCATGTACGCCACGCTGGATGCCGAGGTCAACACCGATGACGGCGGTGACGTGCTGGCGACCATTCGCGGTGGCAAGTGGAACGGCTCCAAGCTGATCGGCAAGATCGAGCAAGCGCCCGACAACATCCGCGTGAAGTTCACCATTCTGGCGCCACCTGTCAACGACCCGCGCCCGACCATGCGCATCAGTGCCGTGGCCCTGCGTGAGGATGATGCCAAGCAGGGCATTGCCGAGACCAAGGACCATCACACCATGGAGCGCTATTTCGCCTTGGGTGCGGCCTCGCTGTTGTCCGGCTATGGGCGTGCATACCAGCAGACGGCGGGTACCACGGTCATCAGCCCAAGTGGCGTAGTGGCACAAACCACTACCGAGCCTTCGACCAAGCAGGTGATCGGTTCATCGGTCGGTGAAATGGGCACCGCGATCGCCGGGGAAGTGCGCCGCGGCTTCAACCGCCCGGCCACCTACGCAACACCAGCGAACAAAGGCTTTGGCCTGTTCTTCCTGCAAGACGTTCACGATCAATCTCGATAAGGAGTTCGACATGAAGAACTGGTCGTTCGGAAAACTCATTGGCGTGTTTGCCGGCAGCTTCCTGGCACTCATCGTGCTGGCAGTGGTGGTGATCAAGGCGACCTCGTCGCCAGCGGCCAAGGCCAAGCGCATGGCGCAAACCCAGACCCAGTCGGTGCAACAACCACGCATGGACGTGCTGAGCATCGAGCTGGCCAAGTCCCGGGAGCAGGCCCAGGCGGCGTTGCAGGCCCAGGAAAACAGCGAAAGGCAGTTGAAGGTCGTGCGCGAGGAGTCGCAGCGCAACACCCAGTTGTTGCTGAGCCAGATCAAAGCCCTGGACAGCAACGTGACCGGTCTGCAGCAGCGCATGAAATTTTATGAGGACAGCCGCCAGCGCGTGGAGGTGATCAAGCCTCCGCGCCCGGAGCCGGCGCCTACTGCGTCGCAGGGTTACGCCAAACGCGCTCACCCGATCCCGCAGTCGACTGGCTACAAGGTGCAGGCAGTGGTCGGGCACCGGGCCTGGGTGAAGAACGGCGACAGCGAAGACAGCGTGAAGGCCGGTGACTCGTTGCCGCCGGTGCAGCGTGAATTGAAAGTGCTGGCCGTTGATCGCGACAGCGGCATCGTAGTTACTTCACCCGCTCTTTAAACAGGGAAGTTGTCATGGCGGCCGGATTTGCCGATCTCGTAGATGTAATGGTCAATATCGGGAAAGTTATCCCGACCGCGATCATGCTGTGCCAGGGTATTGCTGCGCTTATCGGTCTTTACCTGACCGGCGCTGCACTGATTGAAATATGGGGCGTTACCCATGACAACGCGTTGAAATATGTGGCCGGGCGACAGCGTTTTTCTGTCGGCTCTGCCTGTGTGCAATTGGTGGTCGGTTCTATCTTGCTGGCGGTCGGTACGCTGGAGTGGATGGGCATCATGTCGCGATCCCTGACCGGGGATTATGCCAACTCGCGCATGCTGTCCTATTCCTCGACCGGCACAACGCTGCAAGAACAGGCACAACTGGCAACCCTGGCCCTGCTGGGCATCATGCAGGTTGTCGGCCTGATCGCCATGGTGAAAGGTTGGTTGACGGTAAACGGTTATTACAACAACCAAACTCAAGCCGGCCTCGGCACCGCCAGCGGATGGATCATCGGCGGTGTACTGGCGTGGAACTTCAAGTGGTTCAGCGATGTACTCAACAACACAATCGGATTCAATCTGGTTGGCCTTTTCACGCCGTGGTCGTAACGGCTTTTCGCAATATGAAATCCAAGGAGCGTCACTCATGAAAGCACTCAAAACCCTGAAAGCTGCATACGATTCGGCCAAAGTTCGAGCTACGACCGCTGTTGTAACTGCACTGGCTGCCCCGTCGGCATTTGCCATCAACAAGACTGACCTGACCCAGGACACTTCGGGCGGCAAGACGGCCAACGACGTCATGGGCAACATCGACGACGCTGCGCAGACTGGCGCCACGCTGCTGATCTCGCTGGTGTCGATTGGTGGCTTCGTGGTCGTTGCCATTTCGCTGTACACCCTGTGGAAGGCCTCCAAGGATGAGCGTGAGAAGCCGATGTCGGCGATTGTCGGCCTGTTCATCGGCGGCCTGATGGCCGGTGTCGGTACCGTGATGTGGATCATGCGCAACACGCTGGTCGAATAAGGCTGCACGCCGCTGAGCCTATGGCGGGGCGCAATGCCCCGCATTTCAAGAACAGTTTCGGGGATATTCGGACGTGAGCGAAACCAACGCTTCTGCGCGCGGGGCCAGTACGGTGCCCACGCTGTCAAGTGGCTACCTCAGTCGCACTGCCAACCAGCCGGTATTCGGCGTGCGCCGGCCGCTGTGGCGCTCTGACGATGACCAACGCAAACTGTTCAGTGACGAAAACAGCAAACTTCGTACTTCGGTGTGGCAACGCGACAACTACACCTGTCGCTTCTGTGGGTTCAAGTCGGCCAAGTTTCAGGAACTGCATGCATTGGACGGCAACCCCGACAACTGCACCAAGGAAAACCTGATCACGGCGTGCAACCTGTGCCGTCAGGTTCATCATCTTGGCGCCTGCGCCATGAATGACACCGGCTTTTTCGTCGCCGTGCAGGAACTGACGCAAACCGAGATCAATAATATTGCCCGCTGTATCTACGTGAACGAATTGCTCGATGACCTCGCGGTCAATGAAAAGTTGGCCAGCTTGCTGGCGGCTTTCAAGTTTCGTGGCAATGACACGCTGAAAGAAATATTCGGTGGTGAAGTCATCACCGTGCTGGGTGTGGCGGAAACACTCGCGAGCAAGCAACTTGTCAGCGATGAAGAATTTAGCAAGCGCGCTGAATGGCTGGCGCCGTTACGGCTGTTTCCAACCAAAAGCGCGTTCAAAGATGGGCAACTTGAATATTACGCGGCCAATAACCGTGCACTGTTCCTGCCGGGTAACTGGTCGGCCCTGACCGGCCAGTTACTGAAGAATTTTGCTTGATGCAGCCGCACGCACAGCTGCTCAGTCTCGCCGTTGAGAGCGTTGGCAAGGGAGAACAAGGAAATGTTTAACAAACTCGAAGCGGTGATCCTGACGGTGCTGAGCCAGCTCAAGGCAGACGTACAGGACTATTGCGACCTGGAAACGGTCGATGGTGGCCAGGCCATCGTCGCCAACGACGGTTCGCTGGCCTCCATCGTACGTTTCAACGGTACCAAGAGCGTGCTCGGGCGCGAACAGTTCGAGCGCCTGGTAAGCCTGCTGGAAGCGTCGCTCTCGGTGTACTTCAAGGTGCGCGGCCATCACCTGCAGATTGTCTTCAGCCGCGACCTGGATGCGACTGCGCCGCTGGAGCAGAACGCCTCGCAGCAGGCTGCAACCGCCGAGCGGCTGAACCTCAACGTGCGGCACCTGATCAACGAAGGTGTGAGCAAGTACGCCCAGTATGTCTATGACGAAGAGTGTTACCTGGTGTTCTGGTCGCGGCCTGCGCTGCTTGACCAGACCGAACGGTCGATGGCGCGCGAAGCGCTGAACGAGTTCAGGAAGGAATCGGAGTGGCCAGCCACCGCCGAAGCACAGAACCTGCTGCGGCCGATTTCCTACCTCAAGGACCGCCACCTTTCATTCGTCACCAAGATTTCCGAAGACCTGACGTCCCCCGAATTCGGTTGCTCGGCCGATGTACTCGACGTCAGTGAAGCCATTCGCGCCATCCGTGCGAAGGTGAACCCCGACATCACGCCGCGTACCTGGAGGCCCTACATTCCGGGCACCGCCATCCCCATGCGCTGGAAGACCAGCAAGCGCAGCGGCGACATGTCGGAGTTCATGTACCCCACGCTGCCCAGCCAGATCATGGTCACTTCGGCTGAAATTGGCAGTGGCGAGCGCACCAGCCTGCTGCCGGACCCGACCAGCGTGCGGGTTGGCTCGCGCGTGTACGCGCCATTGCTGATGTCGATTCCACCGGCAGAGCCGCAATATTTCAACACCCTGTTCAACAGCCTCAACCGCGCGGAAACCCAGGAAAACGGCGTATCACGTGCCTTGCCGTACTCGGTGTCGATCATGCTGTCTTCCGACGGCATGAGCGTGCTGGCCTGGAAGAGCCTGTTCGCCCAGCTGCTGTCGGTAACCTCCGAACAGAACCGCAACATCAACCTCGCCACCAAGGAACTGCGCGAGCGCGTGCGTGACGGTGAATGCATGGTCAAGTTGCAGGTGGCTGCGATGACCTGGGCAAGCCCGGACGAGAAGGGTGTGAAGGAGCTTGCGCTGCGCAAGTCGAAGCTCTGGCGCACCCTGGAAGCGTGGGGCCAGCCCGTGTTCATCGAGCGTACCGGTAACCCGATGCAGGCGTTCCAGTCCAACTGCCTGGCTTTGACCACCAAGCACCTCGGCGACCCGGCTGCGGCGCCGCTGGGTGATGCCGTGGCCATGCTGCCGCTGACCCGGCCGGCTTCGCCGTTCCAGGAAGGTTCGACCATTTACCGCAGCCTGGATGGCAAGATCCTCAAGTACCAGCGTTTTTCCTCGCAGCAGACCACCTGGATCACCCTGATTGCTGGCAAGCCGGGTTCGGGCAAGTCGGTGTTGATGAACAACAACCACTTTGAATCGTGCCTGATGCCAGGCCTGACCGGGTTGCCCTACATCGGCATCACCGACATCGGTATTTCTTCGTCCGGTTTCTGCGACCTGGTGCGCGACAACCTGCCGCCGCGGCTGCATCACCTGGTGGTGTACAAACGTTTGCAGAATGCCCGCAAGGACTGCATCAACCCGCTGGATACCCCGTTGGGCCAGCGTTACCCGCTGCCCAAGGACCGCGAGTTCAACAAGAACTTCCTCACCATTCTGGTGACGCCGCCCGAGCGTGAAAAGCCGTATGAAGGGATGAGCAACTTTGTCGGCCGCATGGTCGACCTGGCCTACCGGCGCAAGGACGACAAGATCGAGCGGGCCAGCCCGGAAACCTACAAGCCCGGGCACAACGATGTGGTCGACAGTGCCGTGGCTCAGCTGGGCTTCCGTATCCTGCCGGCGACCACCTACTGGGAGCTGGTCGATGCAATGTTCGATGCCGGCATGGTGTACGAAGCGGAAGTCACCCAGCGCTACGCGGTGCCGACCCTCAACGACCTGGTGGCGGTGGCCTCCACTGAAGAGGTGCGGGCCGAGTACGAAGGCTCCGGTGAGGTCGGGCGCAGCCTGGTGGATGCGTTCATCCTCGGTATTCGCGAGGCGGTTGGTGACTTCCCGGTGTTTGCCGACCACACCCGCTTCGATGTCGGCAGTGCCCGCATCGTTGCCCTCGACCTGCAGGACGTGGCGTTGCAGGGCTCTGCCTCGGCCAAGAAGCAGACTGCCCTGATGTACATGATCGCCCGCCAGTGCTTCATGAAGAAGGTGGCGTTCTCGAAGGAAGACTTCCCGTTCTTTACCGAAAAGTACCTGCCGTTCTACGAGCGCCTGGTGGCTGACCTGGTGGATGAATACAAGGTCATGTGCATGGACGAGTTCCACAAGACCGGTGGCCACGCGGGCTTGCAAGAACAGATGCAGACCGACGGCCGAGAGGCCCGTAAGTGGAACATGGAGATCATTCTGGCTTCGCAGTTGATGGAAGACTTCGGCCAGCTGACCAAGATCGCCACCGCCACCTTCATCCTCGATTCGGGCACCAAGGAGACTCGCGACTGGCTGCGCAAGAACATCGGCCTGTCCGATACCGAAGAGCATGCGCTGGTCAACTTCGTGCACGGTGCCAACAAGCATGGCTGTACCTTCCTGGCCCGCTTCGAGACCAAGAACGCGACCTACAGCCAGCTGTTTACCATGTCGGCGGGGCCGATGCGCCTGTGGGCACTGACGACAACCGCCGAGGACCGCAAGCTACGGACCATGCTCTACGAGCACATGCCGCGCCCGGACGCGCTGGCACTGCTGGCCCGACGTTTCCCGTCAGGGGGTTGCAAGGACATGGTCGAGCGTTTGAAGCGAGAGACGTTCAAGGACGTCGAGTTCGTCGATGACGACATGGAACAGTCGGTGATCGCGCGGATCGCCAAAGACCTGGTGGCTGACTACATCGGCGCCAGTGCATTCGAAGACGTAGTGTGAGGGAGTGACAGATGGCTCAGTACAAGGGCGCATCCCGTCAGCATGAAATCAGCAGCAGCCGCCGGCGCAAGGATACCCGCCTGGCCGGGCAGCGCTTCAGTGATTTCTTCCAGTCGGCCGATGGCGCGGTGTTCGGTACGTTCGCGCTGCCGGTCCTGGCGCTGATTTCGATCAAGGTGCCCTTTTCCGGTGAGCTGCTGTTGCTGCTGGCCTGGGCGTTCAAGCGCAAGTTCGTCGACGTCGACAATCGCACGTTCGACTTCCCTTACCGGGTGCCCAAGCTGGCGGACGTCAATGACGGCTCGTACAAGGGCAAGAAGAAAGGCGAGGGCGTGACCCTGTTCGGCAATGATCTGGAGAGCAAGGAGCAGATCTACGCCGGCGACAGCGACCTGCGCACGCATCAGCTGGTGCTGGGCACTACCGGCTCCGGCAAGCCGCAACCCAAGCATGCCAAGGTGCTGACACCGGGCGGCTGGGTGCAGATGGGCCGCATACAGGTCGGCGACAGCGTGTGCACGCCCGATGGCAAGCAGGCTGCGGTACTGCGTGTGATCGAGCAGGGTATCCAGCCGATCTGGACCGTGGCCACGCGTGACGGGCGCCGGGCGCAAGCCACGGGTGACCACCTGTGGCGGGTGCTTACCCACGGCCAGGATGGCAGCGAAGAGGCCCACACCGTCACCACCGACGCCATTCGCGAGCTGATGGTGCGCGGCATCGTGGTGATGCTGCCCAAGGTGCGCAAGAAGCGCGGCTCGGCCAGGTTCAACGGCTGGGCCGAAGTGTGGAAAGTGACCGCTGCCGGCCAGGCGCCTTGCCAGTGCATCGAGATCGATCACCCGCATCACCTGTACATCACCGACGACAGCCTGGTCACCCACAACACCGAGCTGCTGCTCGGCATCGTGTTCAATGCCCTGGTGCAGAACACCGGCTTCATCTACGTCGACGGCAAGGGTGACCCCAAGCTGCAAAAGGAAATCTTTCGCCTGTCGCGCTACCTGGGCCGCGAAGATGACCTGCTGATCATCAACTTCATCACCTCTGGCCGCGACTTCGTCGAGAAGCAGGTCGACAAGGTGACCAACAACATGAACATGATGGGCAATACCTCGTCGGGCATGTTGATCGAGCTGATCGTGTCGCTGATGGATGACTCCGGTGGCGGCGGTGACATGTGGAAGGGGCGGGCGATCATGTTCGTGGCGGCCCTGACGCGGCCGCTGACCTACCTGCGGGACAAGGGCCACATCAACCTGTCGCCCGAGAAGTACCTGGAATACTTCGAGCTCAACGTCATCGAAGAACTGGTGTGGGAGCACAACGGCAAATACGGCGAGATGTTCGACGTGATCGTGGCGCCGCTGCGCTCGTACCTGCTGACGCTGCCGGGTTACCAGAAGGCCAAGTTCAAGAAGCAGGAAACCAAGACCCTGGAGCAGCACGGCTATATCGTCATGCAGCTGGGGCGGATCTTCAACGACCTGACCTTCAACTACGGCCATATCTTCAAGACCCGCGTCGGCGACGTGGACTTCTACGATGTGGTAATCAACCGCCGCCTGCTGGTGGTGCTGCTGCCGGCCCTGGAGCGGGCACCGGACAGCATGCGCATGCTTGGCAAGATGATTGTAGGCAGCATCAAGCAGATGATGGCCGGCTGCCTGGGCAACCGGGTCGAAGGGGTGGTGCGTGAAATCATCGACAGCCGGCCGACCGGCTCGAAGTTCCCGTTCTATACCATCCTCGACGAATACGGCTATTACGCCGTGGTCGGCTTTGCAGTGGCGCCTGCTCAGGCGCGTAGCCTGGGCTTCAGCGTCACCTTCGCCGCGCAGGACTTTTCCTCACTGAAGAAGTCCAGCGCGGAAGAGGCGGATGCCACCTGGGAAAACACCAACATTCGCGCCGTCGGCCGCCTTACTTCGGGCACCGAGTCGGAAACCTGGCGCCGCGTGCAGGGTGCGGCGGCCGAGTCTTCGCAGGCCATGCTGGGCAACTTCGAGCGCACTGCGGGCAACGAGAAGCTGCGCCAGTCGGACAACATTGCCATCGAGCAGCGCAGCCGGTTGAACTACGACGACGTCGCCATGCAGGAGAACGGCGAGTTCACCTTCCTGATCGGCAAGAAATCGCAAAATGGCAAGACGGGTGGCGTGGCGCTAATTCGCGGTCTGGGCTTCTACACGGCCGGCCCGGCGCCGAAGGAAATGCGCATCAACGATTTCATCCCGGTCGAGCCGCCCGAGCCCTCGGACCTGCCGCAGAACCGACAGTCACGCCAGGCATTCGTCGACAGCCTGAAGGACGGTTCTTTCGCCAAACGGGTGCGCGCGGTGGTGAAGGGGGACCCCACCTTTGCCCGCATGCACAGTGTGTTCGAGCATAACTATGCCGACCCTGACCGGCCTTTGCTGGGCCGGCTGGACACCTCGTTCGGCGTGCTCGGTGCGTATTTGTCCGGCGACCTGAAAAAGCCGGCACCGGTAGCGCCGAAGGCAGAAAAGACGGTGCCGCAGGCCCCTGCCGAGGCGCCGGTTGCACCAGTGGCTACAGCGGCGCCGGTGCTTACGCCGCACGTTGAGCCCATGAGCCCGGAGGCAATCCAGGCAAGCATCCTGGCTGTTGCCGACCTGTTGGCAGTTACCCCGGTGACGCCAGCCGTTGCAGCGGTAGACGAACAGGAGCTTGACGATGAATGGGCACGTGAGCTGGCCATGGTCGTGCCACAACAGATGCTCGACATGCAGGTGATGGCCAGCGGCGAAGCGTTTGCATCGCTGTCGGACAAGTGGGCCGCACAAGAGCGGATCGAGCAAACCTGCGCAGAAATCGCCCGGCAAACGGCTTACCACGTATCGCCTGAGCCCGGCACCGAGGGTGTGGCCGGCATGCGTGAGCGGCTGAACAACCTGCAGGCCCAGTGCCGCTTGATGATGAAAGAGCCGCCACGCGAGTAGGTAGTGGGCACCATGGCCGTCAGTCGGCACGCGAGTCTATTTTGTGTCATAAATTGACGACGATAGATATCTGACAGATAATCAGAAACAAGATTTTTTGCATGCTAGGGTGAGGCGATGGGGTTGTTCAGTTCAGGGAAGAAAGCCGCGAAATTCGCGTTCGTCACCATGCCGATGGCGGCACTGGGCGTGAATCAGCTGCGCATGGGCAACCAGCACATCAAGGCACTTTGGCGGTCCAACTTCAGCCCGGCTTGCCCCGAATGCGAGCGGGGTGTGCTGACCAAGGCAGACGATGATCATCAGGAGTTCGAGCAGGGGCCGAAGGGCAAGATGCGCGTGCTACACAGCTGGGGTTGCAACAACTGTGACTTTGCCTTGCTCGAAGAAGATGACGTCAAGCAGGTCAAGGCGCATGCCGCACGCTACCGCAATGAGCGGGTCAAGGCGCAGCTGACCACCATCGAGCGTGAGGAGATCGACCGGATTGCCCGTAGCCACCGGCTGCACTCCCGGGCGTTCTTCATTGCCAGCTTGTTTGCGATTGCCGGCTTCGTCTACATGCTGGCGACCGGCGCAGGCATTCTGGTTGCCCTCAACTGGTTGTCGATGGGCTTCGCACTGTGGGTATTCGGCATGAAGAAGTCCTATCGCAGCTGGCAGGTCGCCAGCGGGCAGCTGTTCGTCGAGGGTGCGTTCTGGTTCTGGTTCCAGCATCAGAAATGGATCATCTGACCATGGCACGCAACCGGCTCCAGTGGCTGTTCGCCGCGCTGATGTGCTGCTCTGTGCAGGCATTGGCTGATGACTTCTACGCCGTGCGGCCGGCGGACATCGACTGTGTCGTCCAGGCCGCCCAGCGCCAGGGCGTACCGGCCAACGTGTTGCTGGCCATCTCCAGCAAGGAAAGCGGCAAGAACGGGCAAAGCGTGTCGAACCGCAACGGCAGCTTCGACCTTGGCCATTTCCAGATCAATACCACCCACTGGGGGCCGAAAGGCGTGTTTGCTGCGTACCCGGCGATTACCAAGTCCGATGTGGCCTGGCGGGGCTGTTACAACGCAGAACTGGCGGCATGGCTGCTGCGCCAGAAGCTCGACGAAAACAACGGCCAGGACTTCTGGACCCGCGCCGCCAACTACCACTCGCGTACCCGCAAATTCAACGACATCTACAAGAAAGACCTGATCCCGCTGGCGGTGAAATGGGGCAAGTACCTCGAGCGGCAGCGCCACGCCCGCCTGGTGGTGAGCTACCAGTAAGGCCGGCCGCCACAGGTTGCCGAGGCACCTGGGCAAGGGTTACCCCGGGTCGATGAACAAGACAACTTCAGGAGTTTTTTACATGAAAGGAATGCTCATGGGTGCACGCGCCTGCAAGGCTGGTGGTGTGCTGCTGGCACTGTTTGCGCTGGGTGGTTGTGCAAGCTCGGCCAAGCCTACGACCGAAGACACCGAGGCGTTTGCCAGCCGGATCATCGCCGACAAGGTATCGGTCGCGGTCAACTCCCAGCACACCTATGTTTCGCGGCTGAATGCCGACCGTGTGCAGGCGGCCTCGCGACAGGCTGCTGTGGACACCGACCAGGTCGACATCGACTTCATCGGTAAGCCCCAGGAGCTGCTGCAGACCTTCGCCAGCCGTTATGGCTATGCCTATGTCGAGAGCGGCAAGCGCGTCGACCTCAAACCCATCAATGTGTGGGTGCGCAAGGCAACGCCGATCAACGTGCTGAAGGATGTCGGGGCGCAAATCGATACCGGTGCCGATGTGGTGCTGGACAAGAGCACCAATACGCTGCGCCTGATCTACAAGCCGGTACCGCTGGCGCTGGGGAGGGGCTGAACATGGCAATGGACATGCCCCCGATGACCCTCGAGGACGCCGAGCGCCTCTATGACAAACCCGCCTACGTTCAGCAGCAGGGTGAAGCCGGCGACGCCCGTTCGGCGATCGAAGCCATGCGCGACGAGAAGAACCAGGCATCGGCCGCCCGTGGTGAAGCCATTCTCGATGCGGCATTGCAGGTGGGAGTGAAGGCTGGCCTGGCGTGGCAGCTGACCAATATCAACAGCGCCCTTAAGCTGCGCGAGCGCGAGTTCGACACGGTCTACGACTTCAGCAGCCTGATGATCCAGGATCGCGTGGTACCGCCGGTGATCACCGAAGCGCGCCACCTGTACAACCAGGAGGGCGACTACACGCTGCGCTTGTCTGGGGCAGCCTACAAGATCGAGTCGCAGGCGCGCTTCTCTTCGGTGCCGCCCAGCTGGCGCGAGTACCTGAGCTTCCCGCTGCCGAGCTTCGACCGCACTTCGCTGGTGTCGGCACTGGTGCCGCGTTCCGATGAGGAAGAGCGGGTGTGGAAGCTGGCGGTACGTGAAGGCTGGCAACAGGGCGTCGAGCAGGCGAACCTGATGCTGACCTACGGCTTCGACCGGATGAACCGCGATATCGATGGCATGCGCCGTTTCAGCGAGTTTGCCCGTCACGGCCAGGTCACCATGCCGATCATTTCCGGTGCGGCGATCCCGGTTACCAAGGAGGGGCGCACGATGGCAGTGGACGAAACCCTGTTGCGCATCACTGCCCTGCCAGCGTTCAACGACAACATGAACGTGTGGCGCAGTTCGATCGCCACCTCCACCATTGCCAACCCGCCACACCGTGCGCCGGTAAACCGCGCCGGCAGCCCGGCGCCGTCGCCAGCGCCTGCCCGCCAGCCGGCAGGGGCCGAGGCCTTCGCCGCGCCAGCGGGAGGCCAGGTGCACGCCCAGCCTGCGGGCGCTGAAGGCGGGCGGCAATGAAGCAGGACTTTCACGACGACGTGATGATGCTGGAGCCGGGTGCGATGATCGAGCGCCTGGAGCGCCTGACCAGTTACGAAGACCCGTTTCGTTTTGATCGCGCCGACCAGTTCAAGGCAATGATGCTGGAAACCCTGACCCATGGGGTCAGTGACATCTTCATCCAGCCGGCACTGCCGGTGGTGGTGAAGAAGTACGGCAAGATGTATGCGGTGACCCGGCGTGCGCTGGATGTCGGGGAAGTCAACGAACTGCTGAAGATGGCGGCCAACCGGGATACCGCCACCACCGATATCGTCTCTGGCACGGCGGTCAACGAGCGCTACGAGTTGTTCGACCCGCAGCGCAAGGATGCCCGCGGCGCACGCCTGCGGTATGCCTACCGGGTGAACGCCTCGCCCATCGCCTGCCATGGCGATACCTCGTGCCAGATCGTGATCCGGGCCATTCCCGACGACCCGCCACGCATCCAGGATGTGGGGCTGAGCGAGGAAATCGTCAGGATGGCCACGCCGCGCGATGGCATCGTCTACATCGCTGGGGCTACCGGCCATGGCAAGACCACCACGTTTGCTGCCATCAACCGCTTCATTCTGGAAAACGACACGCCGATCAAGGGCAACCTGATCAGCCACGAAGAGCCGATCGAGTTCACCTACGACAAGGTCCAGAGCAAGCATTCGATCTTCGTGCAGTCGCAGATTCCCACGCACTTCAAGGACTTTTACCGAGCGAACCGTGAGGCCATGCGGCGTGCGCCGGGCCTGTGCGTGATCGGCGAACTGCGTGACCAGGAAACCATTCGCGCAGCGGTGGAGCTGTCGCTGACCGGGCACCCGGTGTTCGGCACGGTGCACGCCAAGGATGTGGCAGCGATCATGCGCCGCATGATTTCGCGCTTTCCCGAGCAGGAGCGGGCCACGGCGATCTACGACCTGGTCGACACCAGCCGTTTCATGATGGCGCAGAAGCTGGTGCCAACGGTTGATGGCAAGCGCACTGCTGCGCGCTCGTGGCTGCGGTTCACCGAGCAGGTGCGCGACAATTTGATGGACCTGACCGACATGGGCCGGGTAACCCAGCGGGTCGCCGAGTTCGTGCGTGAAGAAGGGCATACCTTTGCTGCCGAGGCGGATCGCCTGCTGGCCGCGGGCCTGATCAGCGAGGCGACTGCCCGCGATCTGCGCCACGGCTGAGGGGCTGGCTGCCCACCAATGCTGACTGCAACGATTTTACGGAGAGGTTATGGCAACAGGACGGTATCACTGGAGCAGATGCGCTCCACCCGCACGATTTTTCGTGATCAACGCAAGCGCCGCCTTGCCGTGGCTGATGTTGCTGCTGGTGCCGGCGCTGTGGAAGTTTTTGCTGCCCCTGGCCCTGTGCATGACGTTCGCTCTGGTCTACATCGAGGTGGTGAAGAAAATGACCGTGCGCGCGGTTTGCCGCCGAGCCGCAGTGTTCATGGTGGGGCGAGTGCGTACCACGCACAACTTGCTCAAGGAACTGGCCAGGTAGCTGGCAGGACAGACATGACCGGCAGCAACTTTGTGGCGGCCAGAGGAGGAATTGAATGAAGCAACAGGGAGGTGGGCAGAAAAGCTTTACCTGGGATGACCCCGCCATTTTGCTCGGGATCATGGCGGTGCTTTACCTGGGCGGGTGGGGAGCCTGGTACTTCGCCCATGACAAGATTGCCAAGGCGTACACCTACATTCGTTACGTGGAATTGTGGGTGCCTAGCGTGTTGGGAGACTTCGCGGCACTTCCTGGTATCGCCTCGATCAACCAGTGGGTCGGGCGCATGTGTGCGCCGGATGGCATCATCGGCGCCTGCCAGCGCGATTTTTCCAGCGTGGCGTGGGGTGAGATCACTTCGTCGTCGCTGCTCATCAACGGTTTTTTCCTGGTGCTGATCGTGACCCTGTCGGTGCGCATGTTCCTGCGTATCAACAAGACCCACCCCAAGCTCAGGTTCACCAAGACCCACAACATCAAAAGCTTCGTTCAGGAGAACAAGGCGCAGTACCCGCACCTACGCATGTTCGCCGAGCTCGACCTGATCGCCCAGCCGCTGGACCACCCGGTGTTTGGCATGTCGCAGACATCGCGCCAGTTCGCCTACCAGCACTTGCTGATCAGTGGCTGGCAGGCGCAGTCGGATCGCAGCTGGGCGCCAACCCTCGATCGCGAGAAAACCACCGAGGTGATGCGTCGCCAGCTGGGCCAGCACTGGACCCGGGTAGCCAACCTGACGCCGGCAGAAACCCTGCTGGTGGCGATCGCTTTGCCGCGAGTGATTGCCACCGATACGGCGCTGGATGACAGCGCCTTCAAGGCGGCGATGGCTGACAGCGACTACATGGTTGCCTGGTGCTGGGATCAGTTCAAGGCGCCTGTCGGCAAGGCCGCGCAGGATGGCGAGCCTTATGCCTGGCTGAAGCCCGACGTGCCGCTGGAGGTGCCGCGGGCGATCATCCAGAAATACATCAAGCACCCCAATGCCAGCGCGATCCTGCATGCGCATGCATTCGTCCGTACCATCATCTTCGCCATGTTCTTCCAGGCGCGCCGCCTGGGTGTGCTGCCGCCGGCGGAAATGCGCTGGCTGCGCTTCTACGACCGCGACATGTGGTACGCCCTGCAGACGATCGGGCGCCAGGCCGGGTTCCCGGAAGCGCCGGGGATCCTGTCGCACTTCCTGTATGAGTGCAAGGCGGGTGTATCGCTGGCAGAACCGCAGCTGGACAAGGCGGTCAACGGGCTTGAGCTGGCGATGTCGGTGTACAAGTATTCCGACGCAGACAAGCAGCGCTATGAGGCCATGGAGCAGGACAGGCATGCAGCCAGGCAAGCTTCGGCGATGGATGAAGGAGCAGCCTGAGGCCTTGGCCTTCAGGGTTTGAGTAGCATCAAAGGGCCATCTATAAAGATGGCCCTTTTTTGTTTTTTTGGTGCCTTTTTTTGCTTTTTTGTTAGAATACGGTCGTATTGGATTCTTAATAGGGACATCGAGCCATGAAAGGTGTGATTGCAAGACCTGTCGCCATGCTGGCGGCGCTGGCGGCGGGGGTTTCAGTCGCCCATGCCGCCCCGGCACAAACGGCGGACCTCTCTTCCTTCATCACCGCTCAAGGTGCCGCCTCGGCTAACCCCGCCTTGCAGGAGCTCGATGACCTGACCGCACAGCGGGTATCGCGCTATGGGCGCATTGTCAGTGCCCGCCCGGTCGGCCTTGGCGGGCTGACTGCCTGGACCGTGGAAAAGAACGGCCATCAGGTGGTGTTGTTCAGTACCCCGGACTCTGCAGTGCTGTTCACCGGCGTGGCCTGGAATGCCGAAACAGGCCGCAACATCTCCGATGCCTTCTTGCCTGGCGCAGCCCAGGCTGCCATCGCGCCCCCTGCTGCCGCCGCCGTCGCTGCCGCGCCCGCTGCGCCCACAGTACCCGCAGCCCCGCAGATGTCGCCCGTTGAAGCACCGAGCGTGCGCGAGGCCGCGGCCATGGATGGCAGCTTCAAGGGGGCGATCCCGGAGTCGATGAAGACCGTTGACTCCCTGGCAGGGGTCAAGGAAGGCAAGGGCGGTATCGGCGATACCGTCTACATCATCATCGACCCACGCTGCCCGTACTGCCGCGAAGCGTACAATTTGACCCGGGCATACGCAGCCAAGGGCCACTCGATCAAGTGGATCCCGTCGGCAGCGCTGGGTAACCCGGCAGACGGCGTACCGCTGGCGGCCACCATCCTGCAGACCAAGGACCAGCAGATGCTGGCGCGGGTGCTGGGCAAGCATGAGCAGGTGCGCTCCGAGCCATCGCCAGAGACCGTCGAACAACTGAGCACCAACCTGGCGTTCCTGTTCGCCGCATTCGAACACAACGGCAAGGAGCAGGCGGGCGTGCCGGCTGCATTCTTCATTGATCACCGTACAGGGAAGCCAAGGATGATGACCGGCCTTTCGCAGGCGGTCGTGCTTGAAGACATCTTTGGAAAACTTTAAGGAGCAAAGTACATGAAAGCCAAAGCGCCGAACTTCGAGTTCGATCCCAGCATCCGCATCTTCGGTTCCGGCGAGCACCTGCTGGTGGTGTTCGACAGCCAAAGCCCCCATGACGCACAGCGGGCTACCCGTACCGTGCGTATTGCCAGGGCATTCCAGCAGCTGTCGCTGGTCGTTTCCGGTTTTGATGCGGTCGAAGACGATGGCCATCAGCGGGTGTTGAAAGGCAGCGTCAGCCTGGCGATCCAGGGCGATGCCGGGGTGCAGGCCAATCATGAGCTGGCTGCCTTGCAGCTGGTGTTTCATGCCGAGGCAGATCGCAAGGGGGCGCTTACCCACATTGACCCTGCCTTGGTGGGCTACACGGTGCGCCAAGCGCTGTCGCAGTGCCTGAACGAAGCCCTGAACGATTACTTCCAGCGCGAAGAAGCTGAAAGGGCGGGCGTGCCGACAGAAGTATTTCAGCCGCTGTCCATGGCTGCGCCGCAGTACCCGAGTGCAGCGCCACAGCCCTCGCGCAAAGCCCTGCGCGAGCAGGCTGCGAGCGATGCCGAGCGCCAGGCCAGATCGCGCCGGCGCAAGACCGCGATGGCCTGGCTGGTACCGCCTTTGGTGGTAATTGCAGTGATGGCGACCCTGTCTCATCTTGCTTCCTCCCAGTCGCCGATTGAAAATGCTGTCGCGCAGCAAATGGCGAACGACCCGGAGTCGATCAAGGCGCAGGTGGAACTGACCAAGCAGACCCTGCAGTCCATGGGGCTTGATCCTGGTCAGGGCGGTGACATTGGGTGCCTGGCGCCGCAATGATTGCCATTGCTTCCTGCTTCACGGATGGGGTATGTCTTTCGCTGGTTTGCGGGCGCGTAGAATGGCGGGGAACCCTCTCGCGTCGCCCGGATGCAGCCTTGCGGTGCCGAAGGAGGATCTTTTCCAGGATTGGAGAATGAGAGCGGTCCGGGCCCACGAAGCCTGGCGCCGCTGTTCTGCTTGAGCGGGGTGTTCGTCCCTGTGCAGGCACATCAAGACTTTTTTGGATTGTAAATCTTAGGTACGTATATGCGACCAGCGAATGAAGTTAAAGACGGGGCCAAGTTATTGTCCCTTGCCCAGGGCCTGAGGTCGCTGCTGGTCCCCTCGCCAGATGTACTGGCAGACACCGTCAAAGAGTTGCATCCGTTGGTGAACCTGTCGGACAAGGTGCTGCCGTTGAAGTCGTATTTCAACATGGTCCAGGATATCCAGCGGGCCAAGCATACCCAGGCCGCCATGCGCGCCGCCGACGAGCCGCTGAGCCGCGAGGCGATTCAGCAGGGCGTGTCGCGCAAGCTGTGCACCGAAGACATCTTCATGGTTGCGTGTTCATTTCTGGAAGTGGAAATTGCCAAGCAGGGCTCGGTGTACTACCTGAGCGGCGAATCACCAGATTTCAAGGAAACCAAGAAGAACCGAAACCCGCTCGACTTGTCCGATGAAGTCGTATTGAAGAACCTCTCCAGTGGCCTGGCGCGTCCGGACACCGATCGCGGGGCGGTGGAGCGGGGGCAGATCGACAGCGGGTTCAACCACCTGGTGCGGCTGAATCAGCTGCACAACCTGATGGTGGAGTCGGTGCGCTTGATGAAGGCGGACGAGCGCCTGACCAAGGTCGATATCCGCAAGAAATTCAACATTTCGCACACGGACTACGAGCGCATGATGTCGATGGCGCGCCGTTCGGGGTTGATTTCGTTCCGCAACCGCAAGAAAGACCCGTCCAACGCCTACACCTTGCGCAATGACAACCATGAACGAGTGTCTGAACACGCCAAGAACTTTGGCCACACGCCGCAGAAGATGCTGAACAAGATTCTGGATGACTTCTTCGGGATGCTGGAAAAACGCAAAAAGCACGAGGACTGATTTACATGGGGATCCAGGGCCATAAGGATGTCGGGCCAGCAATAAGTGCAGAGGAGCGGGCCCGTGTAGCGCGGGCGGCCAGGCAGGTGGTGGGGTATGCCAACTTTCTGCGCTGGACGGCGAACTTCAAGCGGGACGAAGTGCTGCGCCACCCTGGGCATGACCGTGTGATGCTGCTCTCGCCCATGCAAAGTGGGCGCTTCAGTTTCGCCCTCGAGGGCGACACCTTGTATGTGGGCGTGCAGCCGTTCGAGGTTGCCTGGGTTTCGTGCATGCCGTTCGAGGCTGCCTACGTTTCTGACCGGCTGTACCTGTCGGTCGAGGGCGTGAACTTCATGGATTCGCGCATGCCACCCCTGGCGCTCGGCATTTTCGTCGACGAGGGTGGCAAGCGTGCGCGCATGGCCGCTGCCCGTTTCGTTCAGTTCGTGCAGGTGATGGTGCGTGACGGCTATGTGGTCGAGGTGGGCGAACCGTGTGGCGAGCCTGTCCCGGTGCGCCCGGGCGATGTGGTGCGCCAGTTGCGCGACACCCGCCAGGCGAAGGTTCAGCAGCAAGACATGGGGCGGTTCTTCTGACGCGCTCAAGCAGACTTTTCAAGTAAGGATACGTGCATGACCAAGTGCAGACTCATCCTGCCCGTGCTGGCCGCTGCGGCGATGGCGGGCTGTGTAACGACCGAGCAGATGCCTGACGGTACGACCAAGATCCGTTTCTCGGACGAGGCGGTCAGCTCGCTGACATCGATGATGCCCAGTGGCCTTGTCACTGGCGTTGCGGGTGGCGCGGGCAGCGGCGGGCTGGACCTGATACCGACCAAGAGCCAGACCGGCAGTGGTCTGTACCTGTATTTCAATGGCCGGTATGACTTCGCCTGCGCGAGCGCCTTGCTCTACAGTGCGAAATCCGGGCAAGACCTGGACAGCAATACCAATGCGTCATGCCGCGATGGCTATTTCCAGCGTCAGGCGGAACTGAGGCTGGCGGGCAACCCTTATGACAGGGCCGCGCCCACCTATGATGCGCGCAATCCGCCTGATGCTTACTGGGCCAGGCTGAAAGGCCAGACCATTGGCCAGCTGGCCGCTACCCAGCAGTTCACTACGCGCTTCACGGCGATTCCGCGCGTCGACAGCAATGGCAACATCACCATCACGCCAGGCTTCATGGGGGAGGGTAGTGGGCGCCATGTGGCCCTGGTGACCACCCCTCATCGCATTCCGGTTGTCATGGATGATGCCGGGTTCGCGGCGCAGATGCGCTCGAAGGCAAGCAAGCTCAATACCCGGTCCGGTGAGTGGACCACGTGCGATGCGGTACTTGCCTACAGTTCGACCGTGGACAGGGGGCGGCGCCCGGCAAGTATCGCGGCGAGCGAGTACTTGCAATATGAGGTGCAGTTCACCGTTGCTTCGATGTCGTGCCGTGATGGTATGCGCTCTTACAAGAGCGTTTCACAGCAGGCCGCCGCGCGCTGACCTGGATCGGTGGGGCGGTTTCGGCGGAGAGATGTACGGCGACTATGGCGCCGTATTCCAGGTATCGTCTGCTGCCGCCACTGCCTCGTCGATGCCTGAGGTGTGCCCATCTGCGGCGCTCAGCCAGTTCTGATTGAGGTTTGCCTGCTGCGCTGCGTGCTCGTGGGCAAATTCACGCTGCACGATAGCGTCTTCGATGCCGCTGACAAGCGCCGGTGAGGTAACGCCATATTCGCCCAGCAGGGTGCGTGAGGCCTCGGGTGGCAGCTGGTTGACGGCGCTGCGCAGCTGTTGGCCGTAATCGGCCAGCGCGGGCTGCTTGGCTATGACGATTTCCGCGGTTTGTGACGGGAAAACGGAGGCGGTGAAGCTCTGGAAATCCTGCGCGTTCGGCATGGTTGTGTCCTTACAGGCTGTACTCGTCGAGGTCCTCGCTGCGGGGCAGCGATGGATTGGCGTAACGGGCAAATGTCTTGTCGAGGTCGGCAGCCAGGTAGGCTTGTTCGCTCTGGCGTAAGACACGCTTCATGAAGTCGCCGTCCGAGGCCACTGCTAGCACCTGGTCGCGCAGGTTGGCCAGCAGCCCCTCTCGATCAGCCCGGGAGCCTGGCGTGTGATCGATCGCTTCGATAGCACCGGTCAGCGATTGGCGCAGGCCGGTTTCCGCTTCCCCCTTTTCGCTCGCGGCAGCGGCTTCGAAGGCCACGCTGCTGATCACGGCGCGATGGATGGCGGTGAATGCACTGACTTCGGCTGCACGGCTTTGCATGACTCGGTCGGTGCTCAGGGTGTGAGGCGGCGTATTGCGCAGCCACGCCGACTCTTGTTCAGCCAGTGTGTCGATCGTCTGCCGGATTTTCTGGCCGTCAGGGCCCTCCCGCAGCGCGGCTTGCGCTACGTTTTCAAGGCTGATTGCCGGGTTGCCAGAGGCCGCTATGGCCCTCTCCCGCATCGACCCGGCGCCGATCACGAATCGGCTGGCATCGCGTATTGATAGCTGCATCTATGTCCGTCATTTAATCACAGGGGCTTGAGCGCGCCCGAACCAGTCGGCATCCAGCAGCGTCTGCTTCCCTGCGCGGCTCGCCTTATTTACGTCGCGTAGGCTGATGCGGATCTCGTTTGATATTCCGCTGACGTGCTGTGGGTAAACCCTTACGAACCCTGCGGGTTCACATGCTCGATTGACCTTAGCATTTTTGCTGTCACATTTCTTGTGGATACGCTGGATAAATCGTCTTTTTGGTTACTTGAAGTATCCCTGTAGAGCTTGTCTCGAGCACGACAGAAGCATCGGTGAAAAAATCCCTTCCAGACCAGGCCGGCCACGCTCGAGCGCCCGTGGTATGGCGATTCCATCAATATTGAGCTGCCGCCCGGCTTCGCGTACGGCGCGATGCGCTCCATACCTCTCTGGTGGGCGCTGGGCAGCGAATAACAGCCCTGCATCATCATATTGACGCCTGAAAACCGGCGGCATGGCTTATGAAAGCAGTATCTGAAGAATGATCCATCCAGAAGGAAATCTTCTCTTGGTAGTGTGGAGGTTATCACGGTTTTTTACCATTTAACCCCTGATTTGATGGCTAAATGCCAATATTTACACGACTTTACATTTTACCTTGAAACCTTGATGGCATCAGCGTCTACAAGTACTGACCAGCCTGCCTGTGTGATTTGTTAGTTTTCTTTCATAACAATATTTTGATAAATCTGCGATTTCTGGTTTAAGATTGCCGGGCTTTTGATATCTGGTGGGTCGCAGCTTGTGGTGTGCGCAATGGCTCAGGCTCGAAAGCAACGCTGTGCAGGCACGCGCTTGCCGGGCTGCTCGACAGCTCAACTCAAGGACGACGGAGCATTCCAAGGGGAATTCGTCGCGAACGATTCAGATCAACCGTCCGCAACTCGATTCAGGTAGGTATTCACAAATGGCCCAGATGCCGTTTTCTCCATGCAGCGACCCCAGTGCCTGCACCGACCAGTCGGTCGCGATGCTTGACCGGATCTTCGGTCCGGTCATCTATTCGCTGGTCAATGGCACCGACCCCAACAAGGTGGAGGCTGGCGCGAACATCCTTGCCACCATGTTCGGTTTCTTCAACAGCGGCATCCTGATCATCGGCTCGCTGATCGTCTCGTACGTAGCAGTGATGGGGGTGACCAATACGGCCAATGACGGTGAGGCGATGGGCAAGAGCTGGTCGTCCCTGTGGACGCCGGTGCGGATCGTGGCAGGTGGCGCAGTGCTGCTGCCGACCACCAGCGGCTTCTCGTTCATCCAGCTGATCGTTCTGATGTTCTCGCTGTGGGGCATCGGCTTTGCCAATGGCACCTACAAGGCAGGCATGGCCATTGGCGTCCTGTCGGCAGACGGTATCGTTCAGGGCGTCAACCAGCCTGGCAACTTCTACGGGCTGCGCGATTTTGCGCGCCAGTACATTGCCGTTTCCTACTGCGCCAAGGCTGCAAATGCCATCTACGCAGGACCCACCCCGGCCGAAGCGCCGAAGGTCCAGTCCAAGAGCGAAAAAACCAGCCAGGGCGTCAGCAAGCAGGCTGCCGACAAGCGCATCGAAGTTGATGGCCGCTTCGAGTCGACCTTTCTCATCAAGGACCGCAATGCGGTGACCAACCTGGCCGGTGGCCAGCCTTTCTGTGGCACGGTGAAGCTGTCCACGTATGTGGCACAGACCAAATCCGACGCCATTCCCCAGGCCCTGGAGAAGGTGCGTCAGCAGGTGCAAGGGCAGAAGATCGAAGCTGCCAGCAACCTGATGGCAGACCTGGACAGCTGGGTCGACTCGTGGCCTGCGAGCATCAATGAGCCGGGTTGGGACAAAGTCGACTCCGACCGTTTCAACCAGATCGTGAAGACCTGGGAAAGCCAGATTGCCACTGCGCTCGTCACTGAGGTGAGCAACGAGCAGGGTGAAGTAGACAGTGGCCTCAAGGACTTTCTGAAAACCCTCACCGACGATGGCTGGGCAGCCGCTGGCGGCTGGTTCCAGCGGGTCGGTATGGTGCGAGGCCAGATTGCGGGCGTGCTGGCAGAGCCGGTCGGCTCGGTGGGCGCACCGTCCCTGGCCGGGTTGCCTGTGGATGCGCGTTACCTGCTTCTGAGCAATAGCGTGACCACTGTTACCGAAGCGATCAACAAAAAGGCTGAAGAGAAGGAGAGCTACACCAAGGCCAAGACCACCAAGCCGGAAGATCTTGCCAGCCTTATACCCAAGGACCCCAAAACCGACATCAACGTGGGGTCCTTGCGGGCAGACATGGACAGCAAGATGTCGTCGTTCGTCAACGGCATGATGCTGAATGTGGTCGAGATTGCCACGGGCGCAGGCAGTAACGGGCAGACGCCGCTTTGCGGAACCGCAGGGCAGATGGGCGGCTCGCTCAACCGCATGAAGTGTGTGGGTGACTACCTGAGCGTTGCGCGCGGCGGGATACTGCTTGCCGATGTCGCGATCAAGACCACGACCACGACCGTGCGCTTGCTTGCCGGTACGGTCTCCGCAGCCAAGATCATGGGTAACGGGTTTGAGGCCGACAAGATTGTCACCCCGCTTTGGGACTGGGTGATTGAAGTGCCCGTCAAGCAGCTTGCATTGATGGCCACTTACATCGAGCCTCTGGCCTTCTACTTTTCCGTGTTCCTTCCCAGCTTGCCCTACACGCTGTTCATGATCGTATTCGTCGGCTGGGTACTCGCCGTGCTGCAATCGATCATCGCCGCGCCGCTGTGGGCCGTCATGCACATGACGCCGGACAGAACGTTCGTGGGCTCGCAAACCCAGGGTTACCTGCTGCTGCTGTCGCTGTTCGCACGCCCTGCGCTGGCCATCCTGGGGTTGTTCGCGGCGGTGCTGGTCTCCGACCCTGTGATCGACTACATAGCCAAGGGCTTCTTTGCCATGCGAGGTGCGGTCGTCTCCTCGACGGGGGGCGTGGGTATGATTGCAGAGTTCCTGACCTTTGCCTGGTGGTTCATGGTATTCGGGCTGACCCTGCTGCCTGTGCTGTACATGATCTTTGGCCTGCCCCAGACCTTGCCCGACCAGGTGCTGAGCTGGATCGGCGGTGGCCTCGGCAGCATGGGTGAAACCAGCGCGACATCGGAAATGCGCCTTGGCGTCGCAGGTGTAGGCTCGAAGCTGCAGGGTTCTGGCTCGGGCATGCGCCTGGGGGGTGGACAGAAGAGGCTGTCATCCCCGGATGGCGACTCTCCTGACGGCGGCCCTGAAGGCGGTGGGCCCAAGGGTGGTGGGCCGCGTGGTGGCCCGGGGGGCAAGACGCCACTGCTTAGCGCGAACGGCCAGGGCGCCGGTGGTGCGGCCAAAGGGGGCGGTGCGAAAGGTGAGACCGCGTCGAATGACAGCCGTACGCTCGGCGAGAAACGCAGCGAAGCGGCTGGTGTCGCCTTGGGGCGGGTGATCGCCGGGGGCACCGCCTCAACAGCCAGGGCCATGCGCGGCGCGGGTAGTGCTGCTTTATCTGCGGGGCGGTCCGGTGTGGAGTCTTTCCGCAACGCTGGCTCCGCTTCCCTGGGTAACCGGATGCGTGGCGCGGTATCGGCTGGCGCACTGACTGCAGGTGCAGGCCTGGCCTCTGCCGCCAGTGCTGCCGGGGCTGATTACAAGCAGGCTTTTTCGACCGCGATGTCGGAGGGCAAGGCGGCTTACCACGAAGGTGCAGACGCCCGAATCGAGGCGTTCATGGCTTCGCTGCAGGGCGGGGCGCCTCCTGCCGGTAGTGACACGGCACAGGAACAGTCTGCAGCAGATGCAGGGGCGGAAAGTTCCGCCCCGCAAAGTCAATCGTTCAATGATGCCGCGCTACCCGCTGGAAGCGACTCGGCAGGCGACAAAGGCAGCGATGACGAACATCGATGAACGACAGAGTGGTCATGCCGTGCATGTATTGACACTGAGTGGGTGCAGTTACGGTCAGGCAATTTGCCAGCATGGGGCGGAATTTTCCCCGCAGCAGGTTGTCTTGGACGTTAGCGCGCAATCGTGTGCGTATCTTGAACACTGACCCGGATCGCTTGGCGGAGGCTTCGCATGGATGAGAATCAACTGGAAGACCAGCTTCGACGGCTTCTGATCGGCCTGGCGGACCAGGCTATCGTGCGTGGTGAGCAGTTTATCTACGATGGTGGTGAGCTGTACGCCGACGACGTGGCGGAAATCGGGCTGGTGGCGGTGCTGTGTATTGCCCAGGCATTGTCCGAGCGTGCGGGGTTGGGTGGGTTTGGTTATGAATTCCAGTTGGCTGCGCCTGCCAATCCGGTTTTTCCGATCCATGCCAGTGCTCCGCAGGTGCTGCCGGACTTCTTCAAGGTGGCGCCGTTTGTTTCGGCGGTTTTTCACAATGAAGTGCTGGGTGCCAGGCAGGATCTGACAATGCTGTACCGGGCTGCTGCTGAGCGGTTGCGGCGTGATGGCGAGCTGGGCGAGGGCTGACCGGGCAGGCAGTTCTGCAGGCCCTGCAACAGGCTTTGGGACCTTACATTTGGCATGCGGCAAGAGGATATGGATATGCAAGACGAAGACAGCAAAGGTGATGGCCAAGGTGCTGCCGTTGAGTTGCCCCCCGGCGTATTTCCACCGATGCCGGGCTACACCACTGCGGATCTTCTGGCGGTTGCCAACGCTCCTGTAGAGGCGATGCTCGAGGCGCAGGATATTGATCCCGGTTTGATCCGGGAAACCGTTATTGCACTGGCCGAACATTTGTATCGGGCATTCGAGAGGGACGACATCCAATACCAGATTGCCACGTGGTATCAGAAGCCGTATGACGAGCCCTGGATGCGCAAGCGCAGTGTCGAAATCATTGCCGAGCAGTTTGCCATCGTTACCGTGGAGGCGGCTGCGGACTCACTGGACGGGTCGCCGTTGCGGGGCTTGGGCAAGGCGTTTTTCGGTGATTTCATCGAGCAGGCGGGTGAGGCGGTAAAGGCCCATATTCTGAAGTTGAATGAAGGCTGACGCGTGCAGTTGTTCATAGGGATATGACATGAGTAAGACTGTGTACTTTAGCGTGTACTTTGACGGTACGGCCAATAGCAAGGACAACGACAAACCTTTGGGCAGCCACACTAACGTGGCCCGTCTTTATGAGTGTGATGCGGCGAAAGGTACCAACCTTTCCCGAAACTCCGGCCACGAGGCCGTCGCCTATGAGCCCGCACATTACCTGGGCCTGTCAGAAAAGATCTACTTTGACGGGGTGGGTAGCCATCAGCGCAGTACACCGATTGCGCTGATCGAACGTGGTACCGGGCGCGGCAGCGAGAACCGTATCGAGCAAGCCTACGAGGCCGTTGTCGCGTTTTGTAACAAGAACCATGATCTGCAGGTCGACCTGAACGTGATCGGCTTCAGCCGTGGCGCAGCGCAGGCCCGTGCCTTGGCAAACGTGATCATTGATCGGGGTGTACCTAAGCTTGATAGCCAGTGGAAAGCGACCCGGGAGTACCTGATTCCCCCTGGCCAGGCGCAAGTGAACAAACTTGCCATATTCGACACTGTTGCCTCCTATGGCGTGCCGATAACGGAAAGCCACACTGACAAGAACCTGGAAATAAGCAAGAACGTAAAGTCGACCACTCACCTGGTGGCCATGCACGAATACCGTACGACATTTCCGCTGACCAGCGCGTTGCGTAACGACGACAATTCAAGAACTGAAGAAGTGCGGTTCGCAGGCGCACACTCTCAAGTGGGTGGTGGCTACCGCAACGATTTGCTGGCTGCTGGTCCACTGGCCTTCATGTACGACCGTCTGAAGTCTGCAGGCGTCGAATTGGGCCCGTTGCCGCCGGAAGAAATGAAGCGTATCGAGCAATACAACGCTTTGATCAAACACCCTGACCGGTTGCAGGAGGCGTTGATCGACTCTCGATTGCTCAAAGGCAATGAGGCATTCAAGCGCGAGGCGAATGGGTCTTGGACAGTGCTCAACAATCGACCGTTTCCGACGGAGCGCGGCACGGCCAACGTGCTGGGGTGGAAGATCCTGGGGCCTCTGGACTGGCAGACAAAGCCTTTCGATCACGCGGTGAATGGCCGCAAAGTCATATTTGAAAATGATGGTTCGCGTGGCGAGCCAGTTATCCGACGTATCGGCAAGGAGCTAGGTCAGAACTTCTTAGGGTGGAGCGACAAGGTCGAAGGTTCTTCGTCGCTGCCTGACTACCAGCCCGATAGCAGCGTGAGCAGCACAGTAAAGGCTCGGAAAAAGCGGTTTGAGGCAGAGGAGGCCGAGCAGTCCAGGAGGCAGGTCGCAGAGCTGTCGTCATTGCTTGCGGACTCGAAGCCGAAGATCGAGCACATTCAACGGCTCGGCCTTGAAGAGGTACCGCTGCCAACCCCGAGCTTGCTGCCGAAGTATGCAGTGCTTCGCATCGACCACCAAGGCTCATCGGCCTTTGCTGACCTGGGCTTTGAGTATGAGGCCAGTCGCATTGTTGAAGAGGCCGGTGACTCTGCGCGCAATCGAGCCCCTCTGAGGATTGATGACCCGATCATGCTCCGCGACACCAACGGCAATGTGGTGGGCAGCCTGGAGGCCGCCTATGAGGCACCGGCCTTCGCGGCTGAGAGTGGTGTGCTGATCGCTGTCGACATGCAGCACGTGGCACAAGATGCGCAGGCAGGTTTGCTTCATGATGGCCTCAAGCAGGCCGCACAATGGATTGCCGAGCGGCCGGAAGGCCGTTTGACGGACGATTACGAAATTCCCGGGGAAGATGGCAAGCCGCTGGTGCGAGCCAGGGTTGCCTGCCCGGTTACCCCGGAGTTGCAGCGAACCGTTAGCTGGCAGGCTCCCGAGCCTTGACGGCCAGCCTGAGTGTCGTCGGCACATGAGTAAGGTTTTTTGCTGCCTGCTTGCTTAGAATGCATCTGTTGCCGGCGATGGTCGGCGAGTCAATCGGTAAGGGCGAGAAGATGAAAATCCACAAATATCAGCCAGGCACCTTCATCGAGGTCGATGACATGGCGGGTGGTCGTCGCGTGGGCATGGTCTGCAAGGACGGCGTGACATTTTGGGATTTGCTCGACGCCGAACACTGCACGCCGCTGACGATTCACCCTTCCATGAAACCGCAGGCGCTGGGTACCTTGGTCCAGTTCAGCCAGGAACAGGGCTTGGTCAATGCGCTGCAGGCGCTGATTGGTTCCCTGCAGGCAGCAGGGGATCCGCAGCTGAACGCCGACCCGCTCTTTGTCATGCGCGCGCTATGGTACCTGGCGAAGAAGCCCGCCGGGGCTGGCTGCGTTCCCGATCAGGCAACCCTGCTGTGGGCATGCGAGCAGGCTCGAGCCCAGGCCCAATCAGCTGCGCGCATTCACCAGCTGGCTGGGCAATACTGCTCTGGTTGAGCTTTTGTTTGTCAGTTTTCATGTTGGAAAATTGATCATCTGTTTATCAATAGAGTTGCTTTTCCCGTGGTCAGCTGTGGGCTGACCTTCCAAGGAGGAATTCATGCAAAATGATGAGAACACCGAGCGATCGTTTGCTGACGATAGCGAACTGCCGGATGGCGTGTTTGCGCCGATGCAAGGCTACAACCATCAAGACTTGCTCGCTGTTGCCCAGATCCCAACCCAGGCGTTCCTGGAGGCGCAAGATGTCGACCCCGGGTTGATTCGCGAAACCATCCTTGCACTGGTCTCCCACCTGTATGCGAAGTTGGAGGAGCAAGGTGTCGAGTACCAGATCGCAACGTGGTACCAGAAGCCTTACAACAGCCCTGACCAGCGTCTGCGCAGCGTCGCGAGCATGGCGGATGAATTTGGAGCGCTTGCACTTCGAGCCACGGCGGACTCTTTGCGTGGGTCGCCGCTGATGGCCAGGGGGCGCGTGTTCTGGGAGCCGCTGATCCATCAGGCCGGGGTTGCCATACGGGATCACATTCTGAAGCTGAATGTGCAGTGATCCTGCGCTCGTTCATAGGGGTACTGCCAACAACAAGGACAATGACCAGCCGAAGGGTGCAGCCGGCTCGCTGCATGCCCCGCAGTCAGTCCGGGCTTGGTGCGTCGGGCGTAGCCGGGTTGGCCAATTGGCGCTCATGCAGCGCTGCGTAGCCATCGACGGTGGCGCGCAGGGTCTGCAATGAATGACTCGAAATGGCGCCAGGGCTGTGTTGGGCGAGCGCTTCGTAAACGCTTTGGGGGGCGAGCCGGTGCACGCTGAAGGCTTCCTCCAGGGTGGCCTGCTCCACGGTTTGCCAATCCACCTGTGTCGCCAGTTCATCGCGCAGGGCGGCTGCCGCGTGCTTGCCGAACAGGTGCGCTACACCGGCTTTTGCTTCAAGCCCTGGCAGGGCTTCAATGCGTGCGCGCAGTTGTTCCTGGCGGGCCCGGCGCTGCAGGGCTGCATCCGGCGACGCCAGTTCCACCAGGATTTTGCCTACATTGGTAAAGCCTTCGCTGGCGAAGATTTCCGCCACTTTGCGTGAGCGCGCTTCCTCTCTGGGCAGGAATATCGCCATACCGTTTTCGTAGGGTGGCGGCAGGTCGCCCCAGTAGTGAGTGGCCTTGAAGTCGCGCAGGGCATCGAAAGCGTCAGCGAAGAAGGGGTCCTTGCTCACGGCGTAGATGGCGTACTCATCGTTCAGTTCGGCAGCGGCCTCGGCATCCAGGTCGTTGCGCACCAGGCGGCCGTGCAGAGCAACCGGTTGCTGCAACCGGGTAGCAATATGCCGGGCGGCGACGAAATGGTGCGAGCCGCCGCTGTTGGCCAGGTACAGGCCATCATCCCAGCCATACTGCACCATGAAGTCGCTGCTGCCATGCACGATGCCGATCTCCGGCCAGCGCAGGTTCTGCGCAAGCCCCTCCTGGCTCATGTCGCGGGTAAACGCCTGGCAGGTTTGCTCGGCCATCTGCTGCAGGGAGAAAAACCGGTACAGCTCGGATTTGGAGGCCGACAGGCCGGTCACATCACCGATGTCGCAGGTGAACCCGGCCTGGGTCTCGCTCTTGCCCAGCCGCGCCAGGGCGGGGATTTGCCGATGCTCGCTGTGAGAGTGGTCATTGATTGAGCGCCAGCCCCTGACCTCGCCGCTTTTACCGCTGCCATGGCCAAAGCCGATACGCTGCGCCCACTCATGCCAGCGAACCACACTCGATGCCGCGATGACGGCAGCGGTGTCATCCACCCGCATGCGTAACCGCGGGGTGTCGGCGATGACCCGGCGTAACCGGGCCGGGATGCCCAGGTCGTCCTTGACCGTTTCCAGAAACTTTTCAGCCAGTGTCCTGAAGCTCATGGCGCGACTCCCTTCAGCTCATGTCGGTTGGCTTGGCCTTACTGGGTGGCGCGCTGCACTGCTTCGGCTGCGTTACGTGCCGTGCTCTTGATGGTTTTTACCACTGTGCGCATGTCGTACGAGCAACTGATGTAGGTGTCGTTGCCATCTTCATACAGCCACAGGTCATGGTTGCCGACTTCTTTCTTGTACTGGCCGAACTGGTCCTTGGGAACGTCGGCCAGCTTGGCCACTGCCTGGATGCTTTCGCCGGTGAACGCCCCGGAGTAGGTGTCGAAGTCGCCTTCGCCATTGGAGCCGGGGTGGATTGCAAGCTTGGTGACGGCACGGCCGAAAACGTCCAGCGGGTTCGGCACGGTGTACTCGCCGTCGGACAGGTCCGAGGCCTGCACGATGGCCTTGCCGTTGGCGGCCTTGACCAGCGCCTCGAATTGTTCCGGAGACAGGTTGCGTTTGCAGGTCAGGGCCTGGGTGAGGCGTGCATTGGCTTCGGTCGGGTCGATTTTTGCGGCATATGCCGAAGTGCAGGCGAGTGAAACCAGCAGTGGCAGGGCGAATTGCAGGGCTTTCATGCGTCAGATCCTTCTGGATGACAAAATGCTATCAATTTTGGTTGTCAAAAAAATGTTTTTTAGATGGTTTGAGTGTGCGCTACGCCTTGCGCCTGGTCAAGTGCGTGCATACCGATAGCAGAGATTCAAACCTTGACGGCAAAAGGCCTCAAATTCATACTCACCATCAATATCAACATTTTTCTAACAGGTCATTTTGATAAATGACAGGATGTCGAATGTTGGCTGACACGGTGCAACGGTTGTCCTGAACCTTGCCCTACAGCTGGCCCTTACAAGGAGTTTCTGGCATGTCCTACCCGCTACCTCCGCTTGCCGTGGCGCCGGGCCTCCGGCTGGCCGGCGATCGCCGCGCGGCCCTTTGGCTGCTGTCGGTGCCATTACTGGCAGCGCTTGGCGCTTTCACCATTGCAGTGGTCGCGACCCTGATGGGTGAAATGGCCGAAGGGTCGCCGCGCTTCTATGCTGCCGCGCTGTCGTTATCAACACTGTTGCTCAGTGTCATGCTGCTACCCGCCTACTTGCTCAGCCTGGCCTGGTACGCCTGGTGGACACGTGAGGGTGACCATCGGCGACTGCGCCTTGGCCTGTGGCTGGCGCCGTTGGTGGCGCTGTTGTTCGCATGGTTTCCCGCCACGCTGGTGCCTGGGCTCCAGCCGCTTGGCCAGGATGCCATTGACCCGCTTCGCACTTACTTGCTTGCAGGCGTTCTTGCCTTGCTGCTGGGCTATGCCTGGTCGGTCATCGTTTTCGTGATCCTGCGGTATTGGAGAGAAGTATGAGCACCCTGTTTGCCACCCCACGCCGGCTGGTGCCGCTTGTGCTGGCCACGATGTCGGCAGTCCTCGCGCCAACGGCGTTCGCCGGGTTCGAGCTGGTGGAAAACCCTGCCGCGCCGGTACCCTACGTTGCGCCTGGTGCGCAAGGGCAGGGCACTGCGCAAATGCAGCAGACCATCAATGCCTTGAACACCGAGATACAGAGCTTGCGGGTTCGGCTGGCTGCGGCCGAAGCCGATGCCAGTGACAGCCGCCAGGAGCTGCTGGCAATCAGGGCACGGCAGGATCAGATCCAGTCGTCGATCAACCACATGACCTTGAACTTCGCTTTCGGTCACTCACGCTTCAGCCCCAGCGCCGAGGATGGCGACGTTCTGGTGCGCTCGGCACAAGACGCGCTGCAGGTGAAAATTGTCGGCTTTACCGACAGCGTGGGCACGGTGGCAGCGAACCGTCGGGTCGCCCTGCTCAGGGCACAGGCGGCGAAGATGTACCTGGTTCGGCGTGGCGTAGCGGCGGCGAAGATCAGTGCCGAGGGGCAGGAGGGCGACTACATCGCCGCGAATGACACTGCAGTTGGTCGCGCAGCCAACCGCCGGGTCGAGTTCGAGTTCTTCGGTCAGTATCAGGCGAACACGGCCCTGGTTCGCTAGGACAGGGGCCGTGTCGTTGGTTCAGGCCTGCAGGCGCATGTTGTCGAGGAACAGCCGCGCCTCGGCAGCGGCGGCGATGGTAGCGTCGGCAGGTGCCTCCCAGGCAACGCCGTTGTAGCGCAGGCTGTAGCTTTCTCGGCAGGCGTGAAAGCCGATATGCGCCCAATCGATGTTTTCACTGTCTGCCCACTCGCCGAGAATCTCCGACCTGGCCAGGCCCGCCGCCCGGCGCTTTTCGATCTGCCCGACCACGCTGGCGAACAGGGAGAGGTTTTCCAGGTCGATGCTGACCGAGGCGGGGCCGATGTTCAGCACCCCGCCGTCATTGCCGGCTGCGGGGTGAAATGCACAGTGAAACTGATGGGTCATGGGTACATCCTTGAAGTTTGGGCTGCAAACATACAAACACGAACGACTGCGATTTTGGACCTGTCAGCAGGTTGAAGTTCAGTCTAGTCGAGCCGTTGCGAGGGAGTGGGACCATGTATTCGTTGTATGAACTCGAGGCTTTAGTGGCGCAGGCCATCAGTGGCGATGTCCTGGCCCAGGCGGGCGGCGGCTTCGTCAGCGTGATGGCCAAGAGTGCACCCGCCATCCAGAAGGACATTCCGGCAGCCTTCGAGATGTACACGCTGCTGGAGCACTTTCTCAAGTCGCTGCCGATTCGGCATGAAACCATCCACTTCGACGCGCAAACGCTCGATCTCGAACCGGGGATCGTGGTGGATCGCTACGGGCACAAGGTGGTGGCGCTGTTGCCGATTGAGGCCGGCCAGTTCGGCGAGGTGGCCTTCTGGCTGGCCGACGCGTTGCCCAGCCGGGAGGTCAAGGCCATGCCGGGTATTCTTGCGTTGATGTTCAGTGTGGAAGCCCATGAAGATTTAAAACACTTGCTACCCGAATGGATCGCTGCTTTTTATGTCCAAGGCGTGGCAAGGCACTGTGTGCCGATCCTGGCGCTGAAGTCAGTGCTGGAGGACGAGCGTTTCGGTGGCGACTGGGTCGCGGTTGCGCTGCATCGCCTGGCCGATTTTGCCTTGCCTCAGGCCGAAGCCCAGCAAGCAGCTGGGAGCGAGGTAAAGACCACGCGCTGAACTCGGTCGACAGTATCGGGTTTGGCATTGACCAGAATCTAGCGGCGCATGTTCCGAGGACGCGCCGATCCAGGGAGATGGCGAGATGGACCATAACTGGGCTGCGCGCAAGGGCAACATGAGCCTTGACGGCGGTTACAACGGCTCTGTTCAGCAGGCCATTGCCAACCTCCATGTTGGCCGCGACCAGGGGCGCCAGGAAGGGCGGCGCGAGGGTTACCAGGAAGGCCGCCAGGAGGGCTATCAGGAAGGCCGGGGGCACGGCCGCAAGGAGGGTTTCAGAAAAGGCCGCTCCCATGGGTATACGGAGGGCTGGAATGCCGGCGTGGCGCGCGCCAACGAGAAGCTGGAGCCGCTACGTGGGTATGTTCGCCAGTATTTTGAAGAAACTGTGCAGCTCAGGGGTGAAGCTGAGCGCCTGCGCGAACTGATCCAGTTGATGCACGGACAGATGTCGCATATGGCGCAAGCGAACCGCGCCGCGGGTGCACAGGGTAGCCCCGAGGCTGGCCTGGCGGCGGAAGTTGCCGCGCTCAGAGAGGCCAACCGGTTGCTGCATGCCACCATTGAAGCGATGGAGAAGCAGTTTCAGTCCACCTTTGCCCAGTCGGGCCTGAAGACGCAGCAATACAACAGCACCTTGGTCTTCACGCATGCGGCGCAAGGCGTGCTGGAAGAGCTGGTTGACGAGCAAGCGCCCGATGCGCAATTGATACGCGAGCGTTTCGTGGCGCGTTATCAGCAGGAGGTTGAACTGAGTGTGCGCGAGGGTGACATCCAGGTAGCCCCGGAGGTGGATGAGGCGTTCGGCAAGCAGTTGCCGGAAACGCAACGGTTCATCATGGACATGCTGCAGTCGGCAGCTCCCCGGCAGGAGCCGGAAGAACCTGATCCGATGTCATGAGTGAGTGGCGTCTTCGCGGCCAGGGCCGCTCCCACAGGGACCGCGCCAGCCTGAGGCCTGCACAGTACCTGTGGGAGCGGGCGTGCCCGCGAAGAATTCAACTCGGTACATGGCACCGGCTGCGCCGGTGTTCGCGGCTGAAGCCGCTCCCACAGGGACCGCACCAGCCTGAGGCCTGCACAGTACCTGTGGGAGCGGGCGTGCCCGCGAAGAATTCAACTCGGTACATGGCACCGGCTACGCCGGTGTTCGCGGCTGAAGCCGCTCCCACAGGGACCGCACCAGCCTGAGGCCTGCACAGTACCTGTGGGAGCGGGCGTGCCCGCGAAGAATTCAACTCGGTACATGGCACCGGCTGCGCTGGTGTTCGCGGCTGAAGCCGCTCCCACAGGGACCGCGCCAAGCTGAGGCCTGCATAGTACCTCTGCGGGTTCACCCGCGAAGAAACCAACTCGGTACATGGCACCGGCTACGCCGGTGTTCGCGGGCTCGCCCGCTCCCACAGAGATTGCCCAAGCTCTCAGATTTTGAATCAGACAGTTGTTCCCGCAAAGATTGGGTATCCGGCAAAACAGTGGCTATGGATTGGGCTGTTCCGCTGCCGGGGCTGCCGGGGGCGCGTAGGGCGATTCGTGGCCAGGATTGGCCGGGTTGCCATCCGGCATGCTCGGACCACCAGCAGCCGGGTCCTCGGCAGGGACACATACCAGCGCAGTGCGTATTTGCGCTGGGTATTGTTGCGTGTCGTAGCCATAGGCAGGCGGCTGTCGCATTTCCGGTGCCTGGCAGGTGCCTTCGACCACACCCTGACGAGGGGTGGAAAAATCGCAGCGTTCACCTTCGTAACGGTTCGAGCACGAACGATAGGCCGAAACCGGCGTGATCTGCTTCGGCACCGGTACGTAAATGGTGGTGTTGCGCGGTAGCTCCTGCCATTGCTCCTCGGCCGCCGCCGGGGCTTGCTGGGCCTGGGCAGCATTTGCCAAGGCCAGCACGCTGAATGCCAGCATGAGTGAAATGGTCGGTTTCACAGGCACCTCCAGGCGTCACATGCCAGGCTCGTAGTCCGAGCCACTGCGTTGCCTCGGGGCAGGGTCGCTGTGGTCCAGGCCCGCATTCACCTGCACGCCGCGTTCTTTCATCTCGTTGATCATGTATTCGTAGCCGACCGTGAAGTGAGCCAGGTCGTAACCTGGGTCTGCCGCCTTGATCTTCGAGGTCAATTCGACAATCTCCAGCTTGACCGGGTCTGGCGTTTCGTCGGTATCCCAGTTGGTGGAGTTGGTTTCCAGCTTGTTCAGGTGGAAGGACTGGCTGAAGGCCTTGCCTTCAACCGTGATGTCCTTCGACAGCTTTTCATACAGGTTCCTGCGACCCAGGCCTTCTTCCAGCTTGGTATCGATCACCCGCAGGAAATCGAGGTGGGCCTCCGGCGTGGCGGTGATTTCTTTCCAGCTGCTGTACTCGGTCATTCCGTTCTCCTTGCTTGGATGAGGGCTGCGCCTTCATGGCTCCATTGGGGTTTGAGTCTTGCTACAGCTGCCTCACGGGGTAAAGTCATCGCCCTGAGACGGACCTGAAGGCTTGCCGCGAACCATGCTGACAATCCCTTGCACCATTTCCTTCAGGCGTTCGGCAATACGCTGCATCACATCTTTCAAGCGCTCCAGGTGCGATTGCGTTTCGCCCTCGAAGGCCGGCATGTTGCCCGCATTGTGGTGCATGTTGTCGCTGGAGTTCTCCAGCCGGTTCTTCAGCTTGTCGTAGTGCGGGTTGTCCTGGGTTTCCGGGTTCAGTAATTCTTCCTGGGCACGCCCATACTGCCGTGTCCAGCCGGTGAGGGCCTTGTCCATGGCTTTCTTGCTGCTTTGCGCGTCCGGTGACTCGCCTACGGCCTGCACGAATTTTTCGTGAAGGTCGGTGTATTCACCGTCTGGCTTCATCTTCTCGATGACTTCGGGCACGCTCAGGCCAGTCTGCTCGGCGCGGGTTTCGATCTGCTCGCGCACCTGGGGCATGTTCCCAGCGTTCCAGAAGGCAGAGTGGGCTTTCTCGTAGTTGCTGGCGGCTTTCTCGACCTGGTCTACCCGGTATTCGGAGAGACGGGGCAGAACTTGCACACGGCCGGTCATTTCCTCGGTAGCCGCGGGCTCTGGCGCAGCGTCGTGCGTTTGCTGGCTTGTCGCTTGCGCCGAAGACAGCTGCGCATCCTGGGCTTGCGCGTTCCCGCGCAGGGCAGTGGCCAAGGCACTTGCGCCCTTGCCAAGCCCCTGCATGGCAGCACCGGTGAGCGAGGCCACGCCGCCCACCAGCTGAGCCCCACCCTTGAGCAGCGCTTCGGCACCGTTGGCTTCTGGCTGCGGCGCCTGGTGATGTGGCTCCTGCTCCTCGGGTTCAGCGGGTGCAGGTGATTGCGCAGCGTCGTTGGCATTGCTGTCGAGAAGGGCTGCGTTGATGCGGCGTACTTCATCAGGGTCGAGAGATGCCCCTTTGGACTTCACCTCTGCGGCAACCTTCATGATGGCGTCAAATGTGCTTGGGTCGATGTCTGGCACAGCGCTCGGCGACGGACTGTGGCCGGCATTGTGGGCCTGCAGGGCAGCCGCATCGATCGAATGCGCGCTCCAGCGACCTGGTGCCGACTGTTCACTCCCTGCTTCGGCACTTGCCTGGTAATCCAGTTGCACGGGTTTGCCGACTGCAGGTGCTGTCTCGCGCATAGCCTGTTCGAGGCCGGCACCCCACAAGGTCTGATTACCGGCAGGTGTTTCCAGGGTTACGTAGTAACTGCCCTGATTGGCAGGGTCATTTTGATAAGGTGCTGCGCCATGATGGACCAGGATGCCTGCATAGCTCCGCCCTGGCTGGGCTGTTTGCCCGGCAGCAGAATCAGCGACGGCATGATCAGGCTTATCGAGTTCTTTGGGTTCCATCTGTGTTTACCTTTCGTGGGCGCCGCGTTATTCAATGGATCTGGAAACAGCTCCTTTCTGGGCTCGCTGCTGGGCCCCATCGGTCTGTATCCGTTGACCTGCCAATTTCTGCGACGCGTAAACGGCAAGCAATGCTTCAACTTTTTCCTTTTTGCGATAAATCGCTTCCGACAAATAATTGCCGACCCCCACTGCCCGGTTGTAGTCGACCCACAGGGCGCGGCTGGAAACATGGGTGATACTGTTGTTCCACTCGGCATCGCTGAAGCGCCGGGTGGCTTCGGTAGCCAGCATTTCCGAAACCGACATGGTGTCGTAGCCACCAATCGGCGCGCTCGGCAAGGCACCATAGCCATCAGCGTCGGACAAGTACATCGCGGGTGTCTTGCCATCCGCCTCGGCCAGCGCTGCATCGGCGTTGGCGGCTGCCACCTGGACAGGCTCAGCTGTGGAGTCTGGCGCAACCCCGCCCGAAGGTACATTACCGAAAAGGATCTGGTGCTGAGCTTTGGTGTCCTTGCCCAGGATCGGGTAATGCTCGGGGTGGCCATCCTGGATGGCGTAAGTTTGGCAGAAATAGGGTGCCGGGTCAGTCTTCCAGCCAATGTCAGCCTGCGGGGTGACCACGGCGGAAGGTAGCTGCGCCGGGTTGAATGGCCCTCGGTGGGCATTTTCCCTGAACGCCTTGGCCCTGGCCTCGTCCTTTTTCGTGGTGCCATAGGTGAAGTGCAAGTGTTTGGCCATGGTCGTGCTGGGGGTGTTGCCTGACAGCCCCAGCTGCTGCCCCGGCTTGACCGTGACGCCCTGCTTGATGCCGTTGGCGAAGCCGCTGAGGTGGTAGTAGGCGACGATATCGCCATTGGCCCGCTGGATCAGTATCGCGTTGCCCGCAGATCTTCGAGAGCCCGCGAAGGTGATCTTGCCCTCGGTGGTGGCGTATACCGGCTGCGAGGTACCGCTGGTGGAAAAGTCCAGGCCATCGTGCATGTGCGCTTTCTGGTTGGCCGAACCATGGTTGGCCGCGCCGCCGCCCCGGAACTTGCCGAAACGACCGGACACAATTTCCTTGTCGGTGGGCGATACCATACAGGTGTCGGCAATGGCGCTGTGGGCGCAAGCCAGCAAGCCAAGGCTGGCAATGCTGCGCAAGATCGTTCTGTTCATCCCTGGCGCTCCGTCACTGCACGCTTTGCTGTACGTTCTGCTTGGCGGCATCTGCCGCTGCCTGGCTGGTCTGGGCTTGCGCGCCGGCAGCTGTGACCGACATCGATACCAGCGAAGCCAGTTGGGCTTCCATGCTTTCGTACTGGCGGTACTGTTTTTCCTGGATGGCCAGGTCCAGCGCCTTGATCTTCAGGATCTCGACCAGCGCACCGCGCTCGTTCTGGGCCGACATGACCCTGGACCAATTGTCGTACTGGGCGGTGTTGCCCGAATAGCGCTTGACCTCGGTGCGGAAATGCACGGCCAGCGGCAGGTCGGTACCTGTCTCTTTGCCTTGCACGCCGGAATAGTCCAGCTGGATCGCCTTGAGGCTGGCAAGTGCCGGCGAAACCAGCGCATCCTTGCGGGCCTTGGACAGCGCGTAGTCCGCGGTGGCGGCGGATTTGCCCGCCGATGCCGGCACCGGGCCGTCCGGCAGGCCGGCAACGTTGTTCACGAAGCCGACTTTCGCCTGGTACAGCGGCTCGGTTTCCATGGCGGGTTCGAACAAGGTGGCCACGGTCAGGTCGGCGCCTGGCAGAGCACCGACCGACTCGCACATGCCTGAATCTGCCTGATCCTGGGTGCAGAACGGCTTGCGTGCTTCCACCAGTGCTGCCTGTGCACTGATGGGCTCGGCATAGGTGCCGGGGGCGGCGACGATCTCGGACTTGACCCGCTGGCGAACCTCGGTGCCCATGTCGGCATCACGGGCGCTGATCAGCGTTCGCGTTGCGTAGACCGAGCACGGCGAGAAGCCCTGGCCAAATTCGCCGCCATAGTCGAAGCGAGACTGCTTGACCCGTTGGGTCTGGGCCAGCACCTTGAGCCCTGTGGCCGTTTGCTGCGCAGCATTGTGCCCTGCCTCCGCGACCTGGTTTGCGGCCAGGGCTTTCTGCTTGGTCAGGATCGCGATGGCCGAGGTCAGGCGCTGGCTCTCGGTCTCAAGCAGGGCCGACAGCGAAGCATCCACGCCCGACACCAGGCCGTTGAGCGTCTGGGTAGCAGCAGTGAACGCCGGGGCTACGGTATTTTCCTGATACTGGGGTGGGCAATAGGCCCAAGCCAGCGTGGAGGTCAGAACCAGCGACGCCCCGAGCGCAACCTTCCATTTGCGCGCTTCACGCGCTTCGTCGAAATCCTTTTTCATAGGCACCTCACTGTACCGACTGCGCTGCTGTTTCAGACAATACCTTCTGGTAGCGCGCTTCCAGTGGGGCGCCAAGGACGTCCGAGGAGGCGACCACCAGCGTTGCCAGGTTGGCCAGCAGGCGCTGGTTCTGCTCGTACTGCTGCTGATGAATCCAGACTTCGAGGCCACCCATCTTGGCCGCCTCAACCAGCAGCCCGCGCTGGGTCTGGCGCGCAAGGCTGCCCGACCACTGCTCCGCTTCCTTGCCGCCGAAGTACTGGTTCACGCGCAGCTTGAGCACCTCATTGGGTGATTTGCCGCCGAACTCCTTGCTACGGGTGTTGGCTGCGTTGATCATCGACAGGCTGTAGGCCGGTACCGACAGCATCGAATCCTTGCGGTTTTTGTGCACCATGTAGGTTTCACCGGCTGGCGTCGCGCCGGCGGCCTTGGCCAGGGCTTCATCAGGCGGGCCGATCACGTGCTGGATATAGGCAGTGCGTGCTTCGGTGGTCAGCGAGTCAGCGTCTGCGGCTTCGAACAGCAGGGCGGCGTTGGTATCGCCACCGGGCAGCGTACTGAGCGTGCACAGGCCTGCGTCTGCCTCTGCGGTGGTGCAGAACTTGCTGCGGTGCTCTTGCAGGCGTTGCTGCATTGCCTTGCCTGTCGAGGGAACCAGGCGGCCTGGAGAGGCGTCCAGTTCACCGACTGCGGCCTTGGCCTTGGCTGCCATGCTGGTAAAGGCAATGTCCATCGACTTGTTCTTCACCACCGTGCCGCAAGGGTCGAAACCTTGGCCGGTCGCTGCGTTGAAGTCGAGGTAAGCCTTGGCCACGGCCGAGTTCTGCTGTTGTGCGCGAATCGCGTTGACCAGCTGCTCGGAGGTTTGCCGGCTGTTGTCCGCCACCACGTTCGCCGACAGTGCCTCCTGTTTGGTGGCGACGGCCACGGCCGCGATGATCTGTTCGAACTTGATGGTCATCTGGTTACCGAAGGTCGTGCCGAAGGTGGTGATGTTGGTGCCCACGGATCCTGTCAGCAATTCGATCTGCGCCACCGTCCACATCTCGGCGGGGCCGAAACCGTACAGTGCACCGTAGGAAACACCTGAGAGCATTGTCGAACCCACGACGATGCTGGCGAGCTTGAGCCGAAAATTCATATCACTGCCCTGTGAGCATTGGCACGCGACGGTCCGTCACCTGCCCTACGAGAGAGTTGGCAGCCATCGCGGTCATCGCCGAGGCGGCGAGTTGCTGCGACTGGGCGGCATTGCAGGCGACCGTGGTGCAGTCGATATGTGCCTCTGCACGTTGATCGGTGATCATCGCGGTGTAGGCATACGCTGCCGTCTCGCCCTCGGGGGCGAGGGTCATTTCGCTGAAAGGCCCGGCGTAGTCGACATCCCAGCCTTGCATGCCGTTCGCGTTAAGCGTGCACATGCCCTGCCTGGCCTCGGACACGCTGCAATAGCTGTCACGGTGCATTTCCAGGGTCTCCTGGTCGGCCGCTGCCTTGGAGCCGACACGCCGGGAGGAGTAGGTCGCCATCAGGCGCGCTGCGTCCTTGTCGCGCTGGGATACTGCCTCGACCATCAGCTTGCCCTGCTGCTGGGCGATGCACTTGATGGTGACCGGTTGCCCGACGGCAGAGTCGAACGAGGTCACAGCGGCCATCGCCCGGTCGGACATGTTGATGGCACCGACTGCGTTGGCAAGCTGCTTTTTCGAATCGTTGTCCATTTGCGAGACCACGTTGGCTGACAGCGCGGTCTGCTTGACGGTCACCGACCAGGCACTCATTTCGCTCTGCATGGTGCTGATGAACGTCAGCACCGAAGCCCAGGTCAGTGCCTGGGCAGGAAGCGCCGTAGCGCCCAGGCCAAGGCCGACGGCCAGCACTGCCGCGACTTTCTTCATCGCCAGCCCCCTTTAGTTGAACAGGCCGGCAGCCGAGCCGGACGACCCGCTGCTGGTGCTGGACGAGGATCCGCTGGTGCTGCCCGAAGTCGTCGAAGACGAGCTGCTTGGCGCAGGCGCCACCGTGCTGGTTGCCGCCGCGCTGCTAGTGGTGGTGCCAGTGCCAGTACCGGCACCACCGCCGAAGTCGGTTTGCACGTAGTTGAACGGGTTGACGTCTACCGTGTAGGTGGCCTCGTAGCCGGCAGGGGTGCTGTGGTAGCTACTGCCCAGTTCCGGGTCGATCGTGTTCATGCCTTTGGTGACCAGGCCGTTGGTCAAGCCGTTGAGGTCAGCCAGTGATGTGCCGCTGCTGACCTTGCCGATCGCCTGGTTGATGGGAGTGGTAACCATCGAGGAAACCTGCTGGATTGCCGTACAGACCTTTTTCTGCGCGTACTTCAATACCGCTTCCTGGGCCGCTGCGAAAATGGAGCCCAGGCTCGGGATGGAGCCGGAAAGGTCGAACAGGCTGCCCAGGCCACCGAAGCAGTCCGCGGTGGCACTGAACAGCGACTCGACATTGGGGGTTGCCGCTGCCAGTTCGGTGTGGATTTTCAGGGCGTCGCCGATGGAGGCACCAATCGTTCCTTCCTTGGTGCCTGCAGCGCAATCTTCGGCATCGGCCTTGATGGCGTCGGCCACTACCGAGCTCTGCTCCGAGAGCAACGTACTGGACGTGGAGCCCAGGCTGCTGGTGGCGGCGAATGCCGGCCCGGCCAGCAACAGCCAGGCACCCAGCACACCACCCATCACCGCGCGCTTGCCCACAGATTTGCCTATCGCCACCGTGACAGGGTTCAGTCGTCCGTCATACATCTGCGTAACTCTCCATGATCTGTGATATCTCGCGCAGCCGCTCTGCAGAGAAAATCTCGCTGAGCAGGTGAGCTTTGCTGAAGGCATCCAGCCGGCGGCGAAATGCAGCGAGGTCCCCAGGCTGCGACAGGTCGCCAGCTAGCAGCGGCGCCAGCGCCGCGTTGAACGCATCGTTGTGTTGCGCGGCATACCGGGCCAGGTACATGCAACGCGAAGAGGTGAGGTGGGCCAGCAGCTCAGCAAAGGCCTGCGGAACCTGGTGCAGGACGCGTGCGTAGGTTTCGACGAACGACTGAAGCTCCTGCATCAGTAGCTGGATTTCGAACTGCTGCGCTGGGGCATCCTCATCGAAGTCCACTGCCCAGCGGTCCAGGCGGTCCATGCTCACCAGAAACTTCACCATCTGGGCATTGCGCGACGACTTGGCGAAGTGGCCAAGAACGCCATGTGCCGTGAGGTCCAGCTGGTCGATGGGCGGTATGTGCGTACCGGAGGTTGTGTGTTCGTCCATTCCCTGCACTCGGTTAAAGCATACTGAAATACGCTAAAATGCATCCTGTTTCTTATTCTCTATCAAAAATCTTGGCGTATCAACTTTTTGACATGCTGATTGAGAGAAAAGCCAAGGGCAATTGGCCATCATTTTCGAGTGATTGCGGGGGGGGGGCGGCGCATTCGTTTGATCAGTGAAGGGGGCAAAGGCAGTTCGCGAAGCGCTACCAGTAGCAAGTGAAAAATAAATGAGGTGTTTTCTCATTCTCGTTCGGCTTGTAGGTAAGGCCGGATTACAGGCCGCCCCGCCGACCCCCTACACGGAGCGAGAGAATGAGTTTTACCCCGGTTCCACAGCGCCACCCATTGAACCGTGCCCTGCACGCCGCACTCTTTGGTCTGGTTGTCAGCGCCTACGCCTTGCCGTCGCTGGCGCAGCCTTCGAGCGCTGACCACAGCAGCCCGCTCAAGCAGTGGAACATTCCTGCCGGCCCGCTTGCGCCGGCCCTCGACCGCTTTGCGCGGGAGGCGGGGATCAGCCTTTCTTTCGATGCGCAGAACGTGGCCAGCCGCAATACCCAAGGGGTGCAGGGCGCGCTGGATACCCAGTCGGCATTGTCGTCGTTGCTGCAAGGGACCGAGTTGCAGCTTGAGCAGCAGGGCCCTGCTGCTTACCTGGTAGTGCCGCAGCCAAAGCCTGCCGGCCCGCTGGAACTGGGCGCGACCGAGGACTACCGCCTGGCGCCGGTCATCATCAACGCCAAGGTCAAGGCCAGTGCCGATGACGACACCAACTCGGTGGTTGCCAAGGAGCTGTGGGTCGGCGGCAAGGTGGCGACCAGCATCCTCAATACGCCAGCTTCCGTGTCGGTGGTGACCAACAAGGAAATGCAGCAGCGCAGTGTCAGCACCACGGAAGAGGCGCTGCTGTACACGCCGGGCGTGGTCAGCGACTTCTACGGCTCGGACGACCGCAACGACTACTTCCAGATCCGCGGCTTTCAGGCCACCACCTACCGTGATGGCCTGACCTTGAGCTCGATGCGCGGTGTGCGCGAAGATCCGTTTGCCTATGAGCGTATCGAAATTTTGCGCGGTGCCAACTCCACGCTGTTCGGCCCGGCAGACCCGGGCGGCTCGGTGAACTTCGTGACCAAGCAGCCGCGCTTCGAAAAGTTCGGGCAAGGCTATGTGACCTATGGCTCCTATGATCACGCCGAGACCGGTATCGATGTAGGCGATGCCTTGAACGATGAGCAAACCCTGGCTGGCCGATTCACTGCCAAGATGCAGAACAGCGACCGCGAGTACGACCACTCGCAGGACGACAACCGCTTCGTCATGGGCGGCCTGACCTGGGCACCTACCGACTTCACCTCGGCTACGGTGATCCTCGACTACCTGAAGACCAACAGCTCGCCGAACAGTGGTGGCTACCCACTGGACAAGGAATACGACCGCAGCGATTTCTTTGGTGAGCCCAGCTACAACTTCCACGATGTGGAGCGCACCAGCCTCAGCGGCAACATCACCCACGACTTCGACAACGGCTTCACGCTGCGCAGCAACCTGCGCTACAGCGAGCTGAGCGATGATTTTGGCTATGTCTACCTGAGTGACCGCGCTTCGCGTATTGGCACCGTCATCCCTCGCTACGTGTTCGGCACCGACAGCGATGCCGACCAGCTCAACGGCAACCTGATGTTGCAGTACGATGCGCAGTTCGAGCACATCGACAGCAGCACCTTGGTGGGTGTGGAATACCTCGACTCAAGCACCAAGCAAAGCTCGGTCTACAGCCTTGCGCCGTCTATCGACATCGCCAACCCGGTATTCACCGGCGTTCCGGGCGGCGTCACGCCCTATACCCGCAAGAAGAACGACGCCACCACCAAGGCTGTGTTCCTGCAGCAGAACCTGTCTTTCTATGACCGTGTGATTGCGACGGCGGGTGTGCGTAACGACTCCATGGACCTGTCCAGCACCGAATACGTCGGTGGCGTGAACAAGCAGAGCGACAACTTCTCTGAAACCTCGTACCGCGGTGCGCTGACCTACATCGTCAACGATGAAGTCTCCACCTACGTCAGCATGGTGGAGTCGGTTTCGCCTCCGCAGGTTGGCGTAACCCCGCAGACCGGCAGGCAGTACGAAGTGGGGGTCAAGTACTCGCCACTGGGCATGGATGCGTTGTTCTCTGCTGCCGTTTATGACTTGACCCAGGAAAACGTCACAATCGCCGTGGTGTTGCCGAGCGGGATCATCGAGCAGCAGACGGTGGGTGAGTCCCATGCACGTGGCCTGGACCTTGAGGCCAAGGCGCAGGTCACGCAAAACATTAGCCTGATCGGTGCTTATTCCTACATGGAGACCGAGGTGCTGCGAGGCTCGCTGTATGACGGCTCTTCGCTCAAGGGCAAGGAATTCACCGTCGCGCCCAAGCATACGGCTTCGCTGTGGAGCTACTACGACATTCCGGATACTGACGTAAGCGTTGGCCTGGGTGCGCGGTATGTAGGGGGCTACTACATGGATGCTGCCAACACCAAGAAAAGCGACGGCACCACGCTGTTTGACGCGGCGCTGAACTACAAGATTGCCAAGGGCACCGACCTTGCGCTGAATGTCAGCAACCTGTTTGACGAGCAGCATGTGGTGGGGTCGGGGACGGCGAACTATTACAACCCGGGGCGTGAGGTTACGGCCAAGGTCAGCTACAGCTGGTAAGGCAGTGGCGGATGGCACGGGCTTTGCCCGTGTTCGCGGCTAAAGCCGCACAGGTGCGGCGTAGTTCTTCAGCATGGCGTGGTGGGAGCAACTGTCTTGCTCAATTTCTAAAAGCTGGCGCGACCCCTGTGGGAGCGGGCTTGCCCGCGAACACGGGCGAAGCCCGTGCCATCCACCGCGTTGTCTGCTTCGCGGCGGTTCGACGCCTCGACGCGCCCGCTCCCACAGATGCCTACCACATTCAGCCTTAAAGCTTCAGCGCATCATGCCTAGTTCGGCATCATCAAGCAGTGCCTTGCCCAAGGCGCACAGGTAATGCGCGGCCCAGATCAGCTTCGGTTTGTCTTCCATTAGCCCATCAATCGTCAGGTCCCGCGCATAACCCATCAGCTCAGAAGCCTGCTCGCGGGCGCTCTGGCAAGGAATGCCTGCTTCGATGCGGAACAGTGGGTGAGTCTGGTCTTCGCCTTGAAAGAAGATGGTTTTACCGACTGTGCATTTCGTGTCTTCGGTGGTCATTGATCAATCTCCCTGGTCTTGTGCTTGCCTGGGCTGGCCCTATCGCCGGCAAGCCGGGCTCCCACAGGTTTTCGCTCGGTATGCGAGTCAATGCATCGGTTGCGGGTTCGCTGGCTGCTGGATTAGCGCCAGCGCTGATTCGAGTAATCGCCGCAGGGTTTCAAGTTCGTGCATCGACGCCATGATCAACAACGAAGCGGGAGATCTCGGCTGCATCAGCATCGCCTGCTGGGCTACGGCTTCTGCGCAGAGTGCGTAGTCCGAGGCCAGCGTGATCGTGTCTTCCAGGGAGGTGAGGTGAGGTGGGTCAGGAACAATTTTTAGCATTTTGCTGTGTTCTCGATAGGGGCCACCGCCAACCCGCTGTCAAACGGAAAGGTGGCAGCTGTGCATGGGTTGACAGACCGGCGAACACAGAAACCGGCGCACGCGAGCGTGCCCCATGCACAACCGCCATGAACGGTTGTGCGCGCTGTGTATCGTTGCGGCCTGTCAAAGCCGGTCGTTGATGTGCAACGACCCACCGAGACTAAAACCCTGAAAAAATGACCGCAACGGAAAACAGGCGCTGGGAGTATCTTTGGGAAACGCCCTACAAGGAAGGGGTGAAATCTGACTTTTTGACCTATAGATCGCAAATTTCAGACACAAAAAAAGACGCCCGTGGGCGTCTTCTTTCCAGGATTTGGTGGAGCCGGGGGGATTTGAACCCCCGTCCGCCAGTACTCCGCTGTCGGTACTACATGCTTAGCCGTGTCTACTGATTTAATCCGCAGCCGCCCGACGGGCAGGGTGCTTTGGATGAGTTGTGTAAGTTTTAGTCACTTCGCCCACAACGTGCTACGCGACGATCCTGTTCTGTATGACAATCAGTTCGGGTTTACAGGCATCCCCTAGTGATTGCTGGAGCCGAAGCTACCAGAAGCAACGGGTCAAGAGGGCCGCTTACGCAGCCAGCTTGTACTCCGCGCCGTAGTTTTCGTCATTGGCAACTATAAAAGTTGCAACAGTGGATTTACGAGTTCTGTTACCAACTCGGCATGCACCTAGAGTTTCGCTACCGGCGTCGAATCCTAATCGGCCCCACACTAGCGTTACGCTAACGCGCCTTACGGCACGTGGGGTGGAGTATACGGCATTGTGCGGGCGACGTCGACAGCCGGTCCTGTCGCCCGCTTTCAGGCTCACGCGCCGCCGCTGCCGGTACCACTGCCTTTCTCGGTTTTGTCCAGGCGCTCCAGCACTTTGCTGGTGATGGCGATGCATTCCTTGGTGTCGCCCGAGGCCTGGGCGGCCTTGGCTTTGTCGACGCGCTCGGTGATGGCTTTGTCCAGGCCTTCGGAGGTGGCGCCGGCGGTGGCCATGCTGTCGTCGATCTTTTGCAGGTTGATGGTGCAGAGGTCTTCGGCGGCGAACACCGGCGAAGCCAGCAGGGTGGCGGCCGCGAACAGGGCCGAAAGCGCGGTACCTTTCATGGGAGTCTCCTCTGGGGCCTCGGGAAGGTGGGCCTGTAGGGTGGACTGTGGGGGATTGGCGGGGGTTCAATCTTTGCGGCGGTAGGTAAATTCTGAACCTGAAACTAAATGCTTCGGGTGGGAGGGGATTAGGAATTATCCTACTGCCGCCACAGCCGTTTCTCTGTTGTCGATGATGAGTGCAGGGGGTAATTTCCTTGGGTCGCCTAGGTTTGGCGATCGGGGGTGAGAGCCTGGCAGTTCATCGTGCCTTTGTTATGGCAGCCGTATGTGGGCAGGCCTCGGCCTGGCCGGAATTCCGATGATCGCCGGTCTCTCACCCCACGTACGGCTGCCGCCTCCTTCTGTGAGAGGAAGAAGGTGATAGCTCCGCTTTTCGACATCGGAGAATCACCATGAAGAAAATTGTTCCTGATCCACCCGCCAAAACCACCTCCCGCCCGTTCTACACCATCGACAGCACAGTGCCTTCGCACGAAGCGTTGTTGCATGCCATACAGCTGATGCGTGGCATTGAAGACACCCTGGATGAATACATCTGTGGCAATGCCGGTGAGCCGGGGATAGGCATGCTGGTGAATTCGGTGCACAACGTGCAGATGAGCAGGGCATTGGCTGAGTTGGTGCTCGATCGCGAGCCTTGAGTTGCTTGGGAACTCCAGCGGGGGATGGCACCGGCGTTGCCGGTGTTCGCGGCTGAAGCCGCTCCCACAGGTACAGTGTCAACTTGAAGCCTGCGCAGTCTCTGGGGGAGCGGGCGTGCCCGCCAAGCAGGCGGCGTGGTGGATGGCACCGGCTTTGCCGGTGTTCGCGGGCTTGCCCGCTCCCACAGGTATCGCGTGAGCTAAGCGCTGTGCGGTCTCTGTGGGAGCGGGCGCGCCCGCGAAGCAGGCGGCGCGGTGAATGGCACCGGCTTAGCCGGTGTTCGCGGCTGAAGCCGCTCCCACAAGTACGGTGTTGACTCGAAGCCAGCGCAGTCCCTGTGGATGCCGGCGCATTCCTGCGGTCAGATACTACGCGGCCGGGTAACGCGGTCTACCAGATACACCAGCCCGTGGTAATCGATACCGCTGTGGCTGCTCAAGCCGATCTCGCAGGTGCGGCTGGTGCTGATGCCTTCGCTGCAATACTGCACCGCGTCCTTCAGGCTGCGCAGCGAGTGGGCATTGAGCTCGGGGGTGGTGAAGCCTTTGTCGCCGGCAAAGCCGCAGCAATGTATGCCTTCGGGGATCACCACCTGCTTGCTGCAACGCCGCGCCAGGTCGATCAGTGCCTGGCTTTCGCCAAGATGCTGGGTGCTACAGGTCACGTGCACGGCCACCGGCTCGTCCTGGGGGGTGAACTCCAGGCGGTCGAGCAGGTGGGTGCGGATGAAGCGCACCGGGTCGTACAGGTCCAGCCGGGTGTCACCCAGGTCTTGCACCAGTCGCAGGGTGCAGGGGCTGGTGTCGCAATAGATCGGGTCAAGGCCGCCGCGGCTGGCGTGCAGCAGGGCGTTGATCAGTTCCTGGCGTTTGTGTTCGGCCTGTTCGGGGTAGCCCTTGGAGGCGAATGGTTGGCCGCAGCACAGGCTGTCGGAGTTTTCGGGGAACACCACCTGGTAGCCGGCCTTCTCCAGCAGGCCGCGGGTTTTGTCCAGCAGCGAGCTTTGCTCACGGTCGGCATAGGCCGGGCCCATTACCCGCGATACGCAGGCGGCCAGGTACACCACGCGGGGGCGGGCGTCGTTACTGGCCGGGCCGAAGCTGATCGGGCGCAGGGGTTGTGGCATGGCCGGTGTCCACTGGGGCAGGCGGCCTTTGCTTGCTCTGTTCAGTGTGGCGGTCAGGCGGCTCAGGCGCGGGGCGCCGAGCAGTTTGCGCGCAGTATTGGCGGCCGTGAGGGTAAGGCGTGCGCCACCCAATGCGGTGTGGAAGTGTTCGGCCAGCCAGTCGGCGGTCTTGTCATGGTCGGCGGCCTGGCTGCGCAGTTTCTTCACCAGTTCACCGGTGTTGATGCCGACCGGGCAGCGCTGTGCGCATAGGCCGGTGGCGGCGCAGGTGTCGATGCCTTGGTACTGGTAGGTGTGCATCAGCTCGCGGGTGTCGATGCCGGCGCGTTGCTTGGCCTGGATGTCACGCCACATGACAATACGCTGGCGCGGGCTGAGGGTCAGTCCCTTGGACGGGCACACCGGTTCGCAGAAGCCGCACTCAATGCACTTGTCGACGATTTCATCGGCGGCGGGCAGTGGCTTGAGGTTCTTCAGGTGAATGTCCGGGTCTTCACTCAGCACCACGTCGGGGTTGAGGATGCCATTGGGGTCGAGCAGGCGCTTGAGCTGCCACATCAGCTGGTAGGCGTCATGGCCCCATTCCAGCTCCACGAACGGGGCCATGTTGCGGCCGGTGCCGTGTTCGGCCTTGAGCGAGCCACCGAACTCCACGGCCACCAGCTGCGCCACGTCGTCCATGAACGCCTGGTAACGGGCGACTTCCTCGGCGCTGTTGAAGCCCTGGGTGAAGACGAAGTGCAGGTTGCCTTCCAGTGCGTGGCCGAAAATGATCGCTTCGTCGTAGCGGTGCTTGTCGAACAGCTGGATCAGGCGGTTGACGCCCTCGGCCAGTTGCTCGACGGGGAAGGTCACGTCTTCGATGATGACCGTGGTGCCGGTCTGGCGCACGGCGCCGACGGCGGGGAAGGTGTCCTTGCGGATTTTCCACAGCTGGTTGTACACGGCCGGGTCTTCGCTGAAGTCCACTTGCTGTTCCAGGGGAAAGTCAGCGATCGAGGCCATCACTTGTTGCAGTTGCTCGTGCAGCAGGCTCTGGCTGGCAGCGCGGGACTCGATCAGCAGGGCGCAGGCATTGTCCGACAGGCCTTTTACCCACAGCGGCATGCCGGGCATGTTCTGTACCGAACGCAGGCTGCGGCGGTCGAGCAGCTCCACGGCCGAAACCGGCTGTTGCTTGAGCACGGTCACTGCACGGCAGCAGCTTTCGACGCTGGGGAACACCAGCAGTGCGCTGGCCTTGTGTGGGTGGTCGGGCACGGTGTGGTAAGTGACGGCGCTGATGAAGCCCAGCGTACCTTCGGAGCCGACCAGCAGGTGCTGCAGGATGTCCAGCGGCTGGTCGTAATCCACCAGTGCGTTCAGCGACAAGCCGGTGGTGTTCTTCAGCCGGTACTTGTGCCGGATGCGCTCGGCCAGTGCAGTGTTGGCGCGGGTTTCGCGACCCAGGCGGGCGAGTGATTCCAGCAGCTCGGCGTGGCTGCTTGCAAAGGCGGCGACGCTGGCCGGGTCTTCGCTGTCGAGGCGGGTGCCGTCGGCCAGCACCAGGCGCAGGCCGGCCAGGGTGTGGTAGGTATTTTGCGCGGTGCCGCAGCACATGCCGCTGGCGTTGTTGGCAACGATGCCGCCAATCTTGCAGGCGTTGATCGAGGCCGGGTCCGGGCCGATCTTGCGCCCGAACGGGGCCAGCCAGGCGTTGGCCTGGGCGCCGATCACGCCAGGTTGCAGGCGGATCTGCTCGCCTTGGCCACGGATCTCGCGGCCGTTCCAGTTATCACCGAGCACAATCAGCACCGAGTCGCTGATGGCCTGGCCGGACAGGCTGGTACCCGCCGCGCGGAAGGTGACCGGCACCCGCTCGCGCTGGGCCAGTTTGATCAAGCCGACCACTTCGTCCTCGGATTCGACGCGCACTACCAGTTTGGGGATCAGCCGGTAGAAGCTGGCGTCGGTGCCGAAGGCCAGGGTGGAAGTGGGGTCGTCGAAGCGTCGTTCGGCGGGTATCAGGCGCTCGGCATCACGCAGGAACGCGGCGGGCAGGCTCATGCAGTCTCCTCGCGGGGCCGTGGCGTCTGTGCGCCACGTGCCCCGGGTCAATCAGGCGGTGTTTCTGGCAGGCGATCAGGCGCCCAGTTCGCGTACCAGCGAGTCGCGGGTGATCTCGCTGATCGACTTGGCACCGGTCAGTACCATGGCCACGCGCATTTCCTTCTCGAACAGTTCGAGCAGGTTTTTTACCCCGGCTTCGCCGTGAACGGCCAAGGCCCACAGGAAGGCGCGACCGATCAGCACGGTGTCGGCGCCCAGGGCGATCATGCGCACCACGTCGAGGCCGCTGCGGATGCCCGAGTCGGCAAGGATCTTGATATCACCTTTGACCGCATCGGCGATCGCCGGCAGGGCGCGGGCGCTGGACAGCACGCCATCGAGCTGGCGGCCGCCGTGGTTTGACACCACGATACCGTCGGCACCGAACTTGACCGCATCGCGGGCGTCATCAGCGTCGAGAATGCCCTTGATGATCATCGGGCCGTCCCAGAATTCGCGGATCCATTCCAGGTCCTTCCACGAGATGGACGGGTCGAAGTTGTTGCCCAGCCAGCCGATGTAGTCGGCCAGGCCGGTGGGGTTGCCGCGATACTTGGAGATGTTGCCCAGGTCGTGCGGGCGGCCCATCACACCTACATCCCATGCCCACTCAGGGTGGGTCATGGCTTGCAGCACGCGGCGCAGCGGGCCGTTGCGGCCGCTCATGCCCGAGTGGGCATCGCGGTAGCGGGCGCCGGGTACGGGCATGTCGACGGTGAATACCAACGTCTTGACCCCGGCAGCCTTGGCCCGCTCCAGGGCGTTGCGCATGAAGCCACGGTCCTTGAGCACATACAGCTGGAACCACATCGGCCGGTCGATGGCCGGGGCCACTTCTTCGATCGGGCACACCGACACCGTAGACATGGTGAACGGGATGCCATGGGCTGCCGCCGCACGCGCCGCCTGCACTTCGCCACGGCGGGCATACATGCCGGTGAGGCCGACCGGGGCCAGTGCCACCGGCATGCTCAGGGTTTCGTCGAACAGGCGGGTAGAGAGGCTGAGCTCGGACATGTTGTTCAGCACGCGCTGGCGCAGGGCAATGCCGGCCAGGTCCGACACGTTGTGGCGCAGGGTGTGCTCGGCGTAGGCGCCGCCATCGGCGTAGTGGAACAGGAAGGGAGGCAGCTTGCGTTGGGCCGCGGCGCGATAGTCGGTAGAGGCAGAAATGATCATGGATTCTCGCAGCGTTGCTTGTGGGGAGTGCCGGGCGCGATGGCGCCCGGCCCCTTTCACTTTAGTGATGAACCAGCATGCCGGTCAGCCAGTAAGCCTGGATCAGGGTGATCAGGCCAACGATGGTGGCGAAGAACAGGCTGTGTTTGACGGTGAAGCGGAACAGGTCGGATTCCTTGCCGACCAGGCCGGTGGCGGCGCAGGCGACGGCAATCGACTGCGGCGAGATCATCTTGCCGGTCACGCCACCGCTGGTGTTGGCGGCTACCAGCAGGGTGTCGTTGACCCCGATCTGGTGAGCGGTGGTGGCCTGCAGCGAGCTGAACAGGGCGTTGGACGAAGTGTCCGACCCCGTCAGGAACACGCCCAGCCAGCCAAGGAACGGCGAGAAGAACGGGAACGCGGCGCCAGTGCCGGCCAGTACCAGGGCCATGGTCGAAGACATGCCTGAGTAGTTGGTGACGAAGGCAAAGGCCAGCACCATGCCGATGGACAGGATCGGCCAGCGCAGCTCCCAGAAGGTCTCTTTTAAAGTGGTCAGACCAGTTTTGAAGTTGATCTTCAGCACGGCCATGGAGATCAGCGCCGAGAGGAAGATTGCGGTGCCGGTGGCAGAGATCGGGTCGAGCTTGAACACCGCTGGCATGGCGGTGGGTGCGGCAACGATCGGTGCGGTCTTGATCACCAGCTGGTCGAGGTGCGGGATGGCGAAGTTGAACACGAAGTTGTACATCGCGCCGCCCGGAGCGAAGGCTGCCTTGAACGGCTTCAGGGTCCAGATGGTGACCAGCACGGTCAGGATCAGGAACGGCGACCAGGCTTTGAAGATCTCGCCGAAGCTGTAAGGGGTCGGTTGGCTGCCGCCTGGCTGCACGACAGCCGCGCCAACGCTGCCTTTGGCTTCGCTGAACGAACGCTTTGGCTGCCAGACTTTCAGGAACAGGGTAAGGCAGATCAGGCTGGCCAGCGCCGAGGTGATGTCGGGCAGTTCCGGGCCGATGAAGTTCGAGGTGAAGTACTGGGTAACGGCAAAGCTCAGGCCGGCAACCAGGGCGGCAGGCCAGGTTTCTTTCACGCCGCGCAGGCCATCCATCATGAATACCAGCCAGAACGGCACGAACAGCGACAGCAGCGGCAGCTGGCGGCCGGTCATGGCGCCAATGTGGAAGGCGTCGATGCCTGTCACCTGGCCGGCCACGATGATCGGGATGCCCAGGGCGCCAAAGGCCACCGGTGCGGTGTTGGCGATCAGGCACAGGCCGGCGGCGTACAGCGGGTTGAAGCCCAGGCCCACCAGCAGCGCGGCAGTGATTGCCACCGGTGCACCAAAGCCTGCCGCACCTTCCAGGAAGGCGCCGAAGCAGAAGCCGATCAGCAGCACTTGCAGGCGCTGGTCGTCGGTAATCGACAGCACCGAGCTGCGGATTACTTCGAACTGGCCGCTCTTGACCGTGAGTTTGTACAGGAACACCGCGGCAACGATGATCCAGGCAATTGGCCAGAGGCCATAGAGGAAGCCATAACCAGCGGCGGCAAAGGCCATGTCGACAGGCATCTGGAAGGCGAAGATGGCCACCAGGATCGACAGCGCGAGGGTGATGCTGCCGGCGACGTGGCCTTTGAGGCGGAACACGGCGAGGGCAAGGAAGAAGAACACGATGGGAATGACCGCCGCCAGTGCGGACAGGCCAAGACTACCAAGCGGGCTATAGAGTTGTTGCCAGGTTTGCATATGGGGTGGCCCCTAATTGTTGTTGGTCAGCACTGGCATTGGATAATTGGTAAGACCAATTTACAATGACTGGTCGCTAGGTTAAAAGCGCTGTCATGGGTGTGTCAATTTGTCCTGTGCAAAACTTTGGTCGCGTACCGATGAGCGGGCGTCTGATGCGCTTGGAAATTCACTCGTTGATGGGTGTTTGCGCGCTCTGGATCGGCGAGAATAGGCGCCCCCTGATATTTGCCGGGGGTTTGTGGAGAGCATGTGATGGTTTTTGATCAGGTCCGCCAACGGCGCCTGTCCGACGACATTGTCGACCGGTTGGAAGGGATGATTCTGGAGGGCACGCTGACCTCGGGGCAGCGTCTGCCGGCCGAACGCGCCCTTGCCGAGCAGTTTGGTGTGTCCCGCCCGTCACTGCGTGAGGCGATCCAGAAGCTGGTGGCCAAGGGGCTGCTTGTCAGCCGGCAGGGTGGGGGCAATTTTGTTGCCGAATCCCTGGGCTCCACCTTCAGCGACCCGCTGCTGCAGTTGCTTGAGCACAGTGCCGAGGCGCAGCGAGACCTGCTTGAATTTCGCCATACCCTGGAGGCGTCGTGTGCCTATTACGCGGCCCAGCGCGCCACCGAGCCAGACCGTGCGCGCTTGAAGGCGGCCTTTGACGCGCTGCAGGACTGTTACACCCGGGTTGATGAAGTGACCCGTGCCGAAGAAGGTGCTGCCGATGCGAGCTTTCACCTGGCAATCGCCGAGGCCAGCCATAACGCGGTGTTGCTGCACACCATTCGTGGTTTGTTCGACCTGCTCAAGCGCAACGTGGTGACCAACATTGGTGGCATGTACCAGCAACGGGCCGAAACGCGGGACATGCTGATCAGTCAGCACCGCGAGCTGTACCTGGCGATTGTCGAGGGCAGGGCGGAGGATGCGCGGGAGGTGTCCAGCCGGCACATTCTGTATGTGCAGGAGGTGCTGGAAGAGGCGCATGAAGAGGCGCAGCGGGTGGCGCGGGCGGAGCGGCGTAGCGGGCGTTGAGAGCGGCGTGGGCTTCTTCGCGGGCGCGCCCGCTCCCACAGGGAAGCGCATAACCTGTGGGAGCGGGCGTGCCCGCGAATAGGCCAGAACAGGCTTACAGAAGAATCAGTCTTCCTTGCCCTTGTTCCGCACAGCGCGCTGCAGCTCGCGGTTGGAGTCGCGCTCGCGCATGGTGTCGCGCTTGTCGAATTCCTTCTTGCCCTTGCCCAGTGCAATTTCACACTTGATCAGGTGCTTGCTCCAGTACAGCGCCAGGGCTACGCAGGTGTAGCCCTTTTGCGCCACGGCCGCTTCCAGGCGCTCGAGCTCGCGCTTGTTCAGCAGCAGCTTGCGGGTGCGGATGGGGTCGGCGATGACGTGGGTGCTGGCGGTGGTCAGCGGAGTGATGTGGCTGCCGAACAGCCAGGCTTCCCCGTCCTTGAGCAGCACGTAGCTGTCAGTCAGGTGTGCCTTGCCGGCTCGCAGGCTTTTTACTTCCCAACCGGACAGGACCAGCCCGGCCTCGAACTTGTGTTCGATGAAGTAATCGTGACGCGCCTTTTTATTCTGCGCGATGGTCCCGGTCGGATGTTTTTTTTGCTTAGCCATAGGGGCGGCATTATAGGCAAGTCCGTGCGTCGTCCGCTATGGGATTTCGGTGTGCTTGAGCCACCGGAATGAATACCGGACAATACAAGCCCTGTCATACGCACAGAACCTGTTTTCGGCACGCTGCGAAGCGCCGCCACCCAGCCTTGGAAGTGACGCCTGGATGACTACCCATATTCAACGCTCCGCCCTGCTGCCATACCCCGCCCAGGCGCTCTACGATCTGGTCAACGATGTGGCCAGCTACCCTGAGTTTCTGCCGTGGTGCTCGGCCTCGACGGTGATCGATGCCAGTGACACGCACATGCGCGCCAGGCTCGAAGTGGCCAAGGGTGGCATGAGCCAGCACTTTGTGACGCGTAACGTGCTGGTGCCGGGGCAATCTATCGAGATGAACCTTGAAGAAGGGCCATTCACCCAACTGCATGGTCTGTGGGTGTTCAAGCCACTGGGAGAGAAGGCCTGCAAGATCAGCCTGGACCTGTCTTTCGATTATGCCGGGCCGATTGTGCGCGCCACGCTGGGCCCGCTGTTCAACCAGGCGGCCAACACCCTGGTGGATGCCTTCTGCCAGCGCGCCAAGCAACTGAATGCCTGACGGATAGGCCGCAAACAAAAAGCCCGGACCAGGTCCGGGCTTTTTTGCGGCTGATGTTCCGGCTTAGCGGGTTTCCAGTGGTGCCGGGGTCGGGACCGGGGTGGTCTCGATGGTGTCGATCTCGCGCTGGATGGACTCTTCGGTCGAGCCAGGCTTGGCCGGTTTCTCGACAGGCTGCGGGGCTGGCTGCTCGGTCTGGCCTGGCTCGGCGGCTGGGCTGACCGTGGTATCGCTGCTGCCACCAAGGATTTCCTGGTCTTTGCTCACGCCCGGCATGAAGTCGCCAGACAGGCTTACCAGCTGGTCGCTTTCATTGAAGAAAATGCTCATGCGCTCTTGCTGGCGTTTACCGCCACCAGGCTGCAGGCTGTACAGGTAATCCCAACGGTTGGTGTTGAAAGTATCCTGAATCAGCGGGTTGCCCATGATAAACCTTACTTGCCGTCGGGTCATTCCCGGGCGTAATTGGTCTATCATGTCCTGCGTGACGACATTGCCCTGCTGGATGTCGATTTTGTAAACCCCGGGAAACGAGCAACCGGCGAGTGCGAGCAGTCCCGCGAGGGCGAGGCTGTTTAGCAAGAGCTTGGTGTTTTGCATCGGTGGGCGACTTCCACTATCTTGGCTGGACAACGTAAACCCCGATCATACCCGTATTAAGAGAAGCTGCGAAGCAGCATCGGCGAGAAAGCTGACCATGGTTGAAAATAGCGAATTGCGCAAAGCCGGTCTCAAGGTGACCCTGCCTCGAGTCAAGATCCTTCAGATGCTCGATTCTACCGAGCAGCGTCACATGAGTGCCGAGGATGTCTACAAGGCGCTGATGGAGGCAGGCGAGGACGTAGGCCTGGCCACCGTCTATCGCGTACTGACCCAGTTCGAAGCGGCAGGCCTGGTGGTTCGCCACAACTTCGACGGCGGCCACGCAGTGTTCGAGCTGGCGGATGGCGGTCACCACGACCATATGGTGAACGTGGATACCAGCGAAGTCATCGAGTTCATGGATGCCGCGATCGAGAAGCGTCAGCGTGAAATCGTGGAGGAACACGGTTTCGAGCTGGTGGACCACAATCTGGTCCTGTACGTGCGTAAGAAGAAGTAACGATTTTTCGTTATGGACAGCAAAGGCGACCTTCGGGTCGCCTTTGTGCTTTCTGGGGCTGAGAGGTGTGTTGACTGGGCTGGCCTCTTCGCGGGCATGCCCGCTCCCACAGGTAATGCGCAGCTCTCGGGGCCGGTGATCACCATGTGGGAGCGGGCGAGCCCGCGAATGGGCTTGAAAAAGGAGGGATCAGGCCTTGCCGCTTACCACCATCTTGCGCGCATGCGCCAGGGATTCCTTGGTCAGGTCGATGCCGCCGAGCATTCGCGCCACTTCCTCGACCCGCTCACGCTTGCCCAGGCTGGCCACAGCGGTGTGGGTGGTATCGCTGTTGCGCACCTTGTGCACGAACAGGTGATGGTGACCTTGCGCTGCGACCTGCGGCAGGTGGGTTACGGTCAGTACTTGCCCGCGCTCGCCCAGGCGGCGCAGCAACTGGCCGACAATTTCCGCCGTAGGGCCGCCGATGCCCACATCGACTTCGTCGAACACCAGGGTAGGAATGCGTGATGTCTGCGCGGTGATGACTTGAATCGCCAGGCTGATACGCGACAGTTCACCACCCGAGGCTACCTTTGCCAGCCCTTTGAGTGGTTGGCCAGGGTTGGCGCTGACCAGCAGTTCGATCTGCTCCAGGCCGTGCGGTGACAGGTCTGCGCCCTCGTTTGGCGTCAATTCGATGCAGAAGCGCCCGCCAGGCATGCCCAGGCGCTGGATCTCCTGCTCCACGGCTACTGCCAGCTGCTGGGCAGCCTGCTGGCGCAGCGCGCTGAGTTCGCGGGCCTTCTCTTTATAGTGCTGGGCAAAGGCCGCCAGTTCTTCGCCCAGCTGCTCGATCGATTCGTCGCTGGCATTCAGGCCTTCCAGCTCTTCCATCAGCTGCTGCTGCAGGTGGGGCAGTTCGGTCGGATGCACGCGGTGTTTGCGCGCCAGCGTATAAATAGTGTCCAGGCGCTCTTCCAGCGCTTGCAGGCGCATCGGGTCGGCGTCGAAGTTGTCGAGGAAGCGGTTGAGCTCGCCCATGGCTTCCTCGACCTGGATCTGTGCGCTGGCGATCAGGTTGGCCGCTTCGCCCAGGGCCTTGGGTGAGTTGGTGGCGGCGCCCAGGCGGTTGAGGCTGGCGGTGAGGGCGCTGAGCACGTTGCCCGAGTCGCTTTCGCTGCACTGGTCGATGACCTGGCGGCAGATGCCGAACAGGGCTTCGGCGCTGGTCAGGTTCTTGTGCTCCTGCTCCAGCTGTTCCAGTTCGTGCTCACCCAGGCCGAGGTTGTCCAGCTCTTCCAGCTGATAGCTCAGCAGCTGATGGCGCGCGCGTTGCTCGTCGCCGGAGTTGGACAAGCGCTCCAGTTCCAGGCGGGTCTGGTTCCAGCGCTTGGCGGCAAGCTGCACCTGGCGGGACAGGTCGACGGCGCCGGCATACTCGTCGAGCAGGCGCCGGTGGGTGTCGGTTTTCAGCAGTGACTGGTGCTCATGCTGGCTGTGGATATCGATCAGCAACTCGCCCAGCGCCTTGAGGTCGCCGAGCGGGCAGGGCGTGCCATTGATGTAGCCGCGGCTGCGCCCCTCGGCGGTGATGACCCGGCGCAGGATGCACAGGCCGTCGTTGTCCAGGTCGCGCTCGGCCAGCCAGGCATGGGCTTCGGGGATGTCCACGAGGTCGAAGGTAGCGAGGATGTCCGCTTTGTCGGTGCCGGGGCGTACCACGCCGCTGTCGGCCCGGTCGCCCAGGGCCAGGCCCAGGGCGTCGAGCATGATCGATTTGCCGGCACCGGTCTCGCCGGTGATGACGGACATGCCGCGGGCAATTTCGAGGTCGAGGTGCTCGACGATGGCGTAGTTGTGAATGGACAGGTGCACCAGCATGGGGTGGCTCCCGAAAAGTCAGGTCTGGTTATTTATACAGTACTTTTTTCAGGCCTGCCAATGCCTGTTGGCAGAATCTGTTGCCGCCCGGAAAACCACATTGCCCCTTGAAGCTGGTTTTTCCGGCCCCATATAGCCGACATCCAATGGCGAGCCTGGCTCGCAGTCCACAAAATTGCGCAGGAGAGACCCCATGGCTGACGAACAGCTGAACGAGAAAGACCTTAACGTTGAAGAAGTCGGTGCAGAAGTGACTGCTGACGCCCGTGTTCTGGAACTCGAGGAGCAGCTGGCGGCCGCCAAGGATCAGTCCCTGCGTGTTGCTGCCGAAGCGCAGAACAGCATCCGTCGCGCTGAACAGGAAGTCGACAAGGCCCGCAAGTTCGCCCTGGAGAAGTTTGCTGGCGACCTGCTGCCGGTGATCGACAGCCTGGAGCTGGCCCTGGCGCATTCCAGTGCCGATGACGAACAGGTCAAGACCATCCGCGATGGCGTCGAGCTGACCCTGAAGATGTTCCAGGACACCCTCAAGCGCTACAACCTCGAAGCCATCGATCCGCACGGCCAGCCATTCAACGCCGAGCACCACCAGGCGATGGCCATGCAGGAAAGCGCCGACGTCGAGCCGAACAGCGTGCTCAACGTGTTCCAGAAGGGCTACCTGCTCAACGGTCGCCTGCTGCGCCCCGCCATGGTGGTGGTGAGCAAGGCACCGGCTGCCCCGCAACCTTCTATCGATGAGAAGGCTTGAAATCTGTCGGGTCATCCCCATCTAGGTGTCAAGCGTTCAAGTATTACCGCAGTTGGCCACAAGTAGCCGCTGCCACCAAATTCAAGTTTCGGGAGAGTTAACATGGGCAAAATCATCGGTATCGACCTGGGGACCACCAACTCGTGCGTCTCCATTCTGGAAAACGGTAACGTCAAGGTCATCGAAAACGCCGAAGGCGCGCGTACTACCCCTTCGATCGTGGCCTACGCCAACGATGGCGAAATCCTGGTAGGTCAGTCGGCCAAGCGCCAGGCTGTCACCAACCCGCACAACACCCTGTTCGCAGTGAAGCGCCTGATCGGCCGCCGCTTCGAAGAAGACGTCGTGCAGAAAGACATCAAGCTGGTGCCATACAAGATCGTCAAGGGCGGTAACGGCGACGCTTGGGTACAGGCCAGCGGCAAGGACATGGCGCCACCACAGATCAGCGCCGAAGTCCTGAAAAAGATGAAGAAGACCGCCGAAGACTACCTCGGCGAGCCTGTCACCGAAGCGGTCATCACGGTTCCGGCCTACTTCAACGACAGCCAGCGCCAGGCCACCAAGGATGCCGGTCGCATCGCTGGTCTGGACGTAAAGCGCATCATCAACGAGCCGACTGCCGCTGCACTGGCCTACGGCATGGACAAGGCCAAGGGCGACCACACCGTCATCGTTTATGACCTGGGTGGTGGTACCTTCGACGTTTCGGTCATCGAAATCGCCGAAGTCGACGGTGAGCACCAGTTCGAAGTACTGGCTACCAACGGCGACACCTTCCTGGGTGGCGAAGACTTCGACATGCGCCTGATCGACTACCTCGTCGACGAGTTCAAGAAAGAGTCCGGCATGGACCTGAAGAACGATCCACTGGCCCTGCAGCGTCTGAAAGAAGCTGCTGAAAAGGCCAAGATCGAGCTGTCCTCGGCTCAGTCGACCGACGTCAACCTGCCGTACATCACTGCAGATGCAACCGGTCCTAAGCACCTGAACGTGAAGATCTCCCGCGCCAAGCTGGAGTCGCTGGTCGAAGACCTGGTCAACCGTACCATCGAGCCTTGCCGCATCGCCTTGAAAGACGCCGGCATCGACGCCAGCAAGATCGACGACGTGATCCTGGTCGGTGGCCAGACCCGTATGCCGATGGTGCAGAAGGCCGTTGCCGACTTCTTCGGCAAAGAAGCGCGCAAGGACGTCAACCCGGACGAAGCCGTGGCCATGGGTGCTGCCATCCAGGGCGCCGTACTGGCCGGTGACGTGAAAGACGTTCTGCTGCTGGACGTCAGCCCGCTGACCCTGGGTATCGAAACCATGGGCGGCGTGATGACCGCGCTGATCGAGAAGAACACCACCATCCCGACCAAGAAGTCGCAGGTGTTCTCGACTGCCGACGACAACCAGGGCGCCGTGACCATTCACGTGCTGCAGGGTGAGCGTAAGCAGGCTGCGCAGAACAAGTCGCTGGGCAAGTTCGACCTGGCTGACATTCCGCCAGCACCACGCGGTGTACCGCAGATCGAAGTGACCTTTGACATCGACGCCAACGGCATCCTGCACGTCGGCGCCAAAGACAAGGCCACCGGCAAGGCTCAGTCGATCGTGATCAAGGCCAACTCCGGCCTGTCCGACGAAGAAATCGAGCGTATGGTGCGTGACGCCGAGGCCAACGCCGAGGAAGACCGCAAGTTCGAAGAGCTGGCCGCTGCCCGTAACCAGGGTGACGCGCTGGTGCACTCGACTCGCAAGATGGTCGTTGACGCGGGTGACAAGGTCACTGCTGAAGAGAAGACCGCGATCGAAGCTGCCGTGGTTGCCCTGGAAGCCGCTGTCAAAGGCGACGACAAGGCTGCCATCGATGCCAAGGTCGAAGAGCTGTCCAAGGTTTCGGCTCCAGTTGCTCAGAAGATGTACGCCGAGCAGTCTGCTGAACAGCCTCAGGGCGGCGCGCAGCAAGCCGAGCCGGAAGCCAAGCACGATGACGTGGTTGACGCCGAGTTCGAAGAAGTGAAAGGCGACGACAAGAAGTAATCGTTGCATGTTGTCGGCCAGTTCACCGCCGTTTGGCGGTGAACTGGTAGGATGTCGCCGCGCGGGGGCTTGCTCCCGCGTTGGCGTATCTGGAATTCGAGAATTTTTACAGTATCTGTCAGTGCTCCTGGAGGAGCGACAGGTGCTGATGGCGCGGCGCAGATGCCAGACGCCCAACAAGGTGCAAATGACCTATGTCCAAGCGTGATTACTATGAGGTTCTGGGTGTCGAGCGCGGCGCCAGCGAAGCTGACCTCAAGAAGGCTTATCGCCGTCTGGCGATGAAGTACCACCCGGACCGCAACCCGGGTGACAAAGAGTCGGAAGACAAGTTCAAGGAGGCCAATGAGGCCTACGAAGTGCTGTCTGACGCGAGCAAGCGTGCGGCGTTCGACCAGTACGGTCATGCCGGCGTGGACCCAAGCATGGGTGGTGGTGCCGGCTTCGGTGGTGCCAACTTCTCCGATATCTTCGGCGATGTGTTCAGCGATTTCTTTGGTGGCGGCCGCGGTGGCGGACGTGGCGGTGCCCAGCGTGGCAGCGACCTGCGCTACACCCTGGAGCTGAACCTGGAAGAAGCGGTGCGTGGTACCACGGTCAGCATCCGCGTACCTACCCTGGTCAACTGCCAGCCTTGCGATGGCTCCGGCGCCAAGAAGGGTTCGACCCCGTCGACCTGCCCGACTTGCGGTGGCATCGGTCAGGTGCGTATGCAGCAAGGCTTCTTCTCGGTACAGCAGACCTGCCCGCGCTGCCATGGCCAGGGCAAGATCATTACCGACCCGTGCACCTCGTGCCACGGCGAGGGCCGTGTCGAGGAATACAAGACGCTGTCGGTCAAGGTGCCGGCGGGTGTCGATACTGGCGACCGCATCCGCCTGTCGGGCGAGGGCGAGGCCGGTACCCATGGTGGCCCGACCGGCGACCTGTATGTGGTTATCAGCGTGCGTGAGCACGAGATCTTCCAGCGTGACGGCAAGCACCTGTACTGCGAAGTACCGATCAGCTACACCGATGCGGCCCTGGGCGGCGAGCTGGAAGTGCCGACCCTGGATGGTCGTGTGAAGCTGAAGATTCCGGAAGGCACCCAGACTGGCAAGCAGTTCCGCCTGCGCGGCAAGGGTGTTGCGCCGGTGCGTGGCGGTGGTGCGGGTGACCTGCTGTGCCGTGTGGCGGTGGAAACCCCGGTCAACCTCAGCCGTCGCCAGCGCGAGCTGCTCGAAGAGCTGCGTGACTCGCTGGAAGGTGACAGCTCTCACTCGCCCAAGGCCAGTGGCTGGTTCGATGGCGTGAAGCGCTTCTTCGGCGATCTCTGACAAGGAAAAGGCTATGCGACGTATTGCAGTGATGGGCGCGGCGGGGCGGATGGGCAAGACCCTTATCGAAGCCGTGCAACAAACGCCGGGTGCGGGGTTGACGGCGGCGATCGATCGCCCTGACAGCTCGCTGGTTGGGGCAGATGCCGGTGAGCTGGCGGCGCTTGGCCGGATTGGCGTGTTGTTGTCCGACGACCTGGCCAAGGTCGCCGACGAATTCGACGTGCTGATCGACTTCACTCACCCTTCGGTGACCCTGAAAAACCTCGCATTCTGCCGCAAGCACGGTAAGGCGATGATCATCGGCACCACCGGTTTTACGGTTGAAGAGAAGCAGCTGCTGGCTGAGGCTGGCAAGGACATCCCCATTGTGTTCGCTGCCAACTTCAGCGTGGGTGTGAACCTCAGCCTCAAGCTGCTTGACCTGGCTGCCCGGGTGTTGGGCGATGATGTCGATATCGAGATCATCGAGGCGCATCACCGGCACAAGGTCGATGCCCCATCGGGTACTGCACTGCGCATGGGTGAAGTGGTTGCCAATGCGCTGGGTCGTGATCTTCAGGAAGTGGCCGTGTATGGCCGCGAAGGGCAGACCGGCGCGCGTGATCGCAAGACCATCGGCTTTGCCACCGTACGTGCCGGTGATGTGGTCGGCGACCACACCGTGCTGTTCGCCGCGGAAGGCGAGCGCCTGGAAATCACCCACAAGGCTTCCAGCCGCATGACCTTTGCCAAGGGTGCCGTGCGTGCGGCGCTGTGGCTGGATGGGCGTGAGCCTGGGCTGTATGACATGCAGGATGTGCTCGAGCTGCACTAAGTCTTGAGAGCGGTGTTGGCTTCTTCGCGGGCTTGCCCGCTCCCACAGGTTTGGTGCAAGGCTCAGGCCCTGTGCGATCCCTGTGGGAGCGGGCAAGCCCGCGAAGAAGCCACCCCAGATGTCAGCCTGTCGCATTCATGTGTTTTAGAGACACATATGCGGTAGACCCAAAACGCACTTTTCTGTAAGCTACAGCTTTAGTGTGTCCACTAAAAGCGCGCAGCGAATTGAATTCAGCACATGAAAGCGGGGTGACGTGTCCATACGTCACTCCGCTTTTTTGCAACCTGCGATCGCCCTTTCATGCTTGATTTACGGGAGGTCTTCTTGACAAAGCCAGCCATACTCGCCCTTGCCGACGGCAGTATTTTTCGCGGTGAAGCCATTGGTGCCGACGGTCAGACCGTTGGTGAGGTGGTATTCAACACCGCTATGACCGGCTACCAGGAAATCCTTACAGACCCTTCCTACGCGCAGCAAATCGTTACCCTGACCTACCCGCACATCGGCAACACCGGTACTACCCCGGAAGATGCCGAGTCGAACCGTGTCTGGTCCGCTGGCCTGGTCATCCGTGACCTGCCGCTGCTGGCCAGCAACTGGCGTAACACCCAGTCGCTGCCTGAGTACCTCAAGGCCAACAACGTCGTTGCCATCGCTGGCATCGACACCCGTCGCCTGACCCGTATCCTGCGTGAAAAGGGCGCTCAGAATGGTTGCATCCTGGCGGGTGACAACATCAGCGAAGAAGCCGCCATCGCCGCTGCCCGCGCTTTCCCGGGCCTCAAGGGCATGGACCTGGCCAAGGTCGTTTCCACCACGGAACGCTACGAGTGGCGCTCCAGCGTGTGGGAACTGAAAACCGACAGCCACCCGACCATCGAAGCTGCCGACCTGCCGTACCACGTGGTTGCCTTCGACTACGGCGTCAAGCTGAACATCCTGCGCATGCTGGTGGCCCGTGGTTGCCGCGTGACCGTGGTGCCTGCCCAGACCCCGGCCAGCGAAGTGCTGGCACTCAACCCGGACGGCGTGTTCCTGTCCAACGGCCCTGGTGACCCTGAGCCGTGCGACTACGCCATCCAGGCGATCAAGGAAATCCTCGAAACCGAGATTCCGGTATTCGGCATCTGCCTTGGCCACCAGCTGCTGGCCCTGGCGTCCGGCGCCAAGACCGTGAAAATGGGCCATGGCCACCACGGTGCCAACCACCCGGTGCAGGACCTGGACACTGGCGTGGTCATGATCACCAGCCAGAACCACGGCTTTGCCGTTGACGAAGCCACCCTGCCGGGCAACGTCCGCGCCATCCACAAGTCGCTGTTCGACGGCACCCTGCAAGGTATCGAGCGCACCGACAAGAGCGCGTTCAGCTTCCAGGGCCACCCTGAAGCGAGCCCAGGCCCGACCGACGTCGCGCCACTGTTCGATCGTTTCACCGATGCCATGGCCAAGCGCCGCTGAGCATCCTGCTTCAAGGCCCCGGGCCGGCTTGCGCCGCGCCCGGAAGCGCCTGACCCAGATTGTTCAAAGCGGCTTGCCGACTGACCCCGGATTTGAGTGACAACCATGCCAAAACGTACAGACATCAAAAGCATCCTGATTCTCGGCGCTGGCCCGATCGTGATCGGCCAGGCCTGCGAATTCGACTACTCCGGCGCCCAGGCTTGCAAAGCCCTGCGCGAGGAAGGTTTCCGCGTCATCCTGGTGAACTCCAACCCAGCCACCATCATGACCGACCCGGCCATGGCCGACGCCACCTACATCGAGCCGATCAAGTGGCAGTCGGTGGCCAAGATCATCGAGAAAGAGCGCCCAGACGCCGTCCTGCCGACCATGGGTGGCCAGACTGCCCTGAACTGCGCCCTGGACCTGGAGCGCCATGGCGTTCTGGAAAAGTTCGGCGTAGAGATGATCGGTGCCAACGCCGACACCATCGACAAGGCTGAAGACCGTTCGCGCTTCGACAAGGCCATGAAGGATATCGGCCTGGAGTGCCCGCGCTCCGGTATCGCCCACAGCATGGAAGAGGCCAATGCGGTCCTCGAGAAGCTCGGCTTCCCATGCATCATCCGCCCGTCGTTCACCATGGGCGGCACGGGCGGTGGTATCGCCTACAACCGTGAAGAATTCGAAGAAATCTGCACCCGTGGTCTGGACCTGTCGCCGACCAAGGAACTGCTGATCGACGAATCGCTGATCGGCTGGAAAGAGTACGAGATGGAAGTGGTCCGCGACAAAAAGGACAACTGCATCATCGTCTGCTCGATCGAAAACTTCGACCCGATGGGTGTGCACACCGGTGACTCGATCACCGTTGCCCCGGCACAGACCCTGACCGACAAGGAATACCAGATCATGCGCAACGCCTCGCTGGCGGTGCTGCGTGAAATCGGTGTCGAGACCGGCGGTTCCAACGTGCAGTTCGGTATCTGCCCGAACACCGGTCGCATGGTTGTGATCGAGATGAACCCGCGTGTTTCGCGTTCGTCGGCACTGGCCTCCAAGGCCACCGGCTTCCCGATCGCCAAGATCGCCGCCAAGCTGGCCATCGGCTACACCCTCGACGAGCTGCAGAACGACATCACCGGCGGCCGCACCCCGGCGTCCTTCGAGCCATCGATCGACTACGTTGTCACCAAGCTGCCGCGCTTTGCCTTCGAGAAATTCCCGAAAGCCGACGCCCGCCTGACCACCCAGATGAAATCCGTGGGTGAAGTCATGGCCATCGGCCGTACCTTCCAGGAGTCCCTGCAGAAAGCCCTGCGCGGCCTGGAAGTTGGCGCCTGCGGCCTCGACCCGAAAGTCGACCTGGCCAGCGCCGAAGCTGCCAGCATCCTCAAGCGTGAGCTGACCGTGCCAGGCGCCGAGCGTATCTGGTATGTGGCTGACGCGATGCGTTCGGGCATGACCTGCGAAGAAATCTTCAATCTGACCGGCATCGACATGTGGTTCCTGGTGCAGATGGAAGACCTGATCAAGGAAGAAGAGAAGGTCAAGACCCTGGCCCTGTCGGCGATCGACAAGGACTACATGCTGCGCCTCAAGCGCAAGGGCTTCTCTGACCAGCGTCTGGCCGTGCTGCTGGGTATCACCGACAAGAACCTGCGCCGCCACCGTCACAAGCTGGAAGTGTTCCCGGTGTACAAGCGCGTCGACACCTGCGCCGCCGAGTTCGCCACCGACACCGCCTACCTGTACTCCACCTACGAGGAAGAGTGCGAGGCCAACCCGTCCACCCGCGACAAGATCATGATCTTGGGTGGTGGCCCGAACCGTATCGGCCAAGGTATCGAGTTCGACTACTGCTGCGTACACGCCGCACTGGCGCTGCGTGAAGACGGTTACGAGACCATCATGGTCAACTGCAACCCGGAAACCGTCTCCACCGACTACGACACCTCCGACCGCCTGTACTTCGAGCCGCTGACCCTGGAAGACGTGCTGGAAGTGTGCCGCGTCGAGAAGCCGAAAGGCGTGATCGTCCATTACGGTGGCCAGACCCCGCTGAAACTGGCCCGTGCCCTGGAAGAAGCCGGCGTACCGATCATCGGTACCAGCCCGGACGCCATTGACCGCGCCGAAGACCGTGAGCGCTTCCAGCAGATGGTGCAGCGCCTGAACCTGCTGCAGCCGCCAAACGCCACCGTTCGCAGCGAAGACGAAGCCATCAAGGCTGCTGGTGCAATCGGTTACCCGCTGGTGGTGCGCCCGTCCTACGTGCTGGGTGGCCGTGCCATGGAAATCGTCTACGAACTGGACGAGCTCAAGCGCTACCTGCGTGAAGCGGTCCAGGTTTCCAACGACAGCCCGGTACTGCTCGACCACTTCCTCAACTGCGCCATCGAGATGGACGTGGATGCGGTGTGCGATGGCACCGACGTTGTGATCGGCGCGATCATGCAGCACATCGAGCAGGCCGGCGTTCACTCCGGTGACTCTGCCTGCTCGCTGCCACCTTACTCGCTGAGCAAGCAAGTGCAGGACGAAGTCCGCGTACAGGTCAAGAAAATGGCCCTGGAGCTGGGCGTTGTCGGCCTGATGAACGTGCAGCTGGCCCTGCAGGGTGAAAAGATCTACGTGATCGAGGTCAACCCGCGCGCCTCGCGTACCGTGCCATTCGTTTCCAAGTGCATCGGCACTTCCCTGGCCATGATCGCCGCCCGCGTAATGGCTGGTAAAACCCTGAAAGAACTGGGCTTCACCCAGGAAATCATCCCGAACTTCTATAGCGTCAAGGAAGCTGTCTTCCCGTTCGCCAAGTTCCCAGGGGTTGACCCGATCCTCGGCCCTGAGATGAAATCGACCGGTGAAGTCATGGGTGTCGGTGACACCTTCGGTGAAGCGTTCGCCAAAGCCCAGATGGGTGCCAGCGAAGTGCTGCCGACCGGCGGTACCGCGTTCATCAGCGTGCGTGACGACGACAAGCCGCAAGTGGCTGGCGTTGCCCGCGACCTGATCGCCCTGGGCTTCGAAGTGGTTGCAACTGCTGGCACCGCCAAGGTTATCGAAGCGGCTGGCCTGAAAGTGCGCCGTGTGAACAAAGTGACCGAAGGTCGCCCGCACGTGGTCGACATGATCAAGAACGACGAAGTGTCGCTGATCATCAACACCACCGAAGGTCGCCAGTCGATCGCCGATTCCTACTCGATTCGTCGCAATGCGCTGCAGCACAAGATTTACTGCACCACCACCATTGCGGCCGGTGAAGCCATCTGCGAAGCGCTGAAGTTTGGTCCGGAAAAGACCGTTCGCCGCTTGCAAGATCTGCATGCAGGACTGAAAGCATGAGCATTACCAAGTACCCGATGACCGTACAGGGCGCTCGCGCCCTGGAAGAGGAGCACCTGTTCCTGAGCAAGACCGAGCGCCCGCGCCTGAGCCAGGCAATCGGCGAAGCGCGCGAGCTGGGTGACCTCAAGGAAAACGCCGAATACCATGCCGCCCGCGAGGAGCAGGGCATGGTCGAGGCGCGTATCCGCGATATCGAAGGCCGTCTGCAGAACTCGGTGGTGATCGATGTGACCACCATTGCCCACACCGGCAAGGTCATCTTCGGCACCACCGTAGACCTGGAAAACACCGAAACCGGTGACCAGGTGACCTACCAGATCGTTGGCGAGGACGAAGCCGACATCAAGAAGGGCAAGCTCTCGGCCGGTGCGCCGATTGCCCGTGCCATCATCGGCAAGGAAGAAGGTGATATTGTCGTCGTCAAGACGCCTAGCGGCACGGTCGAGTACGAGATTGTCGAAGTCAAGCACATCTGACCGGCGCCTGCGGGCGCCATCCCTCGAGGGGATCCTCTGGCAACTGGCCCAGGTTTTCTGGGTCGGAGGCCTTTGGGTGTTTCACGTGGGGCTGGTGCCTGCGCTCAAGGTCAGTGGCCTGGCGCCGCTACTGGTGCAGGATATTGCCGGGCAGATCGACCGCTGGTTGATCGGCGTGGCATTGCTTGGCTTGTTGACCCAGCTGGCAGTGCTGGCAAGGGTGGACGGCCTGGCGGCCTGGTGGCGGCAGTTTCGTGGGCAGATGCTGTTGCTCGGCTTCGGTGCCTGCGTGGGGTATTACACCTTGCGCTACGGTATTTCCGTGGGTGAGCGCTGGCAGATGTTCTGCTTCCTGGTACTGGGCTTTTCCGGCATCGTGCTGGTGGCCCAGCCGGTGCCGGTCAGGGCGCGTTCACCGCGCCACTGACCAGGTCGTCTCGCGGCCCTTGTGGGAGCTGGCTTGCCGGCGATCACCGGCGTAGCCGGTGCCAAGCACCGCGCTGCCTTCATCGCCGGCAAGCCAGCTCCCACAGGGCTGCGCAGCAGCCCTCGGCCGTTACTTGTAACGGTGGATGTTGGACAGCTGCTTGTTCGGCTGTGGGTTCTTGCGGTAGATCAGGGCTTTTTTGCCGATGGTCTGCACCAGCTCGGCACGGCCGGCCTTGCACAGCTCGGCAATGGTTTCGGCACGTTCTTCGCGGTCTTCCGAGCGAATTTCGACCTTGATCAGCTCATGGTCGACCAGCGCACGTTCCAGTTCGGCGATGACGCCTTCATTCAAACCGTTGCCAGCAACGATCAGGACCGGCTTCAGGTCATGACCAATGGACTTGTATTGCTTCTTCTGCTCGTTATTGAGCGGCATAATCTGACCCTTTCCGTCTGATTCTGTAAAATTGACTGGCATTTTACCCGAGGGCCACCGGCTCCGCCCAGTCAATCACGACGCATATCATCGAGGTGCCCCGTGGTACAACGTTCCAAAAGCAGCGCAAACTGGCTGCGAGAGCATTTCAACGATCCTTTTGTGAAGCAGGCGCAAAAGGATGGCTACCGTTCGCGTGCCAGCTACAAACTGCTGGAGATCCAGGAGAAGGACCGCCTGATCCGCCCCGGCATGAGCGTAATCGACCTTGGTGCGGCCCCGGGTGGCTGGTCGCAGGTGACCAGTCGTCTGATTGGTGGCCAAGGCAGGCTGATCGCTTCCGACATTCTGGAAATGGACTCGATCGCCGATGTGACCTTCATTCAGGGCGATTTCACCCATGACGAAGTGCTGCAGCGCATTCTCGAAGCGGTCGGTGATTCGCACGTAGACCTTGTGATTTCCGACATGGCCCCCAATATGAGTGGTACGCCCGCGGTGGACATACCGCGTGCCATGTTCCTCTGCGAACTGGCCCTCGATCTGGCGACCCGCGTGCTCAAGCCCGGCGGCGACTTCCTGATCAAGATTTTCCAGGGCGAAGGTTTTGACGTGTACCTGAAGGACGTGCGCAGCAAGTTCGACAAGGTGCAGATGCGCAAGCCATCGTCGTCGCGGGACCGTTCCCGTGAGCAGTACCTGCTTGGCAGGGGTTTCAAGGGGGCATGAAAGGCGTGAAGCGGGGGGGCCGATAGTTAATTCCAATCGGCCACTGCGTCAGGATTGTCCGAACTTCGTGTAGTCTAGCTTTCACAAAGGGTTACAGACGGTGCCTGCGGCTGCGTAGGTAATGTAGTAAGTTAGGGCGATGAATATCATGCGAGGCACGGCTGCGTCGTGCGCCGGCCTCAGAGGGTAGCGAATTGAACGACATGGCAAAGAATCTGATCCTGTGGTTGATCATCGCAGCTGTCCTGGTGACAGTGATGAACAACTTCTCCAGCCCTAACGAGCCGCAGACCCTCAACTACTCCGACTTCATCCAGCAGGTCAAGGATGGCAAGGTCGAGCGTGTGACCGTCGACGGCTACATCATTACCGGCAAGCGCGCCGATGGCGACAACTTCAAGACCGTGCGCCCGGCCATTACCGACAATGGCCTGATCGGTGACCTGGTCGACAACCACGTCGTTGTCGAAGGCAAGCAGCCCGAGCAGCAGAGCATCTGGACGCAGTTGCTGGTCGCCAGCTTCCCGATTCTGGTGATCATTGCCGTGTTCATGTTCTTCATGCGCCAGATGCAAGGCGGCGCGGGGGGCAAGGGCGGGCCGATGAGTTTCGGCAAAAGCAAGGCGCGCCTGCTGTCCGAAGACCAGGTCAAGACCACATTGGCCGACGTTGCAGGTTGCGACGAAGCCAAGGAAGAAGTGGGCGAGCTGGTCGAGTTCCTGCGTGACCCGGGCAAGTTCCAGCGCCTGGGTGGTCGCATCCCGCGCGGCGTGCTGATGGTTGGCCCGCCCGGTACCGGTAAGACCCTGCTGGCCAAGGCCATTGCCGGCGAAGCCAAGGTACCGTTCTTCACCATTTCCGGTTCGGACTTCGTGGAAATGTTCGTCGGTGTCGGTGCCAGCCGTGTGCGCGACATGTTCGAGCAGGCCAAGAAGCACGCTCCATGCATCATCTTCATTGACGAGATCGACGCCGTGGGTCGCCATCGTGGCGCTGGCATGGGCGGCGGTCACGACGAGCGCGAGCAAACCCTCAACCAGTTGCTGGTAGAAATGGACGGCTTCGAGATGAACGATGGCATCATCGTCATCGCTGCCACCAACCGCCCGGACGTGCTGGACCCGGCGCTGCTGCGCCCTGGTCGTTTCGACCGCCAGGTGGTGGTCGGCCTGCCGGACATCCGTGGTCGTGAACAGATCCTCAAGGTACACATGCGCAAGGTGCCGGTTGGCGAAAACGTCAACCCGGCGGTAATTGCCCGTGGTACCCCGGGCTTCTCCGGTGCCGACCTGGCCAACCTGGTCAACGAGGCTTCGCTGTTTGCTGCGCGCTCCAACAAGCGCCTGGTCGAAATGAAAGAGTTCGAGCTGGCCAAGGACAAGATCATGATGGGCGCCGAGCGCAAGACCATGGTCATGTCCGAGAAAGAAAAGCGCAACACGGCCTACCATGAAGCGGGCCACGCCATCGTGGGTCGCCTGGTGCCTGAGCACGACCCGGTCTACAAGGTTTCGATCATTCCGCGCGGTCGTGCCCTGGGCGTGACCATGTTCCTGCCGGAAGAAGACCGCTACAGCCTGTCCAAGCGTGCGCTGATCAGCCAGATCTGCTCGCTGTACGGTGGCCGTATCGCCGAAGAGATGACCCTGGGCTTCGATGGTGTCACTACCGGCGCGTCCAACGACATCATGCGTGCCAGCCAGATCGCTCGTAACATGGTCACCAAATGGGGGCTGTCCGAGAAGCTCGGCCCGCTGATGTACGCAGAAGAAGAGGGTGAGGTGTTCCTTGGTCGTAGTGCCGGCAGCCAGCACGCCAGTGTTTCCGGCGAGACTGCCAAGCTGATTGACTCCGAGGTGCGCAGCATCATCGATCAGTGCTATGCCACAGCCAAGCAATTGCTGATCGACAACCGCGACAAGCTCGAAGCGATGACCGAAGCGCTGATGAAGTACGAGACCATCGATTCCGATCAGATCGACGACATCATGGCCGGGCGTACGCCGCGCGAACCGCGTGACTGGGACGATGACAAGGATTCGGGTACGCCTGCGGCCCAGAATGACCGTCCGGAATCGCCAATCGGCGGCCCAGCAGCTCAACACTAAGGGCATCTATGAGCTCAGTGCAGTACCCGACCCGGTTGCCTTGCGGCAACCGGGTTCTTGATTTGTCGCGTACCCATGTCATGGGTATTCTCAATATCACCCCTGATTCCTTCTCCGATGGCGGGCGTTTCAGCCAGCGCGACGAGGCCTTGCGCCATGCCGAGGCGATGGTTGCCGCCGGCGCCACGTTGATCGACATCGGTGGTGAGTCCACGCGCCCCGGTGCGCGGGCGGTATCGGTAACCGAGGAGCTCGAGCGTGTCGCGCCCATGGTCGAGGCCATCAACAGCCGCCTCGACGTGGTCATCTCGGTCGATACCTCTACGCCTGCCGTGATTCGTGAGGCGGCCCGTCTTGGTGCCGGGCTCATCAATGACGTGCGGGCATTGGAGCGCGATGGCGCCCTGGATGCTGCAGCGGATACCGGCCTGCCGGTGTGCCTCATGCACATGCGTGGCGAGCCGGGCAACATGCAGGACGACCCGCATTACGATGATGTGACCGCCGACGTGGCGCGTTATCTTGAGCAGCGTATGGCCGCCTGTGCGGCAGCGGGTATTGAAGCAAACAGAATCATCCTTGACCCGGGCTTTGGCTTTGCCAAGACACTGGCGCACAACCTGAGCCTGTTCAAGCACATGGAAGCGCTCTATCGCCTTGGGCGCCCACTGCTGGTGGGTGTTTCACGAAAGAGCATGATCGGCCTGACGCTGGAACGTCCGGTCGGCGAGCGCTTGTACGGCAGCCTTGCGCTGGCGGCGTTGGCCATGACCAAGGGGGCGAGCATACTTCGTGTCCATGACGTGGCCGAAACTGTCGATGTAGTGCGCATGATTGCTGCGGTGCAAAACGCCGAATAAGAACATTGGAGTCCCTATGAGCAGAAAATACTTTGGTACCGACGGCATTCGTGGCCGCGTCGGCGAATTCCCGATCACGCCTGACTTCATGCTGAAGCTGGGTTGGGCGGCCGGCATGGCTTTCCGCAAGCAAGGCCATTGCCGCGTGCTGGTGGGCAAGGACACGCGTATCTCCGGCTACATGTTCGAGTCCGCACTCGAAGCCGGCCTGGCCGCAGCGGGTGCCGACGTGATGCTGCTGGGGCCCATGCCTACGCCGGCCATTGCCTACCTGACTCGTACTTTCCATGCCCAGGCTGGCATTGTCATCAGTGCCTCGCACAACCCGCACGAAGACAACGGCATCAAGTTTTTCTCGGGCCAGGGCACCAAGCTGCCGGACGAAGTCGAACTGATGATCGAAGAGCTGCTTGACCAGCCGATGACCGTTGTCGACTCGGGCAAGCTGGGCAAGGTTTCGCGCATCAACGATGCTGCCGGCCGCTATATCGAATTCTGCAAGAGCAGTGTGCCCACCGGCACCGGCTTTGAAGGCCTGAAGCTGGTGGTCGACTGCGCCCACGGCGCCACGTACAAGGTTGCGCCGAGCGTGTTCCGCGAGCTGGGTGCCGAGGTGACCGTGCTGCATGCACAGCCGGACGGCCTGAACATCAACGAAGGGTGCGGCTCGACCCACATCGAATCGCTGCAGGCTGCCGTACTGGTAGGTCATGCCGACCTCGGTATTGCCTTCGACGGTGACGGCGATCGCGTGTTGATGGTCGACCACACTGGCGCCATCGTCGATGGTGACGAGTTGCTGTTCATCATTGCCCGGGACCTGCACGACCGCGGCAAGCTGCAAGGCGGTGTAGTGGGTACGCTGATGAGCAACCTGGGCCTGGAGCTGGCACTGAAGGATCTGGATATTCCGTTCGTGCGTGCCAAGGTCGGTGACCGTTACGTCATGGCCGAGCTGCTGGAACGTGAGTGGCTGATCGGTGGTGAAAACTCCGGCCATGTCGTGTGCTGCAACCACACCACCACCGGTGACGCGATCATTGCCGCGCTGCAGGTGCTGATGGCGCTCAAGCGCCGTGGTGAGACCCTGGCGCAGGCGCGCCAGGCCCTGCGCAAGTGCCCGCAGGTACTGATTAACGTGCGCTTCGGCGCGAGCAAGGTCGATCCGCTGGAGCACCCTGCAGTCAGGGAGGCCAGTGCCCGTGTGACCGAGGCTTTGGCCGGTCGCGGGCGTGTGCTGCTGCGCAAGTCGGGTACCGAGCCGCTGGTGCGGGTCATGGTCGAAGGTGAAGACGAAAGCCAGGTGCGTGCCCATGCTGAAGCATTGGCCAAACTGGTCAGCGAAGTTTGTGTCTGAAGGCGCTTGCCAGCGCAGATCTGGTTGGGTAAGATCTGCGCCCACTTTGACCGACGAGGTAAAGCATGCGTCGCCCTATGGTAGCTGGTAACTGGAAGATGCACGGTACCCGCGCTAGCGTCGCTGAGCTGACCAAAGGCTTGAGCAATCTCGCCTTGCCGAGCGGAGTGGAAGTCGCGGTATTTCCACCGGCCCTGTTCATCAATCAAGTGGTTGATGGCCTGGCAGGTAAAGAAATTACTGTTGGCGCACAGAATTCTGCTGTACAACCCGAACAGGGTGCGTTGACCGGGGAAGTTGCTCCGGAGCAGCTGGTCGAAGCAGGTTGCAAGTTGGTGTTGGTTGGTCATTCGGAGCGTCGCCAGATCATTGGCGAAACCGACGAAGTGCTCAATCGCAAATTTGCAGCTGCCCAGGCCAAAGGTTTGAAGCCAGTGCTTTGTATCGGGGAAACCCTTGAAGAGCGCGAGGCTGGCAAGACGCTCGAAGTTGTCGGGCGTCAACTAAGCAGTATCATCGAGGCATTCGGTGTTAAGGCTTTTGCCAATGCAGTAATTGCCTATGAGCCTGTATGGGCCATTGGCACCGGCCTCACGGCCACGCCACAGCAGGCCCAGGATGTGCACGCCGCCATCCGCAGCCAGCTGGCGGCAGAAGATGCTGAAGTAGCTGCGAAGGTGCAGTTGCTCTACGGCGGCAGCGTGAAGGCGGCCAATGCGGCCGAACTGTTCGGCATGCCGGATATCGATGGGGGGCTCATTGGTGGGGCTTCCCTGAACGCAGACGAATTCGGTGCAATTTGTCGCGCCGCAGGAAACTGAACAAATGCTGGAAACAGTCATCGTTGTTTTTCATCTGTTGGCAGCGCTGTCGCTTGTAGTGCTGGTTCTGTTGCAACAGGGTAAGGGTGCGGAAGCAGGTGCATCTTTCGGCGCGGGTGCTTCAAATACCGTGTTCGGGAGCCAGGGTTCTGCAACGTTCCTAAGTAAATTAACTGCTATACTCGCTGCCACTTTCTTTTTGACAGCACTTGGGTTAGGATACTTCGCGAAGCAACAAGCTCACCAGCTTAGCCAAGCAGGTCTTCCAGATCCAGCGGTGCTAGAAGTGAAAGAGCCGCAGAAACCGGCAGTTAATGATGATGTACCGGTGCTCCAGCAGCAGAAGAGCGAAACCACCACTAACACTGGTGATGTACCTCCTCCGGCAGAAGAGCAGAAGTAACGGGTTTCAAGAAGTAGTATTGCCGAGGTGGTGGAATTGGTAGACACGCAACCTTGAGGTGGTTGTGCCCATAGGGTGTAGGGGTTCGAGTCCCCTTCTCGGTACCAATTGAAGCATGAGAGCCCGCTTTAGCGGGCTTTCTTGCAGGTGAAGGTTCGGATTTGACCCTAGATAGGGTTCGGTCTTATACTTTCGCCCCAGCTTTGTCGCGGGGTGGAGCAGCTTGGTAGCTCGTCGGGCTCATAACCCGAAGGTCGTTGGTTCAAATCCAGCCCCCGCAACCAGCTTCAGCGGAGCCCCTTTTCAGGGGCTTTTTGCTAACCGAACAGTATTCGGCGTCGTTGTCCAACGGCGCTTTCAGGGATGGGCGCTTCGCCCATTTTTTATTTGCACAGCATGCACGAGGGGGTTCAGGTGTCGAGCAAGCTAGAACAGTTGCAGGCCTTGTTGGCCCCGGTTGTCGAGGGTCTGGGCTATCAGTGCTGGGGGATCGAGTTCGTTTCCCAGGGTAAGCATTCGGTACTGCGCATCTACATCGACAAGGAAGACGGCATTCTGGTGGACGACTGCGAAGCGGTCAGCCGTCAGGCCAGCGCCATTCTCGATGTGGAAGATCCAATCAGCAGTGAGTACACCCTCGAGGTGTCTTCTCCAGGCATGGATCGCCCACTGTTCACTCTGGAACAGTTTGCCTCGCATGCCGGCGAACAAGTGAAGATCAAGCTGCGCTCACCCTTCGAGGGTCGTCGTAACTTCCAGGGCCTTCTCCGCGGTGTGGAGGAGCAGGACGTGGTGGTCCAGGTGGACAACCAGGAATTCCTTCTGCCGATCGACTCGATCGACAAGGCCAATATTATTCCCAGTTTTGACTGAGACGTGCCGGGCCCGGCGGACTATCCGGGCCCAATGGCTTGCGCAAGGCGAGGCGTACGATGAGCAAAGAAGTACTGCTGGTTGTTGAATCGGTATCCAACGAAAAAGGTGTACCGCCCGGCGTCATTTTCGAAGCGCTGGAAGTGGCCCTGGCCACTGCGACCAAAAAACGTTTTGAAGACGAAGTCGATCTGCGTGTGGAAATCAACCGCCACACCGGTAGCTACGAGACATTCCGTCGCTGGACCGTGGTCGACGAAGCCGATCTTGATGATCCGGCAATCGAGACCTGGCTGGACAAGATCAAGGACACCCACCCTGAAGCCAAGGTTGGTGACGTGATCGAAGAGAAGATCGAGTCCATTGAATTCGGTCGTATCGCCGCCCAGACCGCCAAGCAGGTCATCGTGCAGAAGGTCCGTGAGGCCGAACGTGCCCAGGTGGTCGATGCCTACCGTGAGCGTGTCGGCGAGATCATTTCCGGTACCGTCAAAAAGGTTACCCGCGACAACGTCATCGTTGACCTGGGCAACAACGCCGAGGCCTTGCTGGCTCGCGAAGACATCATTGCGCGTGAAACCTTCCGTGTCGGCGTGCGCCTGCGTGCGCTGCTCAAGGAAATTCGCACTGAAAACCGTGGCCCACAGCTGATCCTGTCGCGCACCGCGCCGCAGATGCTGATCGAGCTTTTCCGCATTGAAGTGCCGGAAATTGCCGAGGGCCTCATCGAAGTCATGGCTGCTTCCCGTGATCCGGGTTCGCGAGCCAAGATCGCCGTCCGCTCCAAGGACAAGCGTATCGACCCGCAAGGCGCCTGTATCGGCATGCGTGGTTCGCGCGTCCAGGCCGTATCCGGGGAGCTGGGTGGTGAGCGTGTGGATATCGTCCTGTGGGACGATAACCCGGCGCAGTTCGTTATCAACGCCATGTCGCCGGCTGAAGTCGCGGCGATCATCGTTGATGAAGATGCCCATGCCATGGACATCGCCGTCGCCGAGGACAACCTGGCCCAGGCCATTGGCCGTGGCGGTCAGAACGTTCGCCTGGCCAGTCAGCTGACTGGCTGGACCCTGAACGTGATGACCGAGAAGGACATCCAGGCCAAGCAACAGGCCGAAACCGGTGACATCCTGCGCAATTTCATCGAAGAACTGGAAGTCGACGAGGAGCTGGCCCAAGTGCTGGTCGACGAAGGCTTCACCAGCCTTGAAGAAATTGCCTACGTACCGTTGGAAGAAATGCTCAACATCGATGGCTTTGACGAAGATATCGTCAATGAGCTCCGCGCTCGAGCCAAGGACCGTTTGTTGACCAAGGCCATCGCTACCGAAGAAAAACTGGCAGACGCCCACCCGGCCGAAGACCTGCTCTCCCTTGAGGGCATGGACAAGGACCTGGCGGCTGAACTGGCGGTGCGCGGCGTGGTTAACCGCGAAGACCTGGCCGAGCAGTCGATCGACGATCTGCTCGACATCGACGGCATCGACGAAGAGCGTGCCGGCAAGTTGATCATGGCCGCCCGAGCCCACTGGTTCGAGTAATTAGGCGCGGCCTGAGGAGAGAAGTGCATGACGCAAGTCACGGTGAAAGAACTGGCCCAAGAGGTCGAGGCACCGGTAGAGCGCCTGCTGCAGCAGATGCGTGAGGCAGGTCTGCCGCACACCGACGCCGGTCAGGTAGTGACCGACAATGAGAAGCAGACCCTGCTGACTCATTTGAAAAGCAGCCACAAGAGCAAGGCGGAAGAGCCGCGCAAGATTACCTTGCAGCGCAAAACCACCAGCACCCTTCGTGTCGCCGGTAGCAAAAGCATCAGCGTAGAAGTACGCAAGAAGAAAGTATTCGTGCAGCGCAGCCCGGAAGAGATCCAGGCTGAGCAGAAGCGTGAACTGGATGAGCGCCGCGCGGCTGAAAACGCTGCTCGCGACAAGGTTGACGCCGAAGTTCGCCAGCGCAACGAAGAGCAGGCTCGCCGTCAGGCCGCCGAAGCGCCTGCAGCCGCCCCGGCGCCTGCAGCCAAGCCAGAGCCGGCACCAGCCGCTGCTCCAGCCCCGGTAGTCGCCGACGCACCTGCGTCCGAAGACGCCGCAGCCCGCGCTGCCGAGCGTAAGAAGGACGAGACCCGTCGCAACGAAAGCCGCACCCGCGATGACGACCGTCGTCGTGGCGAGGCTCCGCGTGTGTCGATCAAGGTCAAGGTCAAGGAGAAGGAAAAGGCGCCGACTCCACGTGCCGCTCCACGCACCACCGACGAAGAGAGCGATGGCGCTCGTCGTGGCCGTGGTGGCAAGAGCAAGCTGAAGAAGCGCAACCAGCACGGCTTCCAGAACCCGACCGGCCCCGTCATCCGTGACGTGACCATCGGCGAGACCATCACGGTCTCGGAACTGGCCAACCAGATGTCCGTCAAGGGCGCTGAAGTGGTCAAGTTCATGTTCAAGATGGGCACTCCGGTTACCATCAACCAGGTACTTGACCAGGAAACCGCTCAGCTGATCGCAGAAGAGCTGGGCCACAAGGTCACCCTGGTCAGCGATACCGCACTGGAAGACTCCCTGGCCGAATCGCTGAAGTTCGAAGGCCAGACCGAGTCGCGTGCGCCGGTCGTTACCGTCATGGGTCACGTTGACCATGGTAAGACCTCGCTGCTCGACTACATCCGTCGTGCCAAGGTTGCCGCTGGCGAAGCCGGTGGTATCACCCAGCACATCGGTGCTTACCACGTGGAAACCGATCGCGGTATGGTCACCTTCCTCGATACCCCGGGCCACGCTGCGTTCACTCAGATGCGTGCACGTGGTGCCAAGGCGACCGACATCGTCATCCTGGTGGTGGCAGCGGACGACGGCGTGATGCCGCAAACCCGCGAAGCCGTTCAGCATGCCAAGGCAGCTGGCGTTCCGCTGGTGGTTGCAGTCAACAAGATCGACAAGCCGGGTGCCGACCTCGATCGCATCCGTAACGAGTTGGCCGTCGAAGGCGTTACCTCCGAGGATTGGGGTGGTGACACGCCGTTCGTCAAGGTATCGGCCAAGATGGGTACCGGCGTCGACGAACTGCTCGAAGCCGTCCTGCTGCAGGCCGAGATCCTCGAACTGACTGCAACCCCGACCGCTCCAGGTCGTGGTGTGGTTGTCGAATCGCGCCTGGACAAGGGCCGTGGCCCAGTGGCAACCATCCTGGTTCAGGACGGTACCCTGCGTCAGGGCGACATGGTCCTGTGCGGTTCCAACTATGGCCGCGTGCGTGCCATGCTCGACGAGAACGGCAAGCCTGTGAAGGAAGCCGGCCCGTCGATCCCGGTCGAAATCCTCGGCCTGGATGGTACCCCGGAAGCCGGTGACGAGCTGTCCGTGGTTGCCGACGAGAAGAAGGCACGTGAAGTTGCCCTGTTCCGTCAAGGCAAGTACCGCGAGGTCAAGCTGGCCCGTGCTCACGCCGGCAAGCTGGAAAACATCTTCGAGACCATGGGTCAGGAAGAGAAGAAGACCCTCAACATCGTCCTCAAGACCGACGTGCGTGGTTCCCTGGAAGCACTGCAGGGCTCGCTCGGCGGTCTGGGTAACGACGAAGTTCAGGTACGCGTGATTGGTGGCGGCGTTGGTGGTATCACCGAAAGCGATGCCAACCTGGCGCTGGCTTCGAATGCAGTACTGTTCGGCTTCAACGTGCGTGCCGATGCCGGCGCGCGCAAGATCGTCGAGCAGGAAGGTCTGGATATGCGTTACTACAACGTGATCTACGACATCATCGAAGACGTCAAGAAGGCCCTGACCGGCATGCTCGGCAGCGATGTTCGCGAGAACATCCTGGGTGTCGCCGAAGTGCGTGACGTGTTCCGTTCGCCGAAGTTCGGCGCCATCGCTGGCTGTATGGTCATCGAAGGTACCGTGTACCGCAACCGTCCGATCCGCGTTCTGCGCGAAGACGTGGTTATCTTCGAAGGCGAGCTGGAATCGCTGCGTCGCTTCAAGGACGACGCCTCCGAAGTGCGTAACGGCATGGAGTGCGGTATTGGCGTCAAGAGCTACAACGACGTCAAGGTCGGCGACAAGATCGAAGTCTTCGAGAAAGTCCAGGTTGCTCGTACCCTTTAAGGGTGAGCTGGCTGCAAACCGCTGCTCTACGCGGCGGTTTTCAGCACCTCTTCAGGTAGCGCCCGGTCAGGCATTGGTCTGACCGGGCGTTTGCCGCTTTAAGTTACAGGTAGCAAGAATGGCCAAAGAATATAGCCGTACCCAACGTATTGGCGATCAGATGCAGCGCGAGCTGGCCGAGCTGATTCGTCGCGAAGTCAAGGACCCGCGTGTCGGCCTGGTGACCATCACTGCCGTGGACGTCAGTCGCGACCTGGGCCACGCCAAGGTGTTCATCACCGTCATGGGCGAAGAAACCCCGGATGCCGTGCAGCAGTCGCTCAAGGCGCTGAACAGCGCTGCCAGCTTCCTGCGTTTGCACCTGGGCCGCTCGATGCAACTGCGTAGCGTGCCGCAGCTGCACTTCCACTTCGATGAAAGCGTCAGCCGCGGTGTGCACCTGTCGGCGCTGATCGAGCGTGCAGTGGCCGAAGACCGCCTGCACAAGGATGCCGACAAGACGGACGCCGAGGAGTAATCGGTGGCCCAGGTCAAACGTATCCGCCGCAACGTCAGCGGCATCATCCTGCTCGACAAGCCGCTGGGCTTTACCTCCAACGCCGCACTGCAAAAGGTGCGCTGGTTGCTCAATGCTGAAAAGGCCGGCCACACCGGCAGCCTCGACCCGTTGGCAACTGGCGTGCTGCCATTGTGCTTCGGCGAAGCGACCAAGTTTTCGCAGTACCTGCTCGATTCCGACAAGGGCTACGAAACCGTCATGCAGATGGGGCAGACTACCAACACCGGCGATGCCGAAGGTGAAGTGCTGCAGACCCGCGATGTGACCGTTGGTCGCGCCGACATCGAAGCGCTGCTGCCACGTTTTCGTGGCCCGATCAGCCAGATACCGCCGATGTACTCGGCGCTCAAGCGTGACGGCCAGCCGCTTTACAAACTGGCGCGTGCAGGAGAGGTAGTGGAGCGCGAGGCGCGTTCTGTTACTATTAACCGCTTGGAGTTGCTCGAGTGTGAAGGCACCCGTGCACGGCTGAGCGTAGGATGCAGCAAAGGCACCTATATCCGCACCCTGGTGGAGGATATCGGCGAGGCCCTTGGCTGCGGTGCCTATGTCGCCGAACTGCGCAGGACCCAGGCCGGCCCCTTTGCGCTGGCACAGACGGTTACCCTCGAGGAACTTGAGCAAGCTCACGCCGAAGGTGGCAATGAAGCGCTTGATCGCTTCCTGATGCCATCGGACAGCGGTTTGCAGGACTGGCCCATGGTCAGCCTGTCCGAACACAGTGCGTTCTACTGGCTGCATGGTCAGGCGGTACGTGCGCCGGACGCGCCACAATTTGGCATGGTCCGGGTACAGGATCACAATGCACGCTTCATCGGTATCGGTGAAGTGAGCGAAGACGGGCGCATTGCGCCACGTCGGCTGATTCGGTCGGAATGACCGAAACCGCAGGGTAAGGCTTTGGCCGAGCCCTACGGGAACAAGGGTGGCTGTCAGTAGGCACGGTCACACCTTTTTTATTAATACAGGGATTTGTCCCTGGCCTATTGGACCCCGCTAGCGGGATCCGTTATCAGGAGAAGCCAAATGGCCCTCAGCGTTGAAGAAAAAGCTCAAATCGTTACCGACTTCCAGCAAGCTGCTGGCGACACTGGTAGCCCGGAAGTTCAGGTTGCTCTGCTGACCGCGAACATCAACAAGCTGCAAGGCCACTTCAAGGCCAACGGTAAAGACCACCACTCGCGTCGTGGCCTGATCCGCATGGTTAACCAGCGTCGTAAGCTGCTGGACTACCTGAAGGGCAAAGACACCACTCGTTACAGCGCCCTGATCGGTCGCCTGGGCCTGCGTCGCTAATAGCGGCCTGGTCAGTGGTGTGCATGGCGTGTCTCATGCATTGGCAGCGCTGCCTGGCAGCGTTGTCTATGGGCATGCCATGCGTATCTCCGAGGTTGGCAGCCTGGTGAAGTCGAGCGGTTTTCCGCTCTTCAGCCAGGCTCCCAGCCTCGTGTTGTATCTGGACGGTCAATGGGGCCGATTCCCCGTTCTGCCCAAGAATTCGCAAGAAACCAGTTCCCCCAAGAGCCACTGAAAAAGGTAGGAAACCGTGAACCCGGTAATCAAGACTTTCCAGTTCGGTCAATCGACCGTTACTCTCGAAACGGGCCGTATTGCCCGTCAGGCAACCGGCGCAGTGCTGGTTACCGTCGATAACGATGTCACCGTGCTGGTGACCGTGGTCGGCGCCAAGCATGCAGACCCAAGCAAAGGCTTCTTCCCTCTTTCTGTTCATTATCAGGAAAAGACCTACGCTGCCGGTAAGATCCCTGGTGGTTTCTTCAAGCGTGAAGGCCGTCCTTCCGAGAAAGAGACCCTGACTTCGCGTCTGATCGACCGTCCGATCCGTCCGCTGTTCCCGGAAGGCTTCATGAACGAAGTGCAGGTTGTCTGCACCGTGGTTTCCACCAGCAAGAAGACCGACCCGGACATCGCTGCGATGATCGGTACCTCGGCTGCCCTGGCCATTTCCGGTATTCCGTTCGAAGGCCCGATCGGCGCCGCCCGCGTTGCCTTCCACGAAAGCACCGGCTACCTGCTGAACCCGACTTACGAGCAACTGGCCGCTTCGAGCCTGGACATGGTCGTTGCCGGTACCTCGGACGCTGTGCTGATGGTTGAATCGGAAGCTCAAGAGCTGACCGAAGACCAGATGCTGGGCGCCGTACTGTTCGCCCATGACGAATTCCAGGCTGTTATCCAGGCTGTCAAAGAGCTGGCTGCTGAAGCTGGCAAGCCAACCTGGGACTGGAAACCGGCTGTTGCCAACACTGAGCTGTTCAACGCCATCCGCGCCGAATTCGGCGAAGGCGTTTCGCAGGGCTACACCATCACCGTCAAGGCTGACCGCTATGCGCGCCTGGGCGAGCTGCGCGATCAGGCGATCGCCAAGTTCTCCGGTGAAGAAGGCCAGCCATCGGCTTCCGAAGTGAAAGAAATCTTCGGCGAAATCGAATACCGCACCGTTCGCGAAAACATCGTCAACGGCAAGCCACGTATCGACGGCCGTGACACCAAGACTGTTCGTCCGCTGAACATCGAAGTGGGTGTTCTGCCGAAGACCCACGGTTCGGCACTGTTCACCCGTGGCGAAACCCAGGCACTGGTCGTTGCGACCCTGGGTACTGCCCGTGACGCACAGCTGCTGGATACCCTCGAAGGCGAGAAGAAAGACCCCTTCATGCTGCACTACAACTTCCCACCGTTCTCGGTAGGTGAGTGTGGTCGCATGGGTGGTGCTGGCCGTCGTGAAATCGGTCACGGCCGACTGGCCCGCCGTTCGGTCCAGGCCATGCTGCCTGCTGCTGACGTGTTCCCGTACACCATCCGCGTGGTTTCGGAAATCACCGAATCCAACGGCTCCAGCTCCATGGCTTCGGTCTGCGGTGCTTCCCTGGCCCTGATGGATGCCGGTGTGCCAATGAAGGCGCCGGTTGCCGGTATCGCCATGGGCCTGGTCAAGGAAGGCGAGAAGTTCGCCGTTCTGACCGACATCCTGGGTGATGAAGACCACCTGGGCGACATGGACTTCAAGGTAGCCGGTACCGCCAAAGGCGTCACTGCGCTGCAGATGGACATCAAGATCAACGGCATCACCGAAGAGATCATGGAAATCGCCCTGGGCCAAGCCCTGGAAGCGCGCCTGAACATCCTCGGCCAGATGAACCAGATCATTGGTCAGTCGCGTACCGAGCTGTCGGCCAACGCCCCAACCATGATCGCGATGAAGATCGACACCGACAAGATCCGTGACGTCATCGGTAAAGGCGGCGCCACCATTCGCGCCATCTGCGAAGAGACCAAAGCTTCGATCGATATCGAAGACGATGGCTCGATCAAGATCTTCGGCGAAACCAAGGAAGCGGCAGATGCTGCCAAGCAGCGCATCCTGGGCATCACTGCCGAGGCCGAGATCGGCAAGATCTACGTCGGCAAGGTTGAGCGCATCGTCGACTTCGGCGCCTTCGTCAACATCCTGCCTGGCAAGGACGGCCTGGTGCACATCTCCATGCTGAGCGATGCTCGCGTCGAGAAAGTCACCGACATCCTGAAAGAAGGCCAGGAAGTTGAAGTACTGGTACTGGACGTGGACAACCGCGGCCGTATCAAGCTGTCGATCAAGGACGTTGCCGCGGCCAAGGCCTCGGGCGTGTAAGCGATTGCATCGCAACAGGAAAAGGGCCCTTCGGGGTAATACCAGTCAGTTAAGACTGACGCTTTGAGCTTTAGCCCGTAGGCCGCACAATCCGATGCTTGGAAACGAGCATCGGATTTTTTATGCGCCTAGCAAAAGCACTGTCCCTCACTCACGAAATGGCATCCAGGCCAAATGCCCTTG